>JAYVML010000076.1:0-14701 GCA_043758955.1 Novosphingobium sp. | reverse complement strand
ACTTTGTCTTGCGTGGTGGTGGCGTGATAGCCCCAGATCATCTTTTCGATATCGACCTCGGCTTCGCTGGCGCGGCCATCGACCAGCCAGATCATCTCGACGTCGGACTGCAAGGCCACCCGCGGCGTGAACAGAAAGAGGATCGCGAAGTAATCATCCGCCACGATCTGGCTGAACGGGCTGAAGCTGAGGTGCATGCGTCCGCCATCGGGGGTGGTGCGCTTGCCCATCAGCGGCGCAGGCGCGGTGCCATCCTGCGTTTCGGCGGCCCAGCCGTCCTTGTTCATCCGCTGCATCAGCAGGCGCAAATGGCTGCTGGTGGGCGGCTCGTCGAGATTGCCGGTTGGGCGACCGAGCGCGCTTGCCCGCGCCTCCCAGGCCTTGAGCTTGGGGGTAAAGCTGGCGACCGCATCGGCCGGCCCCGAATTTGGCCCGGCCCCAACCGCGACGATCGATTCTGCCGCGTGCATCGAACAGAATTCGGGGTGCGAGGGGACGCAGTGATAGCATTCGAAGAAATTTTCGACGACCAGCTTCCAGTTGGCATCGGTCGGATAGCTACTGGCATGGGCGATCCGGGCATCGGCGATCCCGTGATAATCGAGGATCGGTCCCATATCGCCAAAGGTCGCGTCGAAATCGACCGGCTCGCCTTCGCTCAGATTGATGAAGATCAACCCGTGAAACACCCTGATATGGCAGGCAAACAGACCGTTTTCGGCCTTGTTGAAGTCCTCTGGCATCAGCCGCGCTGCGATCAGCTTGCCATCGAGGCCAAAGGTCCAGGCGTGGTAGGGGCAGACCAGCCGGGGCGCGTTGCCGCTTTGCGCCGAACATAAGATCGAGCCGCGATGGCGACAAACATTGAAGAAGGCGCGAACACTGTCTGCGTTTTCGCGGATGATGATGATCTGCTCGGCGCCGATCCTGAACAGGAAATAATCGCCCTTGTTAGGGATCCGCGAAACATGTCCGGCCAGAATCCATTTCTGGCCGATCACCTGGTCCATATCGGCCTGGAAAACTGCGTCGCTGGTGTAGAATTCCTGCTCGAAGCTATAGCCAACGCGGGTGTTGGCAGCGAGCCGCTGCATCATGGCGACGGGTGTTTCACTCATCAGATTTTGATCCGCGCGTTGGTGGGGTCGTATAGCGGTTTGAGCGAGGCGGTGGCCGAATAGCTCACTCCGGCAATCTCGATTTCATACCCATCAGGATCGATCGGTCCGACCACGCTGCCATCGGCTGCGGTCACATAGCCAAGTCCGCAGGCCGCGCCCAGCGTGTGCGCATACATGCCTGAACGGATATAGCCAGCGATGCGGCTGCCCTGCCAGATTGGCTCGTTGTGATAGAGCATCGGCGCCGGATCCTTAAGCAGAAACTGGACCAAGCGCTGCTTTAGTCCGTCCTGCTTTTGCTGCACCAGCGCCTCACGCCCAATGAACCCGCCCGGCTTGTCGAGCTTGACCGCGAAGCCCAGCCCCGCTTCGAGCGGTGTATCCTCGTCGGTGATGTCATGCCCCCAGTGGCGATAGCCCTTCTCCATCCGCAGGGCGTTAAGCGCGTGATAGCCGCAGTGTTTCAGGCCGAAGGCCGCGCCCGCCGCGACGATTTCGTCGTAAACCCCGGTCATGAACTCGGTCGGGATGTACAGCTCCCACCCCAGTTCGCCGACATAGGTGATGCGCGAGGCACGGACGATTGCATAGCCCAGCTCGATCTCCTGGCTGGTCCCGAAAGGGAACGCCTCGTGCGACAAATCATTGGGCGAAAGCGATTGCAACAATGCGCGTGCATTCGGCCCCATGATCGAGATGACGCCCATCCCCGAGCTGATGTTGGTCACCACTGCGTGCGCACCAGCCGGGGTGTGGCGTTTCAACCAGTTGAAATCGCGGGTTTCGGTTTCGGCCCCGGTGACAATCAGAAATGCGGTTTCGGACAGGCGCGTGACGGTGAGATCGGCTTCGATCCCGCCTTTGGCATTCAGCCACTGGGTATAGACCAGCTTGCCCGGAGCGACATCGACATCATTCGCACAGACCTGGTTCAGTACACGCGCCGCATCGCGTCCTTCGAAGCGGAATTTGGCGAACGAGCTCTGGTCGAACAAGCCCACGGCTTCGCGCACGGCTTGGCATTCCGCGGCATTGGCGGCGAACCAGTTCTGCCGGCCGTAGCTATACTCGTATTTGGGCGTGGTCCCCGGCTCGCCGAACCAGTTGGGACGCTCCCACCCGAACGCCTCACCATGGCAGGCACCTGCGCCAACCATCCGATCATAGATTGCTGATCGGCGCACACCGCGCGCGGTTTCATACTGCTTGAACGGATAATGGGTCGCGTAGAGCAGCCCCAGACTCTCGCTGACCCGCTCACGCAGATATTTGCGGTTGATCTGGAACGGCATGTTGCGGCGAACATCGACCGTCCACAAATCGGCCGGAGGGATCCCATCGCGGATCCAGTCGGCCATGACCTTGCCGATCCCGCCAGCGGATTGCAATCCGATTGAATTGAGCCCGGCGGCGACAAAGCAGTTCTTCAGCTCGGCGCTTTCGCCAAGATGATACCGGACATCGGGGGTGAAGCTTTCGGGGCCACAAAAGAACTTCTGGATGCCGGCATTTTCCAACGCGGGGACGCGGCGCATTGCATCGACCAGGACCGGTTCGAAATGTTCAAAGCTTCCGGCGATCTCGTCGAAACAGAAATCGTCCGATATTCCGTCCATCCCCCACGGCCGGGCATTGGGCTCGAACGCGCCCACCAGCAGCTTGCCCGCGTCGTATTTGTAATAGCCGCAATAGTCATAATCACGCAGCACCGGCAGCGATGGGCTCAGCCCTTCGATGCCCTCGAACAGCACGTAGTAATGCTCGCAGGCGTGGAGCGGCACGGTCACCCCGATGCTCGCGGCCAGGTCACGCGTCCACATCCCGCCGCACAGCACCACATAATCAGCGTCAATCGTGCCTTCGGCGGTGTCGACCCCGGTCACGCGTTCGCCATCGTGGCGAATTTTGGTGACCTTGGTATTCTCGAAAATCCGCGCGCCACCCTGCTTCGCGCCCTTGGCCAGCGCCATCGTGATATCGACCGCATTGGCATAGCCATCGCTGGGAATGTGGATGCCGCCGACCAGATCGTCGACATTGGCAATCGGATAGAGTTCCTTGATCTGTTCGGGGGTGATGACGTTCACCGGCAGGTCGAACACCTTGGCCATCGAGGCGCTGCGCTTGAGTTCTTCAAAGCGCTCGAGATTGGTCGCGATCGAGATCGAGCCGCACTGGCGGTACCCGGTCGCCTGGCCGGTCTCAGCCTCAAGCCCGCGATACAACTCGCCAGTATATTTGGCGAGCCGGGTCATGTTGATCGACGGGCGCAACTGCCCGACCAGCCCGGCGGCATGCCAGGTTGTGCCGCTGGTCAGTTGCTTGCGTTCCAGCAGCACCACATCGCGCCAGCCGATCTTGGCCAGATGATAGGCAATCGAACAGCCGATCACCCCGCCGCCGACAATGACCACCCGCGCGCGGTTGGGAAGTTCAGCAGCCACCGGGTCAGACCTTCATCCGGGCGTTGTCGGGATCATAGACGGGCGCGTCCAGCACCGTTGCCACGTGTCGTTCGCCCTGCAACAGAACATCGAAGCGCGATCCCGGCGCTGCATGCTCGGGCGGGACACTGGCGAAGAACAGGCTCTTGCCGACCCGGTGGCCATAGCCGCCCGAGGTGGTCAGACCGATACAGTCATCGCCGACCATAATCGGTTCACCGCCGCGCGCGTCGACCAGATCGGCTTCCAACTCACCGTGGACGATCTTAAACCTCGGCGCTCCGGCATCAAGCGTGGCCTGCTTGCCGACAAAATCATCTTTCTTGAAATTGATGAAGCGGTCCATCCCGGCCTCGATCATGGTCAACTCGTTGGTCAGCTCCGAACCCCAGGCCTTGTAGCCCTTTTCCATCCGCATGGAGTTGACCGCGTAGAGCCCATAATTGGCGATCCCAAAATCCTGTCCGGCCTGCCAGATCGCGTCATACAGATCGGCCATCGCCGCCATTTGCGGATGCAGCTCCCAGCCCAGTTCGCCAACATAAGAAACGCGCAAGGCCCGCACTGTGTGCCCGGCGATGTCGATCTCCTGTCCGCTCAGCCAGCGGAAGCCATCATTCGACAGATCAGCATCGGTCAGCTTGGCCAGCAAATCGCGCGAACGCGGTCCGCTTAGCACGAGCACGCCGCGTTCATCGGTGACGTTGCAAATGGTCACCTGTTCGTGGTCCAGCCGGCTCTGCATCATATGATCCAGATCGCGCTGTTCGGCGGCGGCGGCGGAGAGGCAGTAGAAGTGATCGTCGGCCATCCGCGTGACGGTCATCTCACCATAAATGCGGCCGAGCCGCGTGAGCGGGTGGACCAGCCCGATCCCGCCCGGCTTTCTGGGCATCCGGTTGGCACAAATGCGATTGAGAAAACTCTCCGCATCGGGGCCGGTAACATCGTATTTGGCAAAGCCGGTCAGATCGAGCAGGCCAACGCGCTGTTCGACCGCGCGGACTTCCTCGGACACCACCTCGAACACATTGGTGCGGGTGTAGCCGCCGACCTCTTCGCGGCCATCGAGCGAGAACCACTTGGCGCGCTCCCAGCCATAGGTTTCACCAAACACCGCCCCCTGGCCTTGCAATTTGGCATAAAGCGGACTGGTCCGCTGCGGCCGGCCGTCGGGCTCTTCCTCACCCGGCAGCCGGGTGGTGAAGGTCATCCGGTAATCGAGAAACACCTTGGCGCGCGAATAGGCTTCGTCAGCAAAAGGGCCATAGCGACGCGGATCGAACTCGGTCATGTTAATCTCGGCATCGCCGGCGACCATCCACTGCGCCAGGTATTTGCCCGCTCCGCCGGCCTGCGCGATGCCGAACGAGGTGCCGCAGCAGTGCCAGAAATTGCGCAGCCCAGCGGCTGGCCCCAGCAGCGGCCCGCCATCGGGAGTATGCGGAATTGCGCCATTGATGACCTGGCGAATCCCGACCTCACCAAACACCGGCATCCGCTCAATCGCGCGCTCAAGCCACTTGGAGATCCGGTCAAGATCATCGGGGAATAGTTCGCTGGTCGATTCCCATTCGGGCAATCCTTTAGGTGCCCAAGCTTCGGCAAGCGCGACATTCTCGTAAACGCCGATCAAGCCGCTCTGCTGCTCCTGGCGCATATAGCCCGACATATAAGGGCAGCGGATCACCGGTATTTCTTCGTCGCGTTCGGCGAAAGCCGGGATCGGATCGGTCACGAGGTAATGGTGTTCCATATTGGTCACCGGAATATCAATGCCTGCCATTTGGGCGACCTGCCGGGCATAGCACCCCGCCGCGTTGACAACGAATTCGGCCCGGACAGTGCCTTGCTGCGTCGCGACGTCCCACTCACCGCTGGGCAGCTGAGTCAACCCAGTGACGCGGTTCTGGCGGACGATCTTTGCACCTTTCTGGCGCGCACCGATCGCCAGCGCGTTGCAGATGCCCGATGGATCAGCATGACCGTCCTGAGTGGTGTAGGCCCCCGCGATCACCCCATCGGTGGTCAGGAACGGATTGACCCGCCGGATTTCTTCCGGGCTGATGATCTCCATGTCGAAGCCGATGATTTTCGAATAGCCGAGGATGTATTTGAACCACGCCAGCTCGCTTTCATTGGTAGCCAGCCGAATGCCGCCAGAGGTGTGCCAGCTGACCGACTGTCCGGTCAGTGCTTCAAGCTGCGGATAAAGCTGATTGCTGTAGGCATGCATCTTGGCCAGATTAAAGCTGCCAGTGATGTTCGGGCACTGTCCGGCGGCGTGCCAGGTCGATCCCGACGTGAGTTCGTCTTTCTCGATCAGCAGGGTGTCAGTCCAGCCCAGCTCGGCCAGGTGGTAGAGCAGGCTTGCCCCCATGATCCCGCCACCGATAATAACAACCCGCGCGCTTGACTGCATTGATAAAAAATCCGTCCCGTTGAATTGAGCCAGACTTTGCCTTTGCGGCAGGCCAGTCACGATCACAAATTAGCAATTAAACGGCATTGGCTCAAAAAATTTCATGATGTGGAGCCGGGCCTAACAGCTGACCGCCGGGTCAGCATTGGCAGAGTCCCCGACCAAATATATTTTAGCCTTCTAGCCAAAATTTTCATTTGTGAGACAAGCATCGTGCAGTCTTAAAGCACGGCATGAGAATTGGTTTTATTGGCCTCGGCAACGTCGGCGGCAAACTTGCCGGGAGCCTCGTGCGTAACGGACATGAAGTGTTTGTGCGCGATCTTGACCAGGCATTGGTTGCTCAATTTGTGGCGCGCGGGGCAACGGCGGCAGTTTCGCCCAAGACACTAGCTGAACAGGTCGATCTGATCATCACCTGCCTGCCCTCGCCCTCAGCGAGCGCGACAGTGGCCGAAGGGCCGGACGGCTTCCTGCCGGTATTGGGTCCAGGCAAAGTCTGGCTCGAAATGAGCACAACTGACCACAGTGAGATTATCCGGCTGGGCGCCTTGGTCGAAGCTACCGGCGCGATGATGATGGAGTGCCCAGTCTCAGGCGGCTGCCACCGCGCCGACACGGGCAATATCGCCATCTTCGCCGGGGGCAAACGGGCGGCGTTTGAGTATGTCTTACCGATCCTCACGACCATGGGCCGCCGAATTCTGCATACGGGCGAACTTGGGACCGCCTCGCAGCTGAAGGTGATGACGAATTACCTGTGCACCGTTCATCTGGTCGCGCTCGCTGAGGCGCTGACCGTGTGCAAGTCCGCTGGGCTGGACATGAACACAACTTATGAGGCGATTCGCATCTCCTCGGGCAACAGCTTTGTCCACGAAACCGAAAGCCAGGTAATCCTTAACGGCAGCCGCGACATCAACTTCACTATGGATTTGGTAAGCAAGGATGTTGGCTTGTTCGATTCGCTTGCGCGCGAGCTTCATGTGCCGGTCGAACTCTCGCCATTGATCGTCGATATCTTCAAGGACGGTGAGGCCCGCTTTGGCCCGCGCGAGCATTCACCCAATATCATTCGCCGCTATGAAGAGCCGTTGGGCATCAAAGTGCTCGGGACCGGATTCCCAGCCGAAATGGTCGACGATGAACTCGAAGAGCCGGGCTATGAAGTGGTTCCACGCCGCTAGGCATCGGCGCTGCCAACCCCAGTCGGATGCCGCAGACCTTGTGCCAGCGCAGCAATATGCTCAGGGCCGATCCCACAGCATCCGCCCACCATTGTTGCTCCCGCCGCCACCCAGCTCCGCGCCCATTCGAGGTATTGCGGAGGCCCCAAATCGGGCCGAATATCCCTTAACGCGGCGTTTGCGCTATAATCCTGTGGGGGCGGGCCGAAGCCATTGGCATAGGCGCCCAGCACGATTTCGCTCTCACCAAGTACCGCAGCGGCTTCGCGAATGGCCGCCTCCATCACCTCGGGATAGCTGCAATTGAACAGTAGCGCGGACGCACCAGACGATTGCGCCAGGGAAGCCGCTGCCTCCACCGGCTCGCCCGAGCGCAGCACCGCCCGGTCACCAGGCTCAAGCTGATCATTGAGCGTAAACGAGAGCCACAACGGGCGGTTATCGTCGATCAGCAGTTCGGCGACCAGCCTCGCTTCGTCGAGCAAGCTCAGGGTCTCGGCCAGCCACACATCGACATGCGGTGAAAGCCCCGCGATCAGCGCCTTTAGGATCGCGCGACCGGCTTCAGCATCGAAACAATCAGGCTGATACGAACCGAACGTGGGCGGCAACGACCCCGCTACGCTCAAACCATGGCGGTCGGCAACACCGCGCGCGACTTTGCCCGCACGGTCCGCCAACGATGTGCCGGCCTGATCGAACAGCGCGGCGCCGATGTGGAACGGCACTAGCGCATAGCTGTTGGTCGTGAGCACCTGTGCCCCGGCGTGCGCAAAACTGTCATGCACTTCGGCCACCCGGTCGGGCGCTTCGATCAGCGCCAGCGCGGACCATTCGGGCTGCCGGAACGGCGCACCGCTACGCTGCAGCTCGCGGCCCATTCCGCCATCGAGGACGGTGATCGCCGCCGCTGCGTTCATGCAGCGACCAAAGCTTCCCGTTCTGCAGCGACTTGTGCGGTTGTCCAGTCAACGAATTTGCGAATCCGCGGATTTTCTTTCATGTCCTTGCGGCAGATCAGGCCCCATTCGCCGCTGCACACCGCCTTGTGATTGACCGGCCGGACAAGCCGCCCACTCGCCAGGTCTTGATCGACAAACGGCCCGTTGACCAGCGCAATGGCTTGATCGTTGAGCGCCATTTCCAGCGCAACCGCAAGCGTATCAACGACCAGATACGGTGACGCGGGATCGAAGCTCAGTCCGGCTGCCTGGAACCAAGTTTCCCAATTCTGCACTTCGGTATAGATCGCGACCAGTGGCTGATCGAGCAGGTCGGCCGGAGTTCTGGCCTCGCCCATCCTTGCGGCCATGGCGGGACTGCAAACCGGAAACAGGCTGTATTCGAATAACGGCACCCAGTGAAATTTCGAATCGGGCGGATTTTGGCAATAAACCAAGCCAACATCGGTGTGGACGTCATCGAATTTCCACTCCACCGCACAGGTGCTGAGTGACAATTTGACTTCGGGGTGCGCTGCCAGAAATTGCGGGACGCGGCGCGCCAGCCAGCGGATCGACGCCGTGACATAAGTCTGCACCCGCAGGGGCCGATTAAGCGCATTGCGGTGCGCTGCCTCAACCCCCTCGATCAGCAGCTCAAACGCCGAGCGGACATAGGGGTACAGCATCCGCCCCTCTTCGGTTGAGACGATATTTCGCCCCTCCTGCACAAACAATTCGATCCCCAGCGCTTCTTCAACAAGCTGGACCTGGTGGCACACTGCCGGGTGGGTCAGGCACAATTCGTCAGCAGCGTTACGGATACTTTGATGCCGGGTCGCTGCCTCGAAGCCTTTCAGCGCCTTGAGCGGCGGCAGGGCCCGTAAATCGATCTTGTTCGCCATGGTCAGCCCTCCCGCGAACAATGGAAAGTTTTTCGCGTGCCGAGTCAACTGGTAACTCCTGGTGACAGATCGAGCGCGCTCATTCAGCTGCGCCTGGCATCATCGATAATCATGGCGGCACCCTTTTCCGCCACCATCACCACCGGCGCGTTGGTGTTGCCCGAGGTGATGGTCGGAAACACCGACGCGTCGACCACCCGCAGAGCTTGGACGCCGTGCACCCGCAGCCGGTGGTCGACCACAGCGGCGCGCGGATCGGGCCCCATTATGCAGGTGCTGGTAGGGTGATAGACGGTATCGGCGCGCGCCCGAAAATCCTTCAGCAGCGCCGCGTCGCCTTCGATGTGCGCGCCGGGGATAATCTCGCTTGTGATGATCGCAGACAGCGGTGCAGTCTGCGCGAGTTGGCGCAGCAGCCGAGTGCCGACCACTGCTTCGGCCACGTCATGCTCGGTGGAAAGATAGTTTGGCTGGATTATTGGGTAGTCAAATGGTTCCGCCGAGACGATCTTCACCGTCCCGCGGCTGGTTGGTCGGCACGAATTGAACGACAACAGGAATGCGGAAAACGGATCGGGATTAAGCAGTTTGCGATCCGCCAGCGGAGTCTGGGTATAGCTAACCGGGCTAAAATAGAGCTGCAGGTTGGGCGCAGTCTGTGCGGGATCGCTGCGGATGAACCCGCCCGACTGGTTGACGCTCATCGACAACGGCCCGCTGCGATTCCAAGCATAGCGCAGCGCAGCGCGGACCTTTCCCAGCAGCGGACGCAGTTCGTCGTTGAGCGTCGGGCAGTTCGACTTGTAAAAATAGGTGACCGCCAAATGATCCTGCAGATTCTGGCCGACTGCGGGTGCGGAGACAATCGGCGCAATCCCGAGCCTGCGCAGCAGCGCTGGGTCGCCAATCCCCGACAATTGGAGCAGCTGCGGCGAATTGATCGCCCCGCCGCACAGGATAACTTCGCGCGCGGCCCGCACCTCGGTCTCGCGGCCATGCTGAAGATAGCGCACCCCGACCGCACGCGTACCCTCAAAGACAATCAGCGTCGCCTGTGCCTTGGTCCGCAGCGCCACTTTGCCCCGGCGCAGGGCCGGGCGTAAAAACGCGTTTGCGGTCGAAGCGCGGCGGCCCCTGGCGGTGTTGATCTGGTACAGCCCGACGCCCTCGCTGTGAGCGCCGTTGAGGTCGCGGCTATGGGCATAGCCCAGCGCAACGGATGCTTCGACAAATGCGCCGCACAGCGGGTGCGCTGCATCGGTGATATCGGTGAGGTTTTGCAATCCGCCATGCGCGTGATGATCGCAGGCCGCACCGCCAAAGTGTTCGGACTTGCGGAAATAGGGCAGCACGTCGGCCCAGCCCCAGCCCGGATTGCCCAGCGCCTGCCAATCGTCAAAGTCCTGCGGCTGGCCCCGGACATAGACCATCGCGTTGATCGAACCCGAGCCGCCGACCACCTTGCCGCGCGGCCAATAGCTGCGCCGCCCACCCAATCCCGCATCTGGTTCGGTTTCGTACATCCAGTTAATGCGTTTATCGAATACGGTCCGGCCGTAGCCGATCGGCAGCTGGATATAGAGCCTGCGGTCGCTGCCGCCGGCCTCGAGCACCAGCACCGTGGTGCGTCCATCCGACGACAAGCGCTCGGCCAGCACGCAGCCCGCCGTGCCCGCGCCGACGATCACATAATCGAATGTTTCCATCAGACTATCGGGTGAGCGGCCATGTCGAGATGCAACATGGTCCCGGTGTAAGGGTTGGCGGCCGCGACCGCTTCGTTAAGCTCAACCCCCAGTCCCGGCGTGGAGGGCGGAATGACGTAGCCGTCCTGCCATTCGATCGGCTTGGTCAGGATTTCAGCGTGGAAGCCGCCCCAGGTCTCGATTCCTTCAAGGATCAGGAAGTTGGGCGAGCAAGTTGCGAGCTGGATATTGGCCGCGCCGACCACTGGCCCGCAATAGAGGTGCGGGGCGATCTGGGCGTGATGAACTTCCGCCAGCCCGGCGATTTTCTTCGCCTCTAGCAGTCCGCCGACCCGGCCCAGGTTGAGCTGCAGGATCGCCGCGGCACCCGCATTGAGTAGCCGCGCAAAATCATACTTTGTCGCCAATCGCTCACCGGTGGCGATCGGGATCGAAGTCGCGCGCGCGACCTTGGCCATTTCCTCAGGCGCATCGGGCGGCACTGGCTCTTCCAGCCACAGCGGATCATATGGTTCAAGCCGCCGCGCGAGCCGGATCGCACCCGCCGCAGTCATTTGGCCGTGAGTGCCGAACAGCAGGTCGGCCTTGTTGCCCACCGCTTCGCGCAGCCGCCGCGCAAACCGTTCTGACAATTCAAGCGCGTCTAACGACAACTGGCGGCCATCGAACGCCGAATAGGGACCGACCGGATCAAATTTCAGCGCGGTGAAGCCTTGCGCCAGATATTCGGCGGCGCGCGTCGCGGCCAGATCGGGATCATGATAGACGTCGGCTGGATCTCCGGCGCGCGGGTAGATGTAGGTGTACGAGCGCAGGCGTTCGTGCACCTGGCCGCCCAACAGCTTGTAGACTGGCTGGTTGGCTTCCTTGCCGACGATGTCCCAGCAGGCCATTTCCAGCGCGCTCAGCACGCCCATCACGGTCAGATCGGGATGCTGGGTGAACCCCGCCGAATAGATCCGGCGCCACATCACCTCGATATCGTGCGGATCGGTGCCGCGCACATAGCGGTCAAACATATCCTCGATCATCCGGGCGACCAGATGGGGATCAAACGGCACGCAATAGGCTTCGCCGATCCCCGACACGTTCCCATCAGTGGTCAGCTTGACGAACACGAAATAGCGTCCGCCGAAATGCGGAGGTGGGTTACCGACTACAAAGGTCTGGATATCAGTCAGCTTCATGCCGCGTAGAACCCGTTGACCACCTTGACCTCAAGGAAATCGTGCAAGCCCCAGGCACCCCATTCGCGGCCATTGCCCGATTGCCTGTAGCCGCCAAACGGTGAGCAATAATCCTGGCCGTGGCCGTTGAGCGAAACCCCGCCTGCGCGCAACTGCCGGGCCACACGGTGCGCGCGCTCCAGATCGAGGCTCTGGACATAGGCTGCCAGACCGTATGGCGTGTCGTTGGCGATGGCGATTGCCTCAGCTTCGTCGGCGAACGGGATCATCACCAGCACCGGGCCGAACACCTCTTCCCGCGCAATCGTCATCTGGTTGTGGACGCCCGCGAAAATTGTTGGCTTCACATAAAAGCCACGCTCAAAGCCCGCCGGCTTGCCGGTGCCGCCTGCAACCAGCACTGCGCCTTCGTCGATCCCGATCTGAATCAGCCGCTGGATTTTGTCATAGTGCAGCTTGCTGACCACCGGGCCAAGATGCGGACCCTTCGCCAACGGATCGCCCAGCGTAACTGTTGCAGCAGCAGCTTTGGCAAACTGTACCGCCCGGTCATAGGCCGAGGCCTCAACCAGCATCCGTGTGGGCGCGTTGCACGATTGTCCGGTATTGCTGAAGCAATCGATCACCCCGCGCGTCACCGCGGCTTCGAGCGCGGCGTCGTCGAACACGATATTGGGCGATTTGCCGCCAAGCTCCTGCGACACTCGCTTGACCGTATCGGCGGCGGATTTGGCTATCTGAACCCCGGCGCGGGTCGATCCGGTGAACGACACCATGTCTACCCCCGGATGGCCGGTCAGCGCATCGCCGATACCGGCCCCGCTGCCGTGGACCAGATTGAACACGCCCGGCGGAAACCCGGCTTCATCGATGAATTCGGCGAACAGCTGCGCCGAGAGCGGCGCAATCTCGCTCGGTTTGAGCACCATGGTGCAGCCCGCCACCAGCGCGGGTCCGATCTTGGCGGCGAGCTGATTGATCGGCCAGTTCCACGGGGTGATCAGCGCGCACACCCCAATCGGCTCGTAAACCAGGCTACCGGTAGCGCCAATCGGGTGTTCCCATTCCATTGCCCGCGCGGCTTTGATCGTTTCGCGCAGATGCCCCGGCCCGCATTCGGCCTGCGCATCGTGCGACAGATCGTACGGCGCGCCCATCTCGGTTGAAATCGCGGTAACCATCTCGGCATAGCGCCGCTCAAACACCGCAATCAGCTGTTCAACCAGCGCAATCCGCTCATCCAGCATGGTAAAGCCATAGCTCGTGAACGCCCGCTGGGCTGCGGCTACAGCCAGATCGACATCGTCCGGGCCGCACATGGCGATCTTGGCCGCGACTTCCTCGGTCGCCGGGTTGATCGCTGTGAAGGTCTGGGTCGAGGTCTTGGGCAGAGTCCATGCCCCATCGATATGGGACTTGAGCAATTCCTTAGACATAACCCACCGCGCGCTTCTGATCGCCGACGATGTATTTGGCCGCGGCAAAATAATGATAGGCGGCCCAAAACCCGGTGGGGGCCAGAACGAGCAACGCCAGTCTGAGCGATGCCGCATCGGCACCGGCCGGGCCGGCAAAATAGTCACTCATCCAGCCCACCGCTTGCGGCGCGACGATCAGGTTGAAGACATTTGCGACCAGCAAAGCAATCGCAGTGAACATTGCGCGCATCCGCGGCGGTGCCAGGTTCTGCCCCAGCGCGAACGCTGGGCCGATATAAAAGTAAATCGCCGGAATGAAGATCCACAGCATCACGGTCGCGAGCGACTGCGAATGAGTCCAAAATGCAATAATTGAGGGGATGGTCGCGACCGCCGTCACCCCGCCCAGCAAAAAAACGATACGGCGCGGATCGGTGAATGACGGGCGGGCGAGCAGCCACGCGGTAAACAGCGAAGCGCTGATCCCCATCACCAGATGGATTGGGCCCACAATGCCGCCGGCCTGCCCTTCGTTGAGACTGTACATGCGCTGCAGGAAAGTGGGCGTGAACCACATCAATCCCCACCCCCACAGCGCCGAAACACCGCTGCCCATGATCAGGTGGAAAGCCGCTTTTTGCGTGCGGATAAACTTCAAGCTTTCCAGCAGCGTCGGCGCAGCGCTGTCAGAAACAGCGTCAAGCCGGCCACGAACCGGCTCCTTGACCGTAAAGTATACAATTGTGGCCAAGATCAGACCCGGGATACCAAGCACCAGAAAAGCCGCCCGCCAGCCATAGGCATGCGAAACCGCCCCAGCCAAATCGGCGCCCAGCCAGGCCCCGATCGGCGCGCCCAACGCGAAAACAGTCATCGCCATCGGCCGACGATTGGCCGGGAAATAATCGCCGACGATCGCGTTGCAGGCTGGGGTTCCGCCAGCCTCGCCCACGCCCACGCCAATCCGCGCCAGCAGCAGCTGCCAATAGCCTTGCGATAAGCCGCAAAACGCGGTCATCGCCGACCACGCGGTAATCGAAGCCGCTAGCAGGTTCTTGCGGTTGTAACGATCAGCGATCCAGGACAGCGGTATGCCCATCGTGACGTAGAACAGCCCGAGCGACACCCCGGTCAGCGTATTGATCCCACCATCGGTCAAATGGAGCTCCAACCGGATCGGTTCAAGCACCGTCGACATGACATACCGGTCGGCGATGTTGATCGTATAGACCAGCATGGTGACGATCAGGATATACCAGCGAAGTTGCAAGCTGGAGGTTTCCTGGACCTGGGTCGTTGCTGCGGCTTCCATCATCGCTCCCTTTTTTATGTTTTGGACAGTTCTGGCCCCAGCGCGGTGCGCAACGGTT
>JAYVML010000075.1:0-10442 GCA_043758955.1 Novosphingobium sp. | reverse complement strand
GATGCCTCAGCGCATACCTCGGAAGAAACTATCGACGCTGCGCGCAGCGTGCCCAAAGGCATCATCCATTCGGTATTTTGGGCCGTGTTGTTCGCATGGCTGTTTTCATGCGCCTTTGTGCTCGCAATTCCGGACATGGCGCAAGCCGCCAAGCAGGGTTGGAACGTCTTTTTCTGGACCCTCGATCAGATCATGCCAGGTGGGTTGAAAGTGACAATTTACATCGTCATCTTTGTCGCCCAGTTCATCTGCGGATTGGCCACAGTCACTTCGATCAGCCGGATGATCTTTGCTTTTGCCCGCGATAATGGCCTGCCTTTTTCGGCGGTGCTCAAGCAAGTCAGCCCAAAATGGCGCACGCCAGTGGCGGCGATCTGGACCGGATCGGCGCTCGCGGTGTGCTTTGTGGCTTATGCCGATGCCTATTCGGTGGTGGTTTCGGTCACCTCGATCGCGCTATATCTCTCTTACGCGATGCCGATCGCCGCAGGCTTTTATGCTTACGGGCGGACATGGCAGGAGATGGGCCCGTGGAATATGGGGCCCGGCTTTCGGATTGTCGCGATACTGTGCGTACTGGCTTCGCTGGCAATTTTCTATATCGGGGTTCAACCACCCAATGAACTGGCGCTCAAAGTGTTCGGCTGGATTGCGCTGATTACCGCCGCCGCTTGGTTCGGCATCGAACGACGCCGCTTCAAAGGCCCGCCGACTGGCGCTGAAATTGCCCGCCGTCAGGCTGAGATCGCTGCCGCCGAAGTTGCCGTCGGCCAGGCGTCGGCATAGTTTGATGGGCGCCGCTGGCCACTCCAAATCGGCGGCCGGCATTACCAAAGGTGAAAATTTTCCATGCTGTCATCCAATTTGACCGTGCCGGACATCAAGGCTCTGGTGGAACAGCGCGTGCCCGCCTGTGCAAAAGTCGGTGTCTTTGACATCGACGGCATTTTCCGCGGCAAATATATGGGCGCGGAAAAGCTGGCTGCATCGCTCGATAGCGGTTTCAGCTTTTGCGACGTGGTGCTCGGCTGGGATAGCAACGACCAGCTATACGACAATTCCTCCTTCACGGGCTGGCATACCGCCTATCCCGATGTTGGCGTCAGACTGCTGCCCGAAACGCTGCGGCGCATTCCGTTTGAGGACGATATGCCGCTGATCCTGGGCGAGTTTACCGGCGCGGCCGAGGCCATTTGCCCGCGTGGCCTACTCCGCCGCATACTCGCCCGGGCCGACGCGATGGGCTATGCGCTCAAAGCAGCTGCCGAATTTGAATTTTTCGTATTTAACGAAACGCCGCATTCTGTCCGAGAGAAAAATTATCGAAATTTGAACAATCTGTCGCCCGGCTACTTCGGCTATTCGATGCTGCGTTCGGGTGTGCATGCAGAAATATATCAGGAGTTGCTGCTGCTGTGTGAGCAGATGGATATGGAGATTGAAGGCCTGCACACCGAAACCGGGCCCGGTGTGCTGGAAGCCGCGATCAAAGTCGATGATGCGCTGAAGGCGGCAGACAAGGCCGCCTTGTTCAAAACATTCGCCAAGATATTCTTCCAGCGCCGCGGGTTGATGGCCACGTTTATGGCAAAATGGTCACCCGATTGGCCCGGCCAGTCCGGGCATTTGCACATGTCTTTGTATGACAAGAAAACTGGTCGAGGGATATTTTTCGACAAGCAAAAACCGCTCAACATGGCAGATGAAATGCGGTGGTTTGTTGGCGGCCAGCAGGCGCTCCTGCCCGAACTGCTGGCCATGGTGGCCGGCACGGTCAATAGCTATACAAGGCTGGTTCCGGGCTATTGGGCACCTACCGATGCGACATGGGGTTACGAAAACCGTACCTGCGCTCTGCGCGTAATTGGCGGATCAGAGAAATCGCAACGCGTCGAATATCGCATCGCCGCGGCTGACATCAATCCATATACTGCGCTCGCAGCTGCAATTGGCTCGGGACTGTGGGGTATCGAAAATCGAATCGAACCGACCGCGCCGATCACCGGCAACGCCTATGCCAAAACGCTACCCAAGCGGCTGGCGCTGCCCCGTACGCTGGAAGAAGCGGCAGAGCGGTTACACCGCTCGAAGCCCGCGCGGACATTGTTTGGCGACGCGTTCGTCGAGCATTATGCCGCCAGCCGCGATTGGGAAGTTCGGCAGGCTCGCAAGGCAATTACCGATTGGCAGTTGGCCCGCTACTTTGAAAACACCTGAGATCACGCAAACCAGCAAGGACGACGCTCAATGGCAGAATTGATCTGCGTTTCCCCGATCGATGGGCGCGAAGTGGCGCGCCGCCAAACCGCAAGCGCCGCCGCCATCGCCGCCGCGCTCACTCAACTGCGCTTTGCTCAAACGGCGTGGTCGCAGGTGACACTCGGCGAACGCGCGGCGATCCTTGACCGCTTCCTGGAGATCATGCGCGCGCAAAATGACGAGGTAACGGTCGAGCTGGCCTGGCAGATCGGCCGCCCGGTTCGTTACGGAGGCGAATTTCGATCCTTTGCGGAACGCGTCCGCTATCTGATTGATTTGGCTCCGGCCGCGCTCACGCCGATGCTTCCGACCGACCAGCAGGCGGGCGTCACCCGCTATATCGCCCGCGTTCCGCTTGGCATTGTTTTGGTGGTTGCCCCGTGGAATTTTCCTTATCTGACTGCCGTCAACAGCATCGTCCCCGCGCTGATGGCGGGCAATGCTGTGATGCTCAAACATTCCGCGCAAAGCCTGCTGGTGGGGGAGCGGTTTCAAGCGGCGCTGGATGCGGCTGGTCTGCCTCCCGGATTGTTCTGCAATCTGGCGCTGAGCCACGATGATACGGCGCGCATCCTATCGAGCGGGTCGGTCGATCATATCACCTTCACCGGTTCGGTGGAGGGCGGCCGCGCCATCGAACGCGCGGCAGCGGGCAGCTTCACATCCTGTACGCTGGAACTGGGCGGCAAGGATGCGGCCTATGTCCGCGCCGACGCCGATCTGGACTACGCGGCCGAGAATATCGTTGATGGCGCTTACTTCAACAGTGGACAAAGTTGCTGCGGAGTAGAGCGCATCTATGTCCACGAAAGCTTGTATGATGGATTTGTCGAACGCTTCGCCGCGCTCACCAGCCAGTATCTGCTCGGCAACCCGCTCGATCCGCAGACCACCATGGGGCCGATGGCAGCCACCCGCTTTGCCGCCGTGGTTCGCGCCCAAACCGCCGATGCGCTGGCCAGGGGCGGCACCGCGCTGATCGATCCGGCAGGGTTTTCGGCCAATCGGGAAGGTAGCCCCTATCTGATGCCGCAGGCGGTTATCGGGGTCGATCACAGCATGGCGATCATGCGCGAAGAAAACTTCGGCCCGCTGGTCGGAATCATGAAGGTGCGCGACGATAACGAAGCGGTGCAGCTGATGAATGATAGCGATTTCGGTTTGACCGCCTCGCTGTGGACCGCCGACCTCGCCGCCGCCGCCGCCATTGGCGCACGGCTGGAATGCGGCACGGTTTTTGCCAATCGCTGCGATTATGTCGATCCTGGCCTTGCTTGGACCGGGGTCAAGCATACCGGCCGCGGAGCCTCGGTCGGCCAACTGGGCTATGATAGTCTGACTCGCCCCCAATCCCTCCACCTGCGTGAGGTTTGAAACCATATGCCACTGCCCTACACCAACTGGAATTATCCCACCGCCGTTCGGTTTGGCAACGGGCGGATCGCCGATCTTCCTGCGGCCTGCAATGAACTTGGCCTGACGCGGCCCTTGCTGGTAACAGATCCCGGTATCGCCGGGTTGCCGATGATTGCAGCGGCGCTCGCTCGGCTTGAGGCGGCGGGTCTTTCGCCTGCGCTATTCAGCGACGTCAAAGCGAATCCCGTGGGGGCCAATGTCGATGCGGGCGTGGTCGCTTATCGTGGGGGCCAGCATGATGGGGTGATCGCGTGGGGCGGGGGCAGCGCGCTTGATGCCGCCAAGGCAATAGCGTTCATGTCCGGCCAGACCCGGCCCTTGTGGGATTTTGAGGATGTGGGCGATTGGTTCACGCGCGCCGACCCGACGGGAATCGCGCCGATCATTGCCGTGCCCACCACCGCCGGCACGGGTTCAGAGGTTGGCCGCGCCGCGGTAATTGTCGATGAAACGAGCCACACCAAGAAAATCATCTTCCATCCCAAGATGATGCCAGCCATCGTCATCCTTGATCCCGAGCTTACCGTAGGTCTGCCCCCGTTCATCACGGCGGCCACTGGAATTGACGCCCTCTCGCACTGTCTTGAGGCTTATTGCGCGCCCGGATTCCATCCGATGGCGGATGGGATTGCGGTTGAAGGCATCCGGTTGATTAAGGATTGGCTTCCGCGCGCGGTGGCGCATGGCGATGATCTGGACGCGCGCGGCTACATGCAGGTCGCGGCCTCGATGGGGGCTACCGCGTTTCAAAAGGGCTTGGGCGCGATGCACGCGCTGGCTCATCCGGTGGGCGCGCTTTATGATACCCATCATGGCGCCACCAACGGGGTTTTCATGCCCTATGTGCTGGCCTTCAATCGGCCGGCAATAGAGGATAAAATTGACCGCCTGGCCGCTTGGCTCGCATTGCCCCGCCCGTCATTCGCCGGTTTTTTCGACTGGATTTTGGAACTGCGCGCAACGATTGCAATTCCTCATGGGCTTTCGGCTTTGAATGTAGATGGCCGGCGCTTTGCCGAGATCGCCGCGATGGCCGAACGCGATCCGTCGGCCGGTGGCAACCCGATCCGCTTCAATGCGGCGGCGGCACGGCAGGTGCTGGAGAAGGCCTTGGCCGAAGATGTTTCGTAAGCCGCGCCGCAAGCGCGGTTAACCGGCTAGCCGTCCGTCAGCCGGGCAGCACCGCCCAGTGCCGCGTCGCCCAGACCAGCAAGGCACATGCCGCCAGCGCGAGATAGGGCAGGAGACCAGCCCGCTTTCGATCCGGCGGCGCTTCGCCCGAATCCTCCGCGCCGCCGGAATGCAACGGAAAGCGCCCCCGGTCCTGGACATAATGCCGAAACAGGAACACCGGAACGATCAGCGCGGCCGCCAGCAACCCGTTTCGCAGCGTTCCTACGCCCCAGACATCGGCCCCCGCGCCCATGAACACCATATTCACAAAACCCAGCCCCGCCGCCAGCCCCAGCAGCCAGGTCGGGCATCGGAACGGGCGTGCGCGGTTCGGTCGATCCAGCCGATGGATCCAGCCAGCTTGCAGATTGAGGAAGTTGAACAGGAAATAACAGACGTTCGAGATCATCAGTACCGCGAAATAATCGGACGCCAGCAGCAACAGCAGATTGAAACTCAAGTCGGTCCACATCGCGGCGGTAGGCGCACCGTGGCTGTTGACCCGCGAGAGATAGCGCGGCAGCCAGCCATCGACCGACGCCTGATACAGTGTCCGCGATGAGCCCATCATCGATGTCATCACGATCAGCAGCAGCGCCAGGATCAGCATTGCTACTATCACATTGGTGACGATCACCCCGCCATTGATGATCCGCGCCAGTGCTAACGCCACCCCCGATCCATCGTAGATCTTGGGGTCAAGTAGCGCATCCAGGCCGAGCGACGCCTGAAACGCCAGTGGGACCAGCGTGAAAATAACGATGCACAGCAACCCGGCACTAAAAATCGCGCGAAACGTGTCACGCGCCGGGTCCTTGAACTCACGCGTATAGCACACCGCAGTTTCGAAGCCGTAGGTAGACCAACCAGCACCGAACATGGCACCCGCCAGCAGGGTCAGACCCGCGCCGTTCCACGTCCCGAACGCCAGATGCCCGGCCGCATCGCGAACCAGCGGCAGCAAGGGAAACAGATGATCGCTGGGCAGATCACCGGTCAGAATCGGAACAAGACCGACCAGAATCAGCGGCGACAGGCAGATCAGGCCCATGATTTTTTGCGCTGCAGCCGCTCGCGCGGCCCCGTGATGCTGCAGGCTGAAGGTTAGTAGCAGAAAGCCCGCCGCGATGATCGAGACCAAGTTGATCCTCAGATGCAGTCCGCTGCGGACAAAATCCAGTGGGAGCAGATCAATCTGCCAGCTGTTGATCGCCGCCGTCGGCGGGAACAGGCTGGCCAAGATATACCCCGCCGCCAGGCTGGTGCCGAGCGCCATGACCGGTGACCAAGCCAGCCAGTTGCACCACACCGAGATCGGCGCGATGAACTTGCTATAGGGCAGCCAAGCGGCCGCGCCATAGACCGAAGCCCCACCCGATTTGTGCGGGTAGAGCCCGGCGATTTCGGCGTAAACAAACGACTGGATAAAGCCCATCAGGATCGAGACGATCCACACCACCCAAGACGGCTGACCAATCACGGTCGCCACGCCGCCCATCGTCAACAGCACGCCTGCTGGTACGCCGGCCGAGGCCCAGAATGCGTCGCCCCAGCTCAGCTGCCGACGCAATTGCTGCACATCCGAGGCGCTCATACTCTACCAAAGTGCATGTTAGCGGTCACGCCCCAAGCCTGTAGCACGGCATGATCGCTGGCGACCAACCCGGCAAGCAGCAAGGAACCCAAGAAAAAACTGCGGGTGAAGCCATTTTGACATTTCACCTTGCACATCCCCAAAGTCTCTTTGCTCATACTGACTATGCTGCCAGGCTTTTTGGCTGGGAAGCCTTTTCTTTTCGAACGCCATCGAACTGACATTGCGATGCGCTTTACCCGGGAGATCCGGGTCAGTTTGGAGCGCCCGAAATCAATACCTTGAAGCAGCAGCCCCCGTCCGGCCGGTGCCCCGCGGTTAATTCACCACCCCACTGATTTGCCAAAGAAATCACCACGCGCATGCCCAGGCTCGTGCTCTCTGCGGACGGGTCGAAGTGATCAGGCAGAAGGCGGCCGTCATCCGATACGATCAGCGCATTCACCCTATTGCCACTCTCAAAGTGGACATCGATCGTGCCTTCACCGTGTTTGGCCGCATTGGTCACAAGTTCGTGGACGATCAGGCCGATCGGCTGGATCGACTTGGTTGGCTCGGTCCTATCGTCTGCTCGCACGGTGATGCTGCGGTCCAGAATGGCCTCCAGGTCCGCGCAAAGCCGACGCAAAAATACGAGGCAGGAGGTTTCGGGGGCAGCTTCCGCATAAAAGTGGCGATGAACCTGGGCGACCGCCGCCACTCGGTTCGCGGAGAACTGAAGCTGGGCAGCCGTCTCCTCGGCCCCGAGCGAGCGGCTTTGCATCGCCAACAGGGTTGGCACGAATTGGACGTTGTTCATCACATGGTGGTCGATTTCCTTCGCCAAGAGCCCGTCTTGCGAGATCGCCCGCTGCGCGGACAGTTGCAGCTCAAGCTGATCCATCACCACCGCCGCCAAATCCTTTAGATCATCGATCTGTGCCTCATCAAACGGATGAGCTTCTTTGTCGATTACGCAAAGCGTGACCAGATTATGGCCGGCATGAGTAGTCAGCGGGACACCGGCGTAAAACCGCAGACCGAAATCGCCCGCGACCAGCGGGTTAGCGAGCGAACGCGGGTCGGTGCTGGCGTCGGTAAGAACGTGCGGATCATTCTGCAAGATCGCTGACGCACAAAGACCCGCATCACGCCCGATTTGCCGGACGGGCAAACCGTGATGCGATTTGAACCAGATGCGATCCTGGTCAACGATGCTGATGATCGCAATGGGCACGCCATAGCTTCCGGGCGTCAAGCGCCGTGTTTCGGTCGAACGCACCGTCATCAGGCGTATCAAGGATGTTGTAGCGCCTTACCACTTTCATGCGCCCAGGATCGGTTTATGGAATTATCTCCGCCTCAGCTATGACACTCTATGCTCCCAAAAAAACGCCTCTACTCAGTCAGATCGGATGCGTAACAAAGAAAACGGGCCAATGTCTAGCCACCCATATTTCCACCTTTCGTTGGGGCTAAACGCGCTACGGAGCCGTTGCGTTTTTGCGATAAGCAAGCGGACATTCCAAGTCTCACGTGTTGATCAACGCAGTTGCAGGCCTGCTTGCACCTCCAATTTCGTGCTGCTCTAAACCGGCACAGTAATGTGCTTGCCGCCGAACACCGCCTGCCAGTTTTCAATCTCGGAAACGACGATATCGTCGGCGGCATGGGCCAATTCGGACACTTGGGCATAGCTGAGCGCGTGATCGGGGGCCGAGAGCAGCAGCACCAAGCGTTGGTGCACCGCGTCGAGCTTGGCGGCGGTCACCTCGGAAATCGCAGAAAAGCGCTCAAAATCGCCGAAGTAGCGGATTCCCGCTAGCGCCGCGCCGAAGGTCGGGAAAACCACCCCGAGGTACGATGCATATTTGGCCACCCCATGCAGCATGTCCGGACCGATCAGCCCCAGCGCGCCGGCCGCAGCGGTCAGCAGATAGGTTGAGACCGACAGGATCGCGAGCTGGAACAGGCGGCCTGACAAGCGGTCAAGCCGGTGATGCACTGTGCGTAAGCGCCGCGCCTTGGCCCAGTGATAATCACGCTGCGCAGTAACATGGCTGTCGAGCAGCGGGCCGGCGGCCGCGCGCAGGTAGTCCTTGGTCACCACGACTTGCGGCAGCCCGATCGCGCGCAGAGCATGGCGGGCATAGTATTCGGGCCAGCCGGTGTCGCTGCCGCGTGGCCAGCGGCGGGGCGGGCGGGCCACCCCCAGCGCCAGCGGGATCGGACCGTGGCGCAGGTATTCGGACACCCGCCGGGTCTCGAACCAGCGCTTGTGCCAGCGTTCCTTGCTGCCGCGCCAGATGATCACCAGAATCGCCGCGAGCAGCAGGAACTCGCCGGTCGAAAACATCCACTTGCGTTCGACTGACGCGAACGGCTCGTACGAAATGCCGCAGACGATCGCCAAGGCTGAGAGCATGAAGCTGGTGGTCATGCCGCCGCGATAGGCGTCAGACAGCCGGGCCGAGATGGCATCGGCCCAGGCCGCCGGGCGCATCACCTCGTGTTCGACCCGGCGCGGCAGGTCGGCATCGCCGCCCGGCAGCCGCCGCAATTCGGCCAGGATCTGCGCGCCGCTGCCCAGCGCAACAGCTTCGGGCGGCTCGTAGCTGCTAATCAGCGAGCGGAACGGACGCGGATCGCCGCCAAACAGGGCCTCAATCCGGCGATAGGCGGTCCACAGCCGCGAGCTGCGCGGGTGCCAATGTTCGGCGGCGAGCGCCTCAGCCCCGGCGCGCAAGGCCCCGCCTTCGCCCGGGCGCAGCGCCCCGCGCACCAATTCGGTCAGCGCCGCCTCGCGGTCCTCGCTCGGGGCCATCGCCGCCAACGATTCGGGTGCGTGCAGGATATGCCACGCGGCGGGTGCGGCGGGATCGATCCGCACCACCGGGCAGCCGCGATCAAGTGCCGTGGCGATGGTGTGCCCGGTGCCGCCAGCCAAAGTTGCCGAGCGGCCATCCCAAACCGCGATCAGAAAGTCCGATTGCTCGATCATGACCCGCCCAGCGAGCGCGGCGTTGGCCGAAGTATTGGCCGAAAACAGCGCCGCCAGCGCTTTATCATGCGGGTGCTCCAGCGTGCCGATCATTTGCCCGGCCAGCAGGTCATCGTGGTCGGCCAGCTCGAACAGCCGCGCCTTGGCGTACCAATGCTCGATCGCGGCGGCGTTGGCCGCGCAGGTGGGATCGGGCGGCGGCGTGCCGCTTAATAGCGCTTCAGCGTCTGTCAGACTGGGCGGATGGGCATTGATCGCCAGGTTGAGCGCGCGCCCAAACGGCAGCGGGACTACCAGCTCCCAGCCGCGTGCGATGGCTGCAGTGGCGGCTATCTGATCCACCCCGTCGGCCAGCAAGGCATGCAGCCGGATCGGTGCAACCCCTGCAAGGGTGCTCGCTTCAGTCGCGACCTGCTTTGCGATCTCGGTAAACAGCGCCTCCAATTGCCCGGCCACAGCCGCGCTGTTCCCGGCCATGGCGGCGTGGGCGCGTCGGTGGCCGGTGACGCCGATCGCCAGTCGGGCCAGCGGTGCGCCGGGTGCTTCAGCCATGCCCGCGCCGCCTGACAAGATCGGCTGTGGCAGGCTGGTCCGCTGGTCGATACACCCTGGTCACTCCCCCACCGCTGCAACTGACCAGTGCTATAGCGCGGCCTTGGCCCGCGCGAAACAGGGATTGCCTGACGCCGCAATTTGGCTATGGACAGCACCGCAATCACCGCCATGGCCGCTGGCCCGGCGGCGCTGCCGCTTTAGCTCAGTTGGTAGAGCACATCATTCGTAATGATGGGGTCACAGGTTCGAATCCTGTAAGCGGCACCACTAATTTAAGTCTTCTCTATCAATGACTTAGGTGTACCCAACGCTTCGCTATTTCTCCCGCAAACACGGGGACTTAGGGCGGTGCGGTTTGCCGGTGCGCGGACGGGAGACCGCTTTGTCAGCGACGGTGTGCCGCGATCCACGGGGTTTTCTCCCGGGGCTAGAATGCGAGTCTGTGCATCAAGTGCAAGATTCCGC
>JAYVML010000074.1:0-2053 GCA_043758955.1 Novosphingobium sp. | reverse complement strand
CGCCCGGCTCGGCGAGTTGGGCGCGCGACACGGCCACTGCGGCGCGCGGCGCGGCATGCGGTTTGCTGCTCGCCAGCCGCGGCTGCGCGTAATGTGAACACCCCGCTGTCAACACAGCGAGCGCGGCAATTGCTGCGACGCACTTTTGCATGATAACCCCGCCTCTCCCGCGCCGAACCGCGCGCGTCTTGCGGCAACGGAACAAGCGGGTTGAGCGTACACTGCGCCAGCCTGCCCCAAAGTTGCGATAGATGCTGAATCGAAATTCAGCTTGCCGATTGATCCCGCGCAGCAGATTGGCGCGGGGTGGTGCGCAGCAGTGCGAGAGCCGCAACGGTGACCAGCGACGCGATGGCGAAGGCCACCCCAGGGAATTGGATCGGCGCGTGCGGTCCGGTAAACCAGGCCATCGGCTTAACCAGCAGCAGCGGCCCGATGATTGACCCCAATCCCATCATCATCGCCGCTAATCCCTGAACCTCGCCCTGCTGGCCGGCACTGGCGCGGCGTGAAAGCATCGCCATCAGGCTGGGCTGGACCAGCGATTGCAGCGCGATCGCGGCCATCAGCGCGAAGGCGAGCGCCGTGCTGTTACACAGCGCATAGCCGACAAAGCCTGCCGCCGCGCCCACCATCCCCGCCGTGGCGCCGCCGCGCTCGCCAAGCCGTTTGACGGCGGGGCCGGTGATGAAGGTTTGGCTTAGCGCGATCACCACCCCGAACGCCGCAAAGCTCAGCCCGATCAGCTTGTCCGACCAGCCGAGCTGGGCGATCCCCCAGAAACTCCAGGTCAGCGGATAGACCAGACTGGCCACTTGCCATAGCAGCAACACCAGCGCGATCCGCCGCATCCCCGGCGCTGCCGCCGCGGTGCGCCAGGCGCCGAACGGATTGGCGCGGACGAGATTGAACGGGCGGCGCAGTTCCGGCCTGAGTGTTTCGGGGAACAGCCAGAACCCATAAGCGAAATTTGCCGCCGCCAGCGCCAAAGCGGCATAGAACGGCGCGGTATCGCCCCACTGGCTGAGCAATCCGCCAAGGGCCGGCCCGGCGATAAACCCCACGCCGAATGCCGCCGAAACCATGCCAAAATTCTTGGCGCGGTCATCCGGCGCGGTTATGTCGGCGACCGCGGCCTGCGCCGGACCAAAGCTGCCGCCGAACAGCCCGGTCAGCACCCGCCCGAACACAATCATGCCCACGCTGTTCGCCAGGGCCAGCACGAGGTAATTGGCGGCGAGGCCCGCCAGCGCCACCAGCAGCACTTTACGCCGCCCCAGCGCATCCGACAGATTGCCCAGCACCGGCGCGGCGATGAAGCTCGCGATCGCCATCGCCAGGCTCATCCACGCACCCGCATCGATCGCCGCAGCCAGCGGCAGCGTGCCGACCCGCATCAGCAGCCGCGGCAGCACCGGCATGATCAGTCCGAAGCCCATCGCATCGAGCAGGATTGTGATCATCACGAACCGCAAAGTGTGGCGGCTGGGTGCGCTGATCTGCGCGCCGACTTGCCCGTCAACCGCCCCGCTGCTCATGCGGCGGGTACGGCGCGCGCTGCCGCCAGCGTGGCCACTGCCGCATCGCGGTGCTGCGGCCCAAGCCGGATGATCCTGCGATCCATGCCCCGTCCCTAGCCGATCGCCGCGTCAGGTAAATGGTCCGCGCTGGCGTTTACCCGGCTGGCCAAGCGCACGCTGACCTGTCATTTGGCCAGCGATGGAACCCGCGCGCTTGCAGATCCTGGTCGATGCCGATGCCTGCCCGGTCAAGGACGAGGTTTACAAGGTCGCGCTGCGCCACGGTGCCAGCGTGGTGGTGGTGGCCAACATGGCGCTGCGGGTCCCGGTGCATGCCGCAATCAGCCGCATGGTCGTATCGGACGGCTTCGACGCCGCCGATGACTGGATCGCCGAGCGCGCCGGGCCCACCAGCGTGGTCATCACCGGCGATATCCTGCTCGCCGAACGCTGTCTCAAGGCCGGCGCGACGGTGATTGCGCACACCGGCAAACCCTTCACCTTGGCCTCGATTGGCGCGGCGATTGCCACCC
>JAYVML010000073.1:0-7292 GCA_043758955.1 Novosphingobium sp. | reverse complement strand
GTCGCTGCAGAAGTTCGCCTCGGTCCACGCCAACGTCCACAACCACTTTAATCAGGAACGCCATCTTGTCGACCGCCAGACTTACAAGGAACGCCGCTCCGCTACCTTGGCGGAGTGGAAATCGCTTGTCAGCTAAGCGTCGCCCTCGAAGACTGAGCTCCATCGTGTGGAGACGAGTTCGCATCCGACTGACAGCACCCAAAATCACCAGCTTGACCTAGGTTCCATACCGCGGGACATAGCTTCCACCCGGGTCACTTCTCAGCGGAAATCGACACATTAGATGCCTTGGTTGAAGGAACAGATCATATGGCACGCCTGACAGCAGTTACCGTGGTGGCATTCGCGGTAATGCTCACTGCCGCTATTGGCCCCAAACGGGCACTCCCGCCGAGTGTGCCAGGGATCGATGCGCCGCAATTGGCCCCGCTTGGTCGGCACCCGGTCGGGTTTCGCAGCGTTATCCTGATTCACAAGGCTCAGCCTGATCTGCTCAATGCCAATCCTGTCACCGGGCGCGTCGAACTCCGCGCTCGTGCGCTGACCGTCGATCTCTGGTACCCTGCCAAGGCGCGGCGCGGCGCGGCTCCGGTAACCTATGCGGCCAGCCTTTATGGTGAGCCTCCCGGGCCGGCCGTCCATTTCAACGTACGCGGTCTTGCAATTCGCAACGCAACACCAGATGGCAAAGGCTATCCACTGGTGATCCTTTCGCACGGCTACAGCAACGCGCCTGCGGTCATGACCTGGCTGACTGAAAACCTGGCCTCAAAAGGTTATGTCGTTGCAGCCATTCATCACGAAGACCCCGACCCCTATGTGGTCTCAGCCGACAAGCGGGCTGCACCGAATTTCAACCGTCCCGTCGATATTGCCTTCGTAGCGGCCGCATTACGACACGATCTGGGCGAACTGATCGACCCCGCTCAAGTAGCGTTGATCGGGTATTCGCAGGGGGGCTACGGAGTTCTGGCCGCTGGTGGCGCAAGTCTTGACCCCGATGGTCCGAACATGGGGCAGGTCGCCGGAGGGTGGCTGAAAAGGCTCGCGCGCGGTGCCTCGACCGAGGCCGAGGGCAAGGTTCCAGGGGTCAAGGCGATTGTGGCCATTGCCCCGGCCGGCGGCGCGCCGCGCAGTGCATGGGGAGACGCAGGCTTGCTTGGCATCACCGCACCGTTGCTGCTGATCCAGGGCGATGCTGACCGGACTGTCGATTACCAGTCCGGGGCGCTCGCTGATTTTGAGAATGCCAAGAATTCGGATCGGTATTTGCTGACATTCCGGCAAGCCGGCCACGACATCGGACTCAGCCCAGCACCTGCGCAAATGCGCACCAGCCTGTGGGACATGGATTGGTTCGAAGACCCGGTTTGGCGGGCGGATCGTGTCAACGCGATCAACTTGCACTTCATAACCGCGTTCCTTGCGATCAACCTCAAGGGCGATACCTCCATGAACAGTTTCTTGGACGTACCTGTCGAAAATGCCGGCGATGGTGTCTGGAATGCTCCCGCTAAAACGCCGTGGGGTGCCTACAGTCCCGGCGGGAACGGCATTACCCTGTGGAAAGGCTTCCAGCGTCGTCATGCGCAGGGATTAACCCTGCGCCATGCGGCTGCAGGACGTTAGCAGCTAGACTAGGCATCGTGCCCCGAGGCATTCTCAGGAGGATGTGGCAAGGTCGTAGGGTAGCTGCTAGCGGGCACTTATGAGCCGCAAATCCAGAGCCAAGCCATGCTTCACCTTCCGGTATTTTCATTCATTGCCCGAAATTATCCGCATGGTGGTCATGCTCTACGTCCGATATCCGCTGTCGCTGCGGAACGTCGAGGACCTCTTGTTTGAGCGAGGCTATGACCTGTGCCACGAGACCGTGCGGCTGTGGTGGAACAGGTTCGGCCCCATGTTCGCAGCCGACATTCGGCGTCAGCGGGTCAGCCGCATGCGCAGCTCTTGCCATTGGAGGTGGCACCTCGATGAGATGTATTTTAAGCTGAACGGCGAGATGGTTTATCTGTGGCGTGCGGTCGACCACGAGGGTGAGATCCTCGAGAGTTTCGTGACGAAGAAGCGCGACAAGGATGCGGCATTCGTCTTCATGAAGGAGGCATTGAAGCGCCACGGCTCACCTGAAAAGATCACTACAGACGGGCTACGCTCATATCGCGCTGCAATGAACGAGCTGGACAATGCGGACAAACAGGAGGTGCGGCGCTGGGCCAACAACCGGGTTGAGAACAGCCACCTGCCATTCCGACGACGAGAGCGGGCGATGCTCCGGTTCCGACAAATGGAGTCGCTACAAAAGTTCGCATCACTACACGCCAACGTCCACAACCACTTCAACGAGGAACGCTCCCTCGTTGATCGACAAACCTACAAGCATCGCCGTTCGGCCGCACTGGTCGATTGGCAATCAGTCATGAGCTAAACTCTCGCGCCCAAAGCCAAGGCTTCATCGTGTGGAGACGAGTTCGCATTGGACTGACAGCACCCGTGCCGATGGCTGCGCCCTGGCCTATTGAAGGAATTGACCATTCGTATCATATTCTTTGCCGCTCTCGCGTTCGCCGCACCGGCCCTAGCCGAAACCTTCGACTTGAAGCCGACCCCGCAAACCGTCGCCTGGGGCCATTACGACGCCAGCGACAAACCGGTGCTGAAAATTAAGTCGGGCGACACGGTGGTCATCCACACGCTGCTCACGAACAGCCCAGCTGGTCTTGAAAAAGCGGGCGTGGCGCCCGCAGATGTCGAGCCAGCGCTGCGGGCAGTTTTTGACGGTGTACCCGCTGCAGCGCGCGGTCCCGGCGGCCATATCTTGACCGGCCCAATTGCGATTGATGGCGCCGAGCCAGGCGACACGCTAGAAGTCCGCATCGTCAAGATCGATCTCGCGATTCCCTATGCCTACAACGCCTTTCGCTACGGCGCCGGCTTCCTGACCGACGATTTCCCTTACGCGCGGATGAAGATCGTACCGCTTGATGCCAAGCGGATGGTCGGCAAGTTTGGCCCCGGGATCGAGGTGCCGCTCGCGCCATTTTTTGGCAGCATGGGGGTCGCACCTCCGCCGGCCTTTGGCCGTTACGATTCCGCGCCGCCGACAATTATTGGCGGCAACATGGACGATAAGGCCCTCATTGCGGGCACAACGCTGTACTTGCCAGTTTATGCCGCCGGCGCCTTGTTTCAGGCCGGTGATGGTCACGCCGCGCAGGGGAATGGCGAGGTCGATATCACCGCGCTCGAAACCTCGCTCACGGGCACATTCCAGTTTATCCTGCACAAGAACCTGACGACGACTTATCCTCGGGCAGAAACGCCAAGCGCCTATATTGCGATGGGTTTCGATGACGATCTCAGCCACGCTACGCGCAAGGCGTTGCGCAACATGATCGATTTTCTTGTGGCCACCAAGGGGATGTCCCGCGACGACGCCTATATGCTCGTCAGCGTGGCTGGCGATGTCGAGATCACCGAGCTCGTCGACCGCAATAAAGGTGTCCATGTTGTGTTGAAAAAATCAGTTTTTAGGGCTCCGTAATTTAGCCGCATCAGCACATGGTGCGCGCGCCCTTATCGGGGTTTCAGCCAGCCATTGGGACCATCGGAAAGCCATTCGGGTTTATCCTGGGCAGGCGACAACGGAATAGGTCGTTTTTGGCAAAGAGCACCGCAAGCAGGACACCTGCGCTGTCAGCCCAGGCTCCGGCCGAAGAAGCCAAGCATTTCGCGCCAGCCACGTTCGGCTTCCGCCACATTGTAGACCGGAAAATCTGCCTTCATCCATCCATGAGGGGCAGGAAAGATCTCGGCGCGAAAAGCGACGTGCGCCTCTTCAAGGGTATGCTCGAATTTTTCAGCCATGGCGGGGGGGTAACTGGCATCGTTTTCAGCAGCTGCAATGTATAGCTCGGCTGTCAATTTAGACGCGTAGGTATGCGGACTATCGGGCGCATCAGTCGCTAGATTGCCGCCATGAAAGCTGGCAACGGCGGCGAAGCGATCCGGCCAAGTGCCGGCTGCTGCGATTGCCATTCCGCCCCCCATGCAGAAGCCGACCGCGCCCACCTGATCCCCTGCTACGTCCGCACGTGTATCGAGATAGGTCAGGAACGCTTCGGTATCCACGGCAGCCTTAGCGTTGCTTGTCGTGGTAACCAGCGGCCCAAGAATCTTGCGAAAATCGCCCTTGAACACCTCTTTGGGATCAAACGGCCCATAGGAGCCGTAGCGATAGAAAAGATCGGGCAGCAACACGACGTAGCCCGCCGCTGCCAGCCGTTCAGCCATATCGATCAAGGCCGGCCGGATTCCCGCAGCGTCCATGTACAAAATAACGGCGGGGCCTCTGCGGCCAGGGCCAGGCGTGCAAACATAGGTTCGGCATTCGCCGTCACGGGTCTTGATGGAGATCTGTTCATGCGACACGGGTGTTGCTCCTTAAATCGTCACTTAAGGCCGAAGACAGCCTAAACCAGATATTCGCTTTCAAATTTGTCGTGCGCACACGGATATAACTGCCCGTGCGAGAGCCCGAAGAGGATGCTTTTGCTTTGCTTTCCGCAGCACCGCGGCGAGCCGGTACTGCAGAGACGCGCGCTGAGCCCTGACCTTTTCAGACAGGCAGTTCTAGCGGGCCGAGCAGCGCTTCGATCGCGAGACCAATCCCGAGCAGTCGCCGATCGGTACCCGCCGGGCCATCTAATTCGATCGCCACCGGCAGCCCGTCCGCCAGGCCCACTGGCAGCACGAGTCCGGGCAAGCCGGCAGTGCTGCCGGGGGCTATATTGCGGCCCATCACGACCGAAAACGGCACATCAGCTTCGCCGATTCGAACCAGATTATCAGTGCCGATTGGTACCGCAGCGACCATAGTCGCAGGCAATAACATGGCATCAATCCGATGAGCGTCAAACCAGTCTTTGAGCAATGCTCGTAGCGTGGGCAAATGCACGTCTCTCGCTGCAAGGTAAGAGCTATCCGGTATCGCGTTTGGCGCGCCGGGCAGCGCTATGAGTTTGAACACCGCCAACACATTCGGGCTGACATCGTCTAGCATTTCGTCAAAACTGATATTCGCTCCAGAGAGCTTCAGCCATTCAGTCAGAGCGGGCACGACGTCATGGGCCTGCACAGGCATCGTGATGGACTCGATATGCCCGCTCAACCCAGGTACGTCGGCTTCGATGATTTTGACCCCGACATCCGCCAAGCGTTGCAGCACGTTTTCGACCACCGCCGCTACCGCCGGATCAAGCCCTGAGAAGTAATAGTCGCGGGCAATACCAAATCGCAATCCTTCGAGTTCCGGAACTATCAATGGGGAATGGTCGCCCGTCATCACTGCATCGAACAACGCCAGGTCGGTGACATGCCGAGCGTGCGGTCCGATCTGGTCGAACAAGCGAGTGATTGGTGCACAGCCGTCGTTCGGATAGCGCCCAGTGGTAGGTCGGAAGCCCGCGATCCCGCACAGTGCGGCCGGCACCCGGATTGACCCCTGAGTATCTTCGGCTACCCCAAGCGGTGCCATACCTGCGGCTATTGCCACGGCGGTCCCTCCGCTGCTGCCACCTGGAATGAGCGACGCGTTCCACGGATTACGGACCGGTCCATAGGCCATGTTGTTGCTTGTCCAGCCAAATGACAGCTCATCCAGATTGGTCTTGCCGAGCACGATAGCTCCCGCATCCCGCAGCCGTGCGACCACCGACGCGTCCGCCATAGGGCGAAAGTGCCGCAGCGCTGCGGTTCCTGCCGTAGTTGGCAAGTCGGCGGTATTGATGCTGTCTTTCACCGGCACTGGCAGCCCATGCAGCGGGCCTAAGATTTCGCCCGCCGCCTGGCGCGCATCTGCCGCCCGCGCTGCGGCGCGCACCGCATCAGGGTCGAGAGTGATGAAGGCGTTTAGGTACGACCGTTCGGCGCAGCGCCCCAGCAATGCTTCAGCATAGGCAAGAGCGGTTATTTGCCTGCCCCTGATCGCCGCTACCGCTTCGCAAGCTGAGAGGAGGATCATTTCTGCTGATTTCATCGACGTCCCTTATCCTTGTCAGTCTCGTGCTTGGCCGTTCCCCATCTTTTCTGAGGTGAACCTGCTCCCCCGATTGCACGGCTTTGGCCCACATGGCAAAGGTCGAGGAAGGAGAGCAGTGCAGATGACGCCACACGAGGTTTTCGCAGCCGGTGACGTGCTGTTGCAGTCGGGCATAATGCTGCCCGCAACGAAGGTCGCTTTTCGGACGTATGGCCAGCTTAATGGCGCCCGGGACAACGCAATCGTCTACCCGACCCACTATTCCGGTACCCATGATAACAATGCGTGGGCCGTTGGGTACGGCAAGGCTTTGGATCCAGAAAAATATTTCATTATCATGCCCAACATGCTCGGTAATGGCCTCTCGTCATCGCCCAGTAACACTCCTGCGCCACACGATGGCCCGCGGTTCCCGCTTGTTACGGTGAGGGATAACGTGTTGCTACAGCACCGCTTGGTTTCAGAACTGTTCGACATTCACACGCTGGCGCTGGTTACCGGCCATTCGATGGGCGCGCAGCAAGCCTATCACTGGGCATCGCTGTTTCCGGATATGGTGCAGCGAGTTGCACCTTTCTGCGGATCTGCCCGGACCTCGCGGCACAATTGGCTTTTCCTCGAAGGCTGCAAGTCCGCACTGCTGGCCGATACGGCCTTTGCGGGCGGAGATTACCCTGTGCCACCGGTTGCTGGCATTCGGGCCTTTGCCCGTGTCTATGCTGGGTGGGCTTGGTCACAAACTTTCTTTCGGCAGCGGCTGGACCTTGAGCGCCTCGGCCTGCCTTCTCTAGAAGCATTTCTCTCCGTGGCCTGGGAGCCATCGTTTCTCTCGCATGACGCCAACAACCTTTTGGCGATGCTCGCTACCTGGCAGGCTGCCGACATTAGTGCCGACCCGCGCTTTGACGGCGACATCGAAAAGGCGCTGGCGGCTATTACTGCCAAGGCGCTCGTCATGCCTTGTCGCACCGACCTGTATTTTCCGCCCGAAGACAGTGAGTTCGAGGTGGAGCATATGCCCCGTGCAGAATTGCGCGTTATCCCGTCGGTCTGGGGCCACATGGCGGGCGGCGGAATTAATCCCGAAGACGTGCACTTTATCAATGCCGCCCTCGAAGAATTGTTGGCGCATTAAAGCTCCCGTAGGCCTTCTTATAACTGACTGCGAAAAATTGATTTAGTCCCGCTACGTCGGACCAAAACACGTCAAAGGACAGCCGATGGACAAAGTTTGCGCAATTCTCGGCGT
>JAYVML010000072.1:0-7461 GCA_043758955.1 Novosphingobium sp. | reverse complement strand
CCTTGTCCGCCACCGGGCGCACCATCGAGCATGGTCAGCACCGAGCCGGGGCCTTGCAGCACCACCTCGGTGGAATAGCGATCATTGCCCGAAGCATCCTGCCACTTGCGGGTGCGCAGCTGGCCTTCGATGTAGACCTTGCTGCCCTTGCGCAAAAAGCGTTCGGCGACGCCGGCCAGGCCTTCGGAAAAGATCGCGACCGAATGCCATTCAGTGCGTTCCTGCTTGTCTCCGGTGTTTTTGTCTTTCCAGCTTTCGGAGGTGGCGATCCGCAGGTTGCAGACTTTGCCGCCGTTCTGAAAGCTTTTCACTTCGGGGTCAGCGCCCAGATTGCCGACGATGATTACCTTGTTGACGCTGCCTGCCATGTCTTCCTCGTACCCTTAGAGTCCCAGAGCGATGGCGCTCCAGTACGTGATTCCCGCAAACAGATAGGCCAGCGCGAACAGGTAGAGCAACATGAAGGCGGGCCATTTCCACCCGTTTGTTTCGCGCCGGGTTACGGCGATCGTGCTCATGCACTGCGGCGCGAACACGAACCAGGCCAGAAACGCCAGCGCAGTAGCGAGGCTCCAGTGGCTGGTAAGCTGGGTGCCGAGCGCCTGCGCCTCGCGGTCTTTATCGGCATTGCCGACCGCATAAGTTGTGGCGAGCGAGCTGACCGCCACCTCGCGCGCGGCCATCGCCGGGATCAGCGCCAGCGCGATGTCGCGGTTGAACCCGATCGGCTTCAGCACCACCGCGAGGCCATTGGCGACGTGCCCCGCAATCGAGGCATCTACCTGGTTCTGCCCTTCGCCGGCGCGCGGAAAATTGAGCAGCAGCCACAGGACCACGCTGACCGTCAGGATGATCGTGCCAGCGCGGCGCAGGAAGATTTGCACCCGCTGATACAGGCCCAAGACCAGGTCCTTGATCTGCGGCAGCTGATATTTGGGCAGCTCCATGATGAACCCGCTCGCCGAACCCTTGGTCAGCGATCGGCGCAGGACCAGCGCGGCGAGCATCGCGCCGACGACCCCGGTCACATACAGCCCCATCATCACCAGACCTTGCAGCCGCATCCCCGGGAGAACTTGCCGATTAGGAATGAACGCGGCGATGATCAGCGTATAGACCGGCAGCCGCGCCGAACAGGTCATCAACGGGGCAATCAGAATGGTGGTCAGCCGGTCCTTGGGATCGGCAATGCTGCGCGTGGCCATGATCCCGGGCACCGCACATGCAAAACTCGACAGCAGCGGGATGAAGCTGCGCCCCGACAACCCGACCCGGGCCATCAGCCGGTCCATCAAGAAGGCCGCCCGCGCCATATAGCCCGAGGCTTCCATCGCCAGGATGAAGAAGAACAGGATCACGATCTGCGGCAGGAACACCACCACTGCGCCCACTCCGGCGATCACCCCGTCGGTGATCAAAGCGCGCGGCAGCCCGGCAGGCAAGGCAGCGCGGACTTGCCCGCCAAGCCAGTCGACCCCCGACTGCAATCCATCGGCAAACGGCTGCGCCCCGGTGAACACCGCTTGAAACACCACGAACAGCATGGCGAACAGGATCAGCGGCCCCAGCCACGGATGCAGAAACAGCCGGTCGAGCCGGGCATGCAGCCGGTGACGTGCCGTTTCGGACAGGATCACCCCGTCGGCAATGGCATGCGCGGTCAGCCGCCGCTCGCCAAGCGAAGTGTGCGGACGGTGGTGCTCAGGCGCGCGCTCCTCGGCCGCAGCAATCGCCGCTGCCAGTTCAACCAGGCCGCGCCGCCGCACTGCCACGGTCGGCACCACTGGCGCCCCCAGTGCTTCCTGCAAGGCCTGCGGATCGAGCACCAGCCCATCGCGCTCGGCCAGATCGAGCATGTTGAGCGCGATCACTGTCGGCCGCCCCAGCGCAATCACTTCCTGCGCGAATACCAGATGCTGCTCCAGGTTTGAGGCGTCGAGCACGACCACCAGGACCTGCGGCGCGGGCTCGCCCGGAAACTCGCCCAGGATCACTTTGCGGGTGACCTCTTCGTCGGGGCTGGTCGGGGTCAGGCTGTAACTGCCCGGCAGATCGGTCAGCGAAACCGCCTCGCCCGAGGGCAGCAGCAGCCGACCAGCCTTGCGCTCAACCGTTACGCCGGGATAATTGGCGATCTTCTGCCGCGCACCGGTCAGCGCGTTAAACAGCGCGCTCTTACCCGCATTGGGATTGCCGACCAGCGCGGCACTGCGCAGCGTCGACATGGCTAAAGCAGCTCAACCGACATTGCGCTGGCGTGCGCGCGGCGCAGCGCTACGGTCATCCGTCCGATCGTGACCGCCAGCGGATCGTGCCCGCCCAGCACGCCGCGATAAGCCAGCGCCACGCGCGCCTCGACATCCAGCCCGAGCGCTTGCAGCCGCTGCACTTCGTCCGGTGCCAGCGCGCCCCAGGCCACCGCGCTGATGCGCGCCAGCTGGCCGAGCGGAAGGAGATCGAGCGTCATGGCCGCCACGCTGCCACAGAGCATACGATATTGCAAGTCATTCGCAATAGTACTGCCATTAACGCGCCGGATAGCGCAGGCGGCCCAGCAGGCGCGCCACGCTGAACTGTTGGTCGCGCGGCCTCAGCAGGCGGGCTTTGGCCTTTTCGAAGGTCATGATCCCTTCAATCCGGCGATCAAGGAAGGCCTTGGTCTGTTCATGATCGGGGGTGGTATCATCGACATAGACTGCCAGTGTGGCGGCATAGATTGAACCCAGCGTCAGGCGTTTGGTATAGTGGTTGTAATCGGTCGCGCTGTCCCCGGCCAACCGCCACATCACATCCGCACTGTGCCAGCCAAGTTGCAGCGCCCGGGGCACGTTTTGGGGCATAGCCATAATCGCCAATGCGCGGCGCAGCCCTTCCTTCTGATGTGCAACCGCATCAAGCCGGAACTGCACCAAGGTGCGGATCCGCTCGCGGATCTTCAGCGCGGCGAGCAGCGCGGGGGGCAGCGCCGCCACCATCGCGGCATCGACGCTGTGAACCCAGGCTTCGATCATGGCCATAGTCCCGCCGGCAAAGGCATATTGGGCAGTGTCTGGGTTTACGCCCGCCACTGCGGCGGCATTGCGCACCGCCAGTGGTGTCCATCCATCGAACGCCGCAGCGTCCGCCAGCGCCGAGGCGAGGCGGAGCCGAAGCGCGTCCAGGCTGTCATCGCTGCTCGAAGGGACGCTCGCATTCTCGCTCATTTGGGACCGAAGATCGGCTTGGTTTGGTCCGTTTTGCCTTTGGGCTTGGCACTGGCCTTGATCTCGCCCAGCAGCACCTCTCGCTTATTATCCTGCGCGGCATAATCGCGCGCCGTGCGGCCCGAATTGTCGGCCCGGTCGGGATCGGCCCCGGCCTGAAGCAGCAGCCGCATCAGGGCAACATTGCGGTTGTGAACTGCGGTAATAAGCGGAGTTTCCCCGGTGGAGCCGCTTTCATCGACCCGCGCACCGGCCGCCAGCAGATATTGCACACCTTCGATAAAGCCCACGTTGCAGGCGATCACCAACGGCGTTTCGCCATTGCTGTTGCGCATATCTACATTGGCACCCTGCCCAATTAAAAACTTGACATAGGTCAGATTTTTTTGCCGCGCGGCAATGTGCAGCGCGGTTTCCAGGCTGGTCTGATCGCGGGTGTTGATCAGGCTCGGCCCGCCCTTTTCAAGCAGTTCGGTTACCGCCTTGTCATCGCGCTTGGTCACGGCCTGGAGGAACTTGTAACCCTCAGAAAACTGCGCCTGTGCTGGCCCGGGCAGCGCCACCGCCGCGCTCAGCAGCCCGGCGAGCGTCAGGGTCAGCTTGTGATTGATAAGCACGGATGAAAATCCTCCTGTTGCGGACGGATCCGGCAGAATCGCCGATCGGTCCGAAACGCACCTTGCGCGGTGCGGTTTAGCAGAGCATGAACTAGCGCGCCATGCGCAAGCCAATTCGCAATATTTCTTTGGGCGCCGCGTTGGCGCTGGGTGCCTGCCATTCGCCCGCCGCGCCGCCTTCCGCAGATACCCCGCCGATTGCCGGGGTTTCGCTCACCGGTGCAGCAGTGGGCGGTCCCTTCATCCTGACCGGCAAAGACGGCCAACGGGTCAGTTCGGACCAGTTCAAGGGCAAATACCAGATCGTCTATTTTGGCTACACTTTCTGCCCGGATGCCTGCCCGACCGACATGGGCGTGATCATTCAAGGACTGGTGCGCTTTGGCAAAGATCACCCTGCGCTCGCCGCCGATGTCCAGCCGATTTTCATCACGATCGATCCCGCGCGCGATACCCCGGCCAAAGTGGGGCAATTCGCCGCCGAGTTTTCACCCAAATTGATCGGGCTGACCGGCTCGCAAGCCGAAATCGACGCGCTCGCGGCCAAATTCGTCGTGGTCAAAAACAAGGTCGGAACTGATCCCGCGCGCTACCTGATGGAGCATACCCGACACGCTTATCTGATGGACCGCGATGGCAAGCCGGTCGAGATACTGCCGGTGTTCGACGGTCCTGATTCGGTAGCGGCCGATCTGGCCAAGTCGGTTCATTAGGCCGGAGCGATGGTCGCTATGCGCCCCGACTTCTGGACCCTGCCGATCGAGCGGCTGACCCGCCCGGAATGGGAGGCGCTGTGCGATGGCTGCGGCCAGTGCTGCCTGCATAAGGTCGAAGATGAGGATACCGGGATCATCTATCCCACCAATGTCGCCTGCCGCCTGCTCGATATTCCAAGCGCCCGGTGCAGCGATTACCGGCACCGCAAGGCCAGGGTGCCCGATTGTCTGAAGCTTAACCCCGCGCTGGCGGCCTCTGTCACCTGGCTGCCCGATACCTGCGCTTATCGACTGCGCGCCGATGGGGCGGACTTGCCTGGCTGGCACTATCTGGTCTGCGGCGATCTCGAAGCGGTTCACGCCGCCGGCATATCGGTGCGGGGGAAAGCCATTAGCGAAGACCTTGCCGGGCCGCTTGAACAGCATGTAGTCTTGCCACCGGGCATGGAACTGGCGGATGATTGACTGGCTGCTGAAGCGAGAAGGGGCCCAGCCCCAAGTCGAAGTGGCGGGGCGGGTGCTGTCGGTAGTGCTGCGCCGCAGCGCTCAAGCGCGCCGGATGACCATGCGGCTCGCGCCCGATGGCAGCGCGGTGCGGATTACGCTGCCGCAATGGGGCCGCACTGCCGAGGCACTGGACTTCGCCCGCAAGCGCGCCGGGTGGATCGCCGGGCAACTGGCCGCGGTTCCCGCTGCGGCGGAGCTGAGTGACGGCGCGGACCTCGCATTTTGCGGTGAGCAGCTGACCATCCGCCACGATCCCACCGCCCCGCGCCGTGTGCACCTCGATGACGGCGAACTGGTGCTTGGTGGGCCCACGGCCTCGGTCCCAGCGCGGCTCAAACGCTGGCTCGAAGCCGAAGCGCGGCAGTTGCTGGCGGCCGACCTGGCGCATTATTGCGCCAAGGCCGAACAGGAAACGCCGCGCCTGATGCTCAGCAATGCGCAGCGCCGCTGGGGCAGCTGCGCACGCGGCGGAACCATCCGGATCAACTGGCGGCTGATCATGGCCCCGCCCGCAGTCCGCCGCTCGGTGGTCGCGCACGAGGTCGCGCACCTCGTCCATTTCGATCACAGCCCAGCCTTTCATGCGCTGCTTGACGAATTGTTTGAACATGATTTGCGCGCTGCAAACCGCTGGCTCAAGCGCTCAGGTCGCGGGCTCTATCTGCCCTTCGGGTAAACCCGTAACCGCTCCTTAACCATAATCCGCGAAAAGAGCAGCGTGGTCCGCCGCCTTGCCTTGATCGCAGCCCTGCTGCTGTGCGCTCCTGCCGCCGCGCAGGACAGCTGCCGCTTGTGCTACGCGCAGGGGGGCGCCGCTCCGGGCGAGCGCCCGTTGACGATCGAGATCTGGACCGACCTCAACTTCAGCAAGCTGGCGCTGACCGGACGCACCGGAGGCAGCGCCGAACTATCGGCGAGCGGCGGTGCCAAGCAGACTACTGGCGACCTAATCGACCTAGGCGGAATTTCGGTCTCCGGACACGGCAGGATTACCGGCGTTCCCTTGCGCGAAGTGCGGATTGATCTACCCGACCGGGTTGACATGACCACCGCCGATGACGGCCACGCCCAACTGACGCAGTTCACCACCGATCTGCCCGCGCACCCCGCGCTGAATGCCAATGGCGAGCTTGAATTCAGTTTCGGTGCGCGACTGGTGCTGAGCGGCGGGCGCGGCGGCAACTATCGCGGGCGCATCCCGATTTCGGTCGATTACAACTGACCACTGGCGCGAGACGCGCGGTGCCCCTATCTTGGCCCCATGTCGTTCATGCGCAATATCAATCCCACTGGCGCGATTACGGACTTGCGCTCGGTGTTCAGAGAGGCTGGCCCCGCGCGGTGGCGCTATGCCGTGCTCGCGGCGATGTGTACCTTCGGCATCTTCGGGGTCATGGCGAATCAAAATTGGGTGGGTGAACGCCGCCTTCCCCAGATAACCTATATCAATTCGTGGCCGGCAGACCGTACCGAGGCCGAGACCAAGGCCTTCATCGCTGCGAACCAAAAGAAGAAAGACGCTCGCGAGAAGGCTCAGGCCGAGTCCGACGCTGCGGCGCAGAAGTTGTGGATGGCGGTGGGCCGAGCTTCTGGGATGGATGTTGACGCGATCAAGCAGCGGGCTGAAGCTGACGCTGCCGCCGATAAAGCCAAGGCCACTGCGCTGGCTGCCAAGAACGCCGCACTTGCTTCGGCCGGCGCCAAATCTGCCGCTACGCAGACCCCGGTTGGCCACTGAGATCGACCGGCGCTGGCTGGCCGCTGCGGCTCGGCTGGCGCGGCGCGGGATTTCCCTGACACGGCCCAATCCGGCGGTTGCCGCGCTGATTGTCAAGCACGGCCGGGTGATCGCGCGCGGTTTGACGGAAGCTGGCGGACGCCCGCATGCCGAGGCCGAGGCGCTCACCGCTGCAGCTGCTGCCAGCGCGGACACGGCCGAGGCCACACTCTACGTTTCGCTCGAACCCTGCGCGCATGTCAGCTCGCGCGGGCCGGCCTGCGCTGATCTGGTCGCGGCCAGCGGCATCACGCGGGTGGTCATCGGCTGCCTCGATCCCGATCCGCGCACCGCCGGACAAGGCCTCGCCCGGCTGCGGCAGGCCGGGATTTCCGCCGAGCTGATAGAGTGCCCGGACTGCTCCGCCAGCCTCGCCGGTTACCTGACCCGCGCGCAGCAACACCGCCCCCACGTCACGCTAAAGTTGGCCTTGTCGGCCAATGCCCGGCTCGCCCCGCCGCCGGGCCAAGGCCAGTGGCTGACCGGACCTGAGGCGCGCGCGCATGTCCATGCGTGGCGCGCGCGGATGGATGCGATCGTGGTCGGGCGCGGCACTCTGGAAGCGGACCAGCCGCGGCTCGACGTGCGCTTGCCCGGGCTGGAGCCGCGCAGCCCCGAGCGCTGGCTGCTCACTCGCACCG
>JAYVML010000071.1:0-7005 GCA_043758955.1 Novosphingobium sp. | reverse complement strand
GCAGGAGTGGCGTGATCGAGGCACATGTCGCCGCCTCGGTCGGCGAACTGCCGGCCCACGAATGGGACGCGCTGACGGACGGCAATCCGTTCATGCGCCACGCGTTTCTGTCGGCGTTGGAGGATTCAAGGAGTGTCGGCCCGGGCACCGGCTGGTCGCCCGCGCCGGTGATCATTGCGGCGGATGATGGCCATCTGATTGCCGCGTTGCCGGCCTATCTCAAAGCGCACAGTCAGGGCGAATATGTCTTCGATCATGCCTGGGCCGATGCCTGGCAGCGCGCCGGCGGCAATTACTATCCCAAGCTGCAGATCGCCGCGCCGTTCACCCCGGCCACCGGGCCGCGGCTGCTGCTGGCCGATCCGGCGCTGGCCGGGCCGCTGCTGCGCGCGGCCGAGCAATTGTGCAAGGCCAACGATTTGTCTTCGGCTCACGCCACGTTTATTGCTCCCGAACAGTTGCCGCTGTTCGAAGCGGCCGGGTGGCTGCTGCGCAGCGACATCCAGTTTCATTGGGAGAACCGCGGCTATGCGGACTTCGAGGGCTTTCTGGCCGCGCTGTCATCGCGCAAACGCAAGGCGATTCGCAAGGAGCGCGCGGCGGCGCAAGCTGGCGTGGAAATCCGCCACTTGCGCGGCGCAGATATTACCCCTGAGCACTGGGATGCCTTCTGGCAGTTTTATCAGGACACCGGCGCACGCAAGTGGGGCCAGCCGTATCTGACCCGCGCGGCTTTCACGCTGCTGGGTCAGCGGATGGGTGATGCGGTGCTGCTGGTGCTGGCGTTCGTTGGCGACCAGACGATTGCCGGGGCGCTAAACTTCATCGGCCCTGATGCGCTGTATGGGCGCTATTGGGGCGCCGCCGTCGATAAGCCGTTCCTGCATTTTGAGCTGTGCTATTATCAGGCGATCGACGCCGCGATCGCGCTGGGGCTGTCACGAGTGGAAGCCGGAGCGCAAGGCGGGCACAAATTGGCGCGGGGGTATGAACCGGTCCAGACGTGGTCCGCACATTACATTGCGCATCCTGGATTTCGTGAGGCAGTCGCCGATTTCCTCAAGCGCGAGCGTGAAGGGGTGGCATTGGATCAATTGCACTTGGGCGAGCGCACGCCGTTCAGGCGACCGTAAACCAGCGCGAGCCAGCCATTTAGGCTGCGCGGCGAGCAGAGGCGGAAATCCATTCGCGGGCGCGGCGCTGGGCTTCGGCGATTTCGCGGGCGGTCATTTCTTCGCTGATGTCGGCGCGGCACATCTGCGCTTCGCCGTGACCCGCAACGGCGGCTAGGTTAAACCACTTGTGCGCTTCTATCAGGTCGCAGGCGACACCGTGGCTGCCAGTTGAATAGGCCACGCCCAGATCATAGTAGGCGCTGATTTCGCCTTGTGCGGCGGCGGCCAGGCAGCTTGCGACCAACAGGTCTTCGCTAAGTTCGTTGGCCGTGGTGACAACCCCGTTAAATGTACTGGCGATGGTGCCGTTCTGGATCCAGGCAGTGCTCATCTAAATTAACCCCCATTTGGCGGGCCCCAGCCAGCCGTCAGGTCCCAACCTTCCCGAACATGCTCAACAAAAGGTTAACGCCAAAGCATATTTGTCTGGCAGCAAGCCAACTTGGGCCGCCGATGTCCCGTAAAAGTGGGGTTTTAGCGCTCAGGCCCGTTAATCCAAGCCTAATGACCGGCAAACTAAAGGGCGCGCATTGGCGCTTGTGCGGGAATCTAGCCAGCACTATAGGCGCGCTCGAGCGGGCACCGCGGGGCTATCGGGATAACCCGAAGCCGCAGGACCTTGATGCCAGCCAAGTTGGGTGTGGAGATATTATGGCGACGGTTCTCGGTGAAGAGATTGACGTCCTGGCAAAAGCGAAACGGTCGATCGCGGGCGATTATGCGCCCGGCGACGCAGAACCTTATATGAGCGAGCCGCAAGTCGATTATTACCGCCGCCTCTTGCTCGAATGGAAGAAACTCATTCATTCTGCGGCACAAGATACCCTCCAGCAGTTGCAGGACGGGCCGATCAGCGAATCCGACCTCAACGACCGCGCTTCGAGTGAGACGGATTGGGGGATCGAGCTCCGAACCCGCGACCGGCAGCGCAAGTTGATCTCCAAGATCGATTCGGCCCTGCGCCGGATCGAAGAAGGCGAATATGGTTATTGCGAAGTAACCGGCGAGCCGATCGGTTTGGGTCGGCTCTCCGCCCGCCCAATCGCGACCATGACGGTCGAAGCGCAGGAAGCCCACGAACGCCGCGAGAAAATCTCCCGCGACGATTAATCCCTTGCCTCGGTGTTAACTGCATTTTTGCCAATGCATTTTACAAATGAGAGGCCGGGTCGGTGAATCACTGCGCAAGTGCGGCACCGCGATGGCCAAGTCAGGAGTAACGAAACCCGCCATGACTGATAACGACCACCGGCAGATCGCACGCGACAGCCTGTTCGTTATGGCGGACTTGCGCTTCGACGGTGTCGAAGGCGAGCACCGGATCCGGGTGCGCAATCTGTCCGCCGGCGGGCTGATGGCCGAAGGCGGTCCGCCTGCGCAGCGTGGACAGGTCGCTTGGGTCAACGTGCGCAACATCGGCTGGGTCGAAGGATCGGTGGCTTGGGTGCAGAATAGCCGGTTCGGTATCGCATTTTGCGAAGACATTGATCCCCACCTCGCCCGCGCACCGCTTCAAATCGGCGAGGGCACGCCGCGCTTTGTCCGCCCGCCGCTGGCCCAGTTCGATCCCACCGCGATGCGCAAGGTCTGACCGCGCGAATTCTCGCCGGCTTTGAATGCGGCTGGGCCGGGCGGAGAAATTCCGATAAGACCTGAGACCATGCCGCCGTTCCGGACATTTTTTGCACTCTGCGCGCTGTGCTTGCCGGCAGCCTTGGCCGGCTGTTTCGGAACGGGCGATCGCCCGGTCGAAGTGCTGGCAATCGGCGAGCCAGATTCCATCTTTGTGGGCGGCATCAACCTGCCACTTGCCGCGCAACTGATGCGCGCGGCCACTACCGAAGGGCTGATCGCGTTTGACGAGCAGGGCCGCGTGGTGCCCGCGCTGGCCGACCGCTGGATCGTCACCGACGACGGGCTGAGTTACATCTTCCGGCTGCGCGATGGCACTTGGCCCGATGGCAGCCAGATCAATGCCGAGAACACGCGCGCCGCGCTGATGCAAGCAATCCGCGCGCAGTCCGGACGTTCGCTCGCCGCCGATTTGTCTTCTATCGAACAGATCCGCGCGATGGCCGGGCGAGTGATCGAAATCAGGCTCAGCCAGCAAATGCCCGATATGCTCCAGCTGCTCGCTCAGCCCGAACTGGGCATCATTTATGATGGGCGGGGTGCCGGGCCAATGAAGGCTCGGCGCGAGAGCAACAAAGAGCTTAAACTTATCGGCGTCTTGTTGCGCCCGATCGCGCCCGAGGATCGCGGGTTGCCGCAGCAGGAAAACTGGTTGCAGCGCGTGCGCCCATTGCGGCTGTCGGCTGTTCCGGCGGCGCGCGCGATCGAACTGTTCAACCTTGGCAAGGCCGACATGGTGCTGGGCGGTGGGCTGGCCGATTTTCCGCGGCTGGATACCACTGGCGTGGCGCGCGGCTCGATCCGGCTCGATCCCGTATCCGGATTGTTTGGACTTTCGGTCGTGCACGAAGACGGCTTTTTGGCCAAGCCGGAAAACCGTGAAGCGATTGCCATGGCGATCGACCGCGAAGCCCTGATCGCCAGCTTCAACATTGCCGGTTGGACCGCGACCAGCCGGGTGCTTAATCCCGGGCTGGAGGGCGACAACGGCACGATCGGCGAGCGGTGGAGTGGCCGCACGATCGCAGAGCGTCGCGCTCTTGCCAGCGCCCGTGTCGCCCAATGGAAAAACACCGGCCATATCCTTGCACCGCTGCGGGTGGCGCTTCCCGAAGGACCCGGCGCCGATTTGCTGTTCGAGCGGGTAGCTGGTGATCTCAAATCGGTTGGGCTAGATGTGCGGCGCGTGGCGCTGAGCGCTGACGCCGATTTGCGGCTGATTGACCGGATCGCGCGCTATTTCCGCCCGGCCTGGTTTTTTAACCAGCTGAGCTGCGCCAATGCCCATGCGCTGTGCAGTGTCGCCGCCGATCGGCTAGTGGCCGAAGCGCAGCTCGAACCGGGCCTGGTTAAGCGCGCCGAACTTTACGCGCAAGCCGAGGCGCAGCTGACTGTGGCCAACGCATACATCCCGTTCGGCGTGCCGATCCGCTGGTCGCTGGTCAGCAGCACCAGCGGCTTTGCGGCCAACCGCTGGGGGGTTCATCCCTTGATGCCGCTGGCGTTCGTCCCCAAATAGGCGCAGCGGGCGCTGAGCCACGCGCCACTCAAGGTTGCCGGGAACATGCCCGAAAAGCTGCAGCGGATGACCGCAAAATTGCCACTGGGCGCCGATCCCCAGTCCATCCGCCAACGGATCGAAGCGCTGGAACGCTTGCTCGAGGGTTTGTTTGAAGTGCCGGGCCTGGGCCGTAAGGTTGGACTCGACGCGATTGTCGGGCTGATCCCGGTGGTCGGCGATGCGATCACGGGGGCAATGGGGCTTTATCTGGTGTGGGAAGCCCGAAACCTGGGAATGCCGCGCTGGCAGCTGTGGCGCATGGCTGGCAATGTCGGGATTGACACCCTGGTTGGTGCGATACCGATCGCCGGCGACCTGTTCGATTTCGCGTTTCGGTCAAACACCCGCAACCTCAAGATCATTCGCAAGCATCTCGACAAGCATCATTCCGGGACACGGGTGATCGACACTTAGCGCCGAGTCTTTGGTGAGGTGCTCTAATCGCATCCGCGAATAGCTTGGCAGCACCGGCCCACGCCCCCTGCCCGACCACCCCATAGGGTACCATGAACGGGTGGTCGGGCAGGGGGCGTGGGCCGGTGTTGCCAGGAAAGCCTGGACGGGCTTTCCGCACCGGCGTCAGCCGACCAAGAACGACTCGTGCATTCCCGCCGTTTACGAGAAATTAACCTTTCATCTTCATTGGTCATATGGTTAATGGCGAGCAATGACCCTTACCAACGGGTTATCGTTCGGGGATTTCGGGGCAAAAGGGGACTACCCATGCGCGTGTTGTTGATTGAGGACGAGCCGACTACGGCGCGGGCTATCGAACTGATGCTGACTACCGAGGGCTTCAATGTCTATTCGACCGACTTGGGCGAAGAAGGCTTGGATCTGGGCAAGCTGTATGATTACGACATAATCCTGCTCGACCTCAACTTGCCCGACATGCATGGCTATGACGTGCTTAAAAAGCTTCGCGTCGCCAAGGTGCAGACCCCGGTGCTGATTTTGTCGGGCATTTCGGAGATGGATTCGAAGGTCCGCAGCTTCGGCTTCGGCGCTGACGATTATGTCACCAAGCCGTTCCACCGCGAAGAACTGGTCGCGCGCATCCATGCGGTTGTGCGCCGTTCGAAGGGTCACTCGCAATCAGTCATCCGTACCGGCAAGCTGGCGGTCAACCTTGATGCCAAGACGGTCGAAGTCGATACCGCCCGCGTCCATCTGACCGGCAAGGAATATGCGATGCTCGAGCTGCTGTCGCTGCGCAAGGGCACCACGCTGACCAAGGAAATGTTCCTCAACCACCTCTATGGCGGGATGGACGAACCTGAGCTCAAGATCATCGACGTGTTTATCTGCAAGCTGCGCAAGAAACTGGCGCATGCCTGCAACGGCGATAACTACATCGAAACCGTCTGGGGCCGCGGCTATGTGCTGCGCGATCCGGGCGAAGAGGCACAAGCCGCCTAAACTTTACACCCGAAACCGTCACCTTCTCGGCCCGCCCTCACCGGCGGGCCGTTTTGCTCAGGGCGCTAGCGTGCCGTTTCGCTGCGAGCTAAGGGCGGTGCCATGACCGCTTACAAATCTGGCGATCCGACCACGATCAACCGGCTCTATGGCCGTTCGAAAGGCAAGCCGCTGCGCACCGGGCAGCAAGCGCTGGTCGATACGCTGCTGCCGCGCATTGCCGTACCCATTGCGGATTACGTAACGGCCCAGCGCCTGTTCGGCGATTCCCGCCCGCTGCACTTCGAGATCGGGTTTGGCGGGGGCGAGCATATGGCCGCGCGTGCGGATATGCTGCCCGATCACGGCTTCATCGGGGCCGAGCCGTTCCTCAATGGGGTGGCGCAGGCGCTGATGCATGTTGACGGGGATGGCGGCACGCACGCCCCGCTCGGCAATGTGCGGATCCATCACGGCGACGCGCTGGAGGTGTTGCGACGCATCCCCGATGGCTCGCTCAGCTTTCTGTATCTGCTCCATCCCGATCCATGGCCCAAGGCGCGGCATGCCAAGCGGCGGATGATGAACGACGGCCCGCTCGATCTGTTTGCGGCTAAGCTGAAGCCCGGCGGCGAGTTCCGGTTCGGGACCGATCACGCGGTCTATCTGCGCCACGCGCTGATGGTGATGCGCCGCCATTTACACCAGTTCGAATGGCTCTGCGATCAGCCGCAGGACTTCCAACAGCGTCCCGCTGGCTGGCCCGAGACGCGCTATGAAGCCAAGGCCCGCAATGTTTACAGCCACGAGGTCTGGTACTTTCGTTACCAGCGCCGCACATGAAGATGCTCGGATTGATCGGCGGGATGAGCTGGGAGAGTTCGGCCCATTATTACCGCTTGATCAACCAGGGCGTGCGCAAAGCGTGCGGCGCGACCGCATCGGCGCGGCTGCTCCTGTGGTCTTTCAACTTCGCCGAGATAGAGGCATTGCAGCATTCTGTGCAATGGTTGGAGCAGGAGGCGCTGCTGGTTGAAGCCGCGCGGCGGCTCGAAGCAGCAGGTGCGCAAGTGCTGCTCATATGTAGCAACACGATGCACAAACTGGCGCAGAACGTCGAGCAAGCGGTGGCAATTCCGCTGCTGCACATTGCCGATCCATCCGCTCAAGCTGCGGCGGCAACGGGCATAGTCAAGGTTGGGTTGCTGGGTACATCGTTCACGATGGAACAGGATTTTT
>JAYVML010000070.1:0-18199 GCA_043758955.1 Novosphingobium sp. | reverse complement strand
GCCCCCTCGCCGACAGATTTTAAACCATCGAACGACAATCTTTCGATCTCCGCCGAACAGGAAAAAGCGATAAGATCGATCTTAATCAAACTCCCTAAGGCGCGATATTATCAGTTCGACACAGGATCGATGGGCCCCCCGATGGCGGCAATGCGGGCGTGTACGACAGATCTGATCAAAAACTGGGGCTTTGATCCAGCCGTGCAAGCGAGCCTGAAGCAGCCTGCCGCACCGCTTAACGCGCCCAGCAAGTGGCTGACTTCCGGCGATTTTCCGCAGAAGGCTATAATCGGAGGCGAAAGCGGCGTCGTGCAAGTCAGAATCGATTAGCCGAAACCGGTGCGATTAGTGGTTGCCATATCCTGCACCGGACCAACCCGGACCAATTTGCCGATCTTTCATGTAAGCTCATCACCCAACGCGCCAAGATCCAACCCGCGATTGATGCCGCAGGCAAGCCGGTACGGTCGTTCTACGTGACCAAAATCCTGTGGCTGGCAGCTGGGAACTGATTAGTTCCGCTCGTAAAGTACTACTTCCTTATCACCCTGCTGCTGGTTTCGCGCATATTCGATAAAGCCCAGTTGCAGCGCCAACCGCTCTGACACCGCGTGCCCGGCCTCGATCATGCAGGCCACCCGCTGCGGGCCATGCGCTGCGTCGAACCACGTCAGCACCGCGCGCATGGCTTCACCCGCATAGCCCTGGCCCCAATGATCGGGGTGCACGATCCAGCCGGCTTCGGGCACATCGTCAAGCCCGTGCGCGAACCCGCGCCAGGAGCGGAATATGCCGCAATTGCCGATAATTTGCGCTTGCCCGCGCCGCCGCATCATGAACGTGCCATAGCCGTAGAGCGCCCAACTACCCGCGTTGCGGCACAGCCGGGCGAAGGTATCTGCCGGTGAGGGCGACCAGGTCCCCAGGAACGGCAGGGTGCGGGGATCGGTGTTGATGGCATTGAGCCCGTCATGGTCACCGGGCTGCGGTCGCCACAATTCCAAGCGGTCGGTCGTCAGCACCAGCGCGCTCACAGCAGCGCGTCCAGCAGATGGATCACCACCCCAACCAGCCCGCCCACCAGCGTGCCGTTGATGCGGATGAACTGCAGATCGCGGCCGACCGCGCCTTCGATCCGCTCGGTCACCGTCTTCGCATCCCAGCGCTTAACCGTCTCGGACACCAGTCGGACGATCTGATCGCCGTAACGCGTGGCCAGGCCCACCATTGTGCGCCGGGCAAAGCGGTTGACCTGGGCCTGCATCTGCGGATCATCGCGCAGCGTCGCGCCGAGTTCGGCCAAAGCCTCGGCAAATTGGCTGCCGATCTTGGCATCGTTCTGGCGCAGGCGTTTAAGCAGCGCGGTGCGCAGCCGTTCCCACACTCCCTGCCACCATTGCGACACCGCCGGGTTGGCGAGCAACTCGACCTTCATCCGCTCAACCCGGGCGCGCAGTTCGGGATCGCTGCGCAGGTCAGTAGCGAGTTTGGCCAGCCCTTCTTCGATCTTCGCGCGCAGCGGATGCTCCGGATCGACGATCACTTCGGCGAGCAATTTATAAAGCCCATCGAGCACCGAATTTGCGAGGGTTTCATCCAGCCCGGTCCAGCGCAGTACCGCATTGGCGCGCCGATGGATCAGATCACGGACCAGTTCCTCATTGTCTTCGAGCGTCAAACCGGTCCACCGCACCAGCGAATCGATCACCGCCAGATGTCGCCGGTCAGCGATCGCTGTTTCTGTCAGTTGGCCCAGCAGTGGTGCAATCTCGAGCTTGCCCAGCTGGCGCACCAGCCCGCCGCGCACCTGTCCGCCAAGCCGTTCAGGATCGAGCGATTCGAGCACCTGGGCAAGCAATTCAGCCGCGCCGGCGCGGATCCGTCCGCCATTGCCGCCGCCATCACCCGTCCCCGGGTCGGCCAGCCAGCTGCCCGCCGCAGCGGCGATATTGGTGGCGTGGAGCCGCCGTGCGACGACTTGCGGGGTGAGGAAGTTCTCTTGCAGGAACGCCGCCATGGTGTCGGCGATGCGATCCTTGTTTTCGGGGATGATCGCGGTGTGCGGGATCGGGATGCCAAGCGGGTGGCGGAACAGCGCGGTCACCGCGAACCAGTCTGCCATGCCGCCAACCATCCCGGCTTCGGCAAAGGCCAGCACATAGCCCCACGCCGGGTGTGTCCCTCCAAATTGGCGCGCAACTACGAACAGCCCGGCCATTGCGAACAGCATACCGGTCGCAAACAGCCGCATCCGGCGGGCCCGGTCCGGGGCGGGCGGCGCAGTGCGTATGGGCCGCAGCCAGGGGCGGCGCGCGGTCACTCGGCGGGGAAGGCCTCGGGCAGCCTGCCGTGCGGAGGCAGCGCAGGCGTGCCCAAATCGTCCACGCCGCTGTTCAGCATTTTACCGCGCAGCCAAGGTCCGAGCCGTTTCTCAATCCCGTCGGCCAAGCTGAACCCGGCCGGCACGATCAACAAGGTCAGCAAGGTCGAGAGGATTAATCCGCCGATCACGACAGTGCCCATCGGCGCGCGCCAGGCCCCGTCACCCGTCAGCGAAAGTGCTGTGGGAACCATCCCGGCGGTCATCGCCACGGTGGTCATCACGATCGGCTGCGCGCGTTTGTGTCCGGCCTCGACGATTGCGGCGAATTTGTCCGCCCCGGTGGCCATTTCCTCGATCGCGAAATCGATCAGCAGGATCGAATTCTTGGCGACAATCCCAAACAGCATCAGAATCCCGATGAAAACCGGCATCGAAATCGGCTGGCCGGCGATAAGCAGCAGCAGCAGCCCGCCCAGAGGAGCAAGAAACAGCGAGCCCATATTGACCAGCGGCGAGACAAACCGGTGGTAGAGCAGCACCAGCACCGAAAACACCAGCAGCACTCCAGCGAGCAGCGCCTTGGCGAAGTTGCTGATCAGCTCATTAAGGATTTTGGCATTGCCTATCGGCGCGTTGGAAACCCCGGCAGGCAGCTTTTCCATCGCCGGCAGCTTGTTGATCAGGGTCATGGCGGTGCCTTGCAGTACACCTGGGGCAAGGTCCGCGCCGATGAAAACGCGGCGGTTCTGATTGTAACGCTGGATGCTGACTGGGCCCGAGCCAAAGGTGATATCGGCTACTGTCGTCAGCGGCACCGATCCGCCGGTCGTGGTCGGTACCGGCAAATTGCGCAGCGTCGCGATGTTGCGCCGCGAGTCTTCGGATAATCGCACCCGGATCGGTACCTGTCGGTCGTTGAGCGAAAATTTGGCAGCGTTCTGATCGATATCGCCGATCGTGGCGATCCGAATAGTCTGGCTGAGCGCGGCGGTGGTCACCCCCATCGAGGCGGCCAGATCGAGACGCGGTTTAATGATCACTTCGGGGCGGCGCATGTCAGCCGCGATCCGCGGTGCGACTAATTCCTTCAGGCCGCGCATCTGCTCGACCACCTGGTTGGCGGTCTGTTCGAGCAGCTGGGAATTGCTGCCCGACAGCATGATTGAGATTGGCCGGCCAGAGCCACTGCCCCCATTGCGCGGACCGCTGAGATCCTGGAATGAAACGCGCGCATCAGGCACCGTCTGCAACAACGGGGTCAGCTCGCGGCTCAGTTCCTGGCTGGTCTTGTCGCGCTTGGCCTTGAGCGTCACGAACAGACGGGCATTGCCTTCGCGGATCCGTTCAAGCGCATGATCGACCTCGGGCCGCTTCGAAATGATTTCGGCAACCTGGTCAGCCACCTGTTCGGTTTGCGCCAGAGTGGTTCCGGGGACCATCTCGATGTTGATCAGTGCAAAGTCTGAATTGACGTCGGGAAATGGCTGCACCGGGATGATTGTAAACAGCGCACCGGTCAGCACCAAGGATCCAAGGCCAATGCCGACCATCCACACTCGGTGATCCTGCAGTCGTGCCCGATAGCGCGCGCCCATATAACCGTACCACTGGCCCAGCCGTCCGTGGTTTAGCCCGATGATCAGTCCCAGCACCCAGCGCACCAGCCAAGCGGCGAGCAGTCCGGTCGCCAGTGCCGCCAGCAGGGTTACAAAGGTTAGCGTCTTCTTCCATCCAAACAGCGTGAATTTAAGCGCGCCAATCAGCTTGAAGACACCCGCGAACCCGATCACGAATGTGCCCATGATCAGCAGCACTGCGATCGTCCCGACCAGATATGCCAGTGGCGAGCCGCGCACCGCGGCAAGGCGCGCCCGCACTTGCTTCGCCGCTGTCGAATCGAGTGACCAGTGCAGCACCTGCAGATAGCGTTCCATCCATTTGCCCGAAGCATGTTCGGCATGGCCGTGCGATTTGAGAAAATAGGCCGCAATCATTGGCGTTATCATCCGCGCGACGGCCAGGCTGACCAACACCGAGATCACCACGGTTATCCCGAAATTGCGGAAGAACTGTCCCGATACGCCCGGCATCAGCCCCACCGGCAAGAACACCGCGACAATCGAGAAGGTGGTCGCAACCACCGCCAGCCCGATTTCATCGGCGGCGTCGATTGAGGCCTGGTAGGCGCTTTTGCCCATCCGCATATGTCGCACGATATTTTCGATCTCGACAATCGCATCATCGACCAGCACGCCTGCGACCAAGCCCAAAGCGAGCAGCGACAAACCGTTAAGCGTGAAGCCAAACCAGGCATCCATCATCCAGAAGGTCGGGATCGCCGAAAGCGGAATAGCGATGGCTGAGATCACAGTGGCGCGCCAATCGCGCAGGAAAAAGAACACCACGATCACCGCCAGGATTGCCCCTTCAATCATCGAGGAGATCGAGCTTTCGTACTGCTGCTTGGTATAGTCGACTGAACTGAACAGCCGGGTGAAATGGACCCCGGGATGATCTTTTTTGAGCTGCTCAATCTTGGCAATCGCGCCGTCGTAGACGGACACATCGGATTCGCCGCGCGCGCGCGAAATTGCGAAGGTAACCACCGGCTTGCCGTTGATCTTGCCCATCGTAGTCACTTCGGCAAAGGCGTCGCTGACGGTGGCAAAGTCAGTTAGCTTGACCGTGCGCCCGCCGCTCAGCGGTACGTCGGTTTGCGACAAAGCATAGGCATCGGCGGCATTGCCCAGCACGCGCACCGATTGGCGCGACCCGGCAATTTCGGCCTTGCCTCCGGCGGCGTTCACGTTGAGCTGGCGCAGCGCGTTGTTAACCTGGCTGGCGGTCACCCCGAGCGACTGCATGCGCGCCGGATCGAGCGTTACGCGGATTTCGCGGTCGACCCCGCCCTGGCGCTCGACCGTGGCCATGCCCGGCACGGTCAGCAGCTGCTTGGCAACAGTATCGTCGATAAACCACGACAATTGTTCGATCGTCATGTCATCGGCCGAGACCGCGAAATAGGCGATCGGATCGGACGAGGTCTGGACTTTGAATACTTGCGGCTCGAGGATCCCGTCGGGCAGTTCGCCGCGGGCTTGATCGACAGCGTTCTTGACCTCGCTGACCGCCACGTTGATGTCGGTCCCGATCTGGAAAAAGATCATGGTCTGATTGCCGCCTTCGGTGGCGGTCGAACTGATCGAATCGACCCCGCTGATCGTCCGCACCGCGGATTCAACCTTCTGGGTGATCTGTGTTTCGATTTCCGACGGTGCCGCGCCCGGCTGCGAGATGGCCACAATCACGGCGGGAAATTCGATGTCGGGGTCGTTCTGAACCTTCATGGTCGAGAAGCTCATGAGCCCGGCGATCATCAGCCCCACGAAGATGACAATTGGCACCACCGGGTTGCGGATCGACCAAGCCGAAATATTGCGGAAGTTCATCGTGCTACCCTTGCGCCGCGCTTAAGGCTTGATCAGGTTTGGCTTGATCGTTTCGCCTGACGAGAGGAACCCGCCCGCGCGCAGAACCACCCGTTCGCTGCCATCGAGCCCGGACACCACCGCAATGCCCTGGTCAGTCACCAGACCGAGCTTGATATCGCGGCGCTGCACTTTGTTGTCCTTGCCCACCACATAAACATAGCTGCCTTTATTGTCCGACTGGATCGCACTTTCGGGGAGCATCGGGGCGACCAAGCTGCCCGCCTTGATCTCCGCGCTGGCGAAGCCGCCCGGCGGTAGATCGGGTGCATAAGCCAGTGCAATCCGCGCCACGCCTTGGCGCGATAGCGGATCAATCACCGGCGAGCGCTGCCAGACTTGCCCGGTATAGACGTGAGACGAGCCCACCGGAGTGACCAACGCGGTAACGCCGGGGGCAATCTGCGCCAGATCGGCTTGCCCAAGCTGCGCCTTGAGTTCCATTTCGCCGCCTTTGGCAAGGCGGAACAGCACGCCCGAACCGCCGCTGACCACCTGGCCCGGTTCAACCTTTCGCTCAAGCACCAGGCCGGCAGCCGGGGCCACGACATTGAGGCGGCGGCTCTGCGCCTGCAGCACGCCGAGCTGCGCTCCGGCCACGCGGACCTGAGCATAAGCCGCATCGCGGGTCGCGCGTAGCCGGTCGATATCCGCCTTCGAGACAAATCCTTTGTCAACCAACCGCAACGACCGATCAAGATTGGCTTGCGCCAGATCGGCATTGGCGCGCGCCACTTGAACCTGCGCGGCCTGGCTCGACTGCTGCTGGACCTGAACCGAGCGATCGATTACCGCCAACACTTGTCCAGCACGGACCCACTGGCCCGGCTCGACCAGCACCGCAATCACTTGCCCGCCTTCGCCAGCTATCCCGACCGGCAGTTCGCGCCGCGCCGCCAGCGTACCGGTGGCGGAAATCGAACCCTCGATCGTCGTGCGGCCCGGCGTGATTACGCTGACCACCGGGGCCTGCTCCTGGTTGTCACCATCTTCCGCTGCACCGGCACCGGCGCGGTGCACCATGAACCAGATCGCCGCCATGATCAGCAAAAGCACCAGCCCCGCCAGCGCCCACCGCAGTTTGCTACGCCGTTGACCGGCATAGTCCTGCAGCGGATTATCGTCCGAGAGCATCCCCATATCGACTCTGGATTCGAAGTTCATCGCTGCAATTGCCTTCACTGTTCCGGTTCCGGCAGCGCCAACGCGCCAATAACCGAGCGGTCAGAGATCGGAACCTTAAGACCCGATATCGGACTGTATTACTATGCTAGATCACCCACCGCAAGCCCTGTTGCGCGGAGCTGCCGGCGCCCGACCTGCACAGATGCGCCTTAGGCGCGGCGAGGCGGCGCGGCAATGGCGGGGTCGTCAAACGGCACAGAGGCGCCGTCAAACTGCAACGCGCGGGCCGGGGCAATGCCAGCCCGAAACGGCAGCGGCCGGAGAGGATTATGATCCGCCCCGGCCGCTGCCTGATCGTAATGTACGGCTCAGCTCAGTATTTAAGCTGGCGCTCATAGAGGTCGCGGTAATGCTGGATACGGGTAACCCTGAGGCCCTGCATACCCGAGCGATCGACTGCGCGCTGCCACGATGCGAATTCTTCCAGCGTCAGATTGTATCGTTCGCAGACTTCGTCGATGGTCAGCAGGCCGCCATTGACCGCCGCCACCACTTCGGCCTTGCGCCGCACTACCCAGCGGGTGGTCCCCGGCGCGGGCAATGAAGCCAGCGTGAGCGGCTCGCCAAGCGGGCCAACCACCATTGCTGGACGAATTTTCTGGTTCTCGATCATCATTTTCCTCGACCGCCGACATGCACTTGACCAGCAGTGTCAGTCGCTATGTCATGCGGCCCTTTGCCATCTGTTAAATCATTGAGGTTAACGCCGTGTGATTGTTTCACTTGATCGCACGCCACTAACGGCCAGTCGGAAAACCCGCCGCAGCGCATGATCGGCCGCGAATCGCTTTGCGTCATTACCTGCCGCACGGCGTGGGCCGCGCAAAGCCGGGCGTGCAGCCCAGACCAGTCGAATAGGGGGTCTGATCCCGCGGTTTCGCCAGTTGCACCGCCGGGCTGAGCCCGGTCCCGCAACACGGCCATAAGGTCATTGGCAAATTCCATAAACCGCGTTCTACGCAAACAAGGTCAATAACGGGTAAAGCCCGCATTTACCTCGTGGTCACAATGCTTACCCAATTGCTGCGCCCCGCCCGCGCGTCGCTGATCGGCTGGCCTAATGGTCTGGATCGAACAAACTCCGGGTGGGCTTTGCTTCTGCATCACGGCACGTGTAAGGCGCGCGGGCTATGGCTACCTCAGCGCTCCTGCAGCCCCATCCGGCGGCATTGTTCCAGCTCGGTGCGCGGCTCGCGGGGCGGCGGGTTGTGGTCGCGATGTCGGGCGGGGTGGATAGTTCAGTGGTGGCCGCGCTGGCCGTGCGCAGCGGCGCCGAGGTGATCGGAGTGACCCTCCAGCTCTACAATTCCGGTGCCGCCTCTGGCCGCAAAGGCGCGTGCTGCGCGGGCGATGACATCCGCGATGCACGCGCCGTGGCTGACCGTTTAGGGTTTGCGCACCATGTGTTCGATCACGAGAGCCAGTTCCGCGACGAGGTCGTCGAGCGCTTTGCTGACGATTACCTGGCGGGGCGCACCCCGGTCCCTTGCATCCGCTGCAACATGGGACCTAAATTCACTGATTTGCTGGCGATGGCGCGCGAACTGGGCGCTGATTGCCTGGCTACTGGACATTATGTTCAGCGCGTCGCGGCCGCGCACGGACCCGAATTGCACCGCGCCGCCGATCACGCGCGTGACCAGAGCTATTTCCTCTACGGCACAACGCAAGCTCAGCTCGATTTCTTGCGCTTTCCGCTGGGCGCCATGCCCAAGGCCGAGGTCCGCCAGATCGCCGAATCCGAAGGGCTGCGCGTCGCGGCCAAGCCTGACAGCCAGGACATCTGCTTCGTGCCCGATGGCGACTATGCCAAAGTGGTGCGCAGTGTGCGGCCCGAAGGCGGCGCGCCGGGCGAGATTGTCCATGCCGAAACAGGCGCAGTACTGGGCGCGCATCGCGGGATCATTCATTACACCGTGGGTCAGCGCCGCCGCCTTGAAATCGGCGGGCTGGCCGAGCCTCTGTATGTAACCGCGATCGACGCCGCCAAGGCGCAAGTACTGGTTGGCCCCAGGCGGCTGCTGGCGGTACGCACCGCGCAAATCACCGAAACGAACCGGATCGGCCCCATTCCCGGTGGCGCGCTGACCGCAAAAGTCCGTTCAATGGCCCAACAGGTACCAGTCACGCTGCGCGGTGACCTGGGCGATGGCGCGAATTGCACGCTGGAATTTGCCGAACCCGCCTACGGCGTTGCGCCCGGCCAAGCGGCGGTGATCTATGCTGGCGAGCGGGTCGTCGGCGGCGGTTGGATCGATACCACCCGGTCGGCTTAGGGCCGTTCGCTTAGCAGGGCTGCGTGATCAGGCTGCGCCCGGCAAACTTCACTTGGTCAAGGCTCTGCGCCAAACCGCACTGTCCCGGCTCGACCCGTTCACCGCCCACCTTAAGCGGCCTATCGAGCGGCAGGACCAGCAGCGGACCATGATAGCGGGCGGCGGTGCCCGCGCCTGGCGCACCATCAAGCCGGTCGAGCCGGAAATGTGGACCCTCAACCAGCACCACGTCGCCGCCGCCGGGCACATGCCGCCGATTGGCCGGATCGTGCGGAGAACCCTGCGCGACTTTGACCCCCGCATCCAGATGCAGCTCGCGCGGACGGCCATAGTCAAACAAGCGGTAAGTGATGTCCGAATTCTGCTGCACTTCGATCAGTGACAACCCCGGGCCGATCGCATGAACCGTGCCCGCCGGAATATAGAAAAAGTCGCCCGGCTTGACCGGAAACCAGGTTAGCAGCTGCTCGATACTGCCATCAAGCGCGGCAGCGCGCATCGCCTCGGGGGCGATCGGCGCGTTGAAGCCGATCGCCAATGTCGCCCCCGGCTTTGCCCCGAGCACCAGCCAGCATTCTTCCTTGCCGCGGTGTCCGGCCGGGGCCTGGGCATCGGTAGGATGGACCTGGACCGACAATTTCTCGCTGGTGAAGATATATTTGACCAGCAAGGCGTCGAGCTGGGCGGGCGGGGTAAACCACACTTCGCCGATCCGCTCGTCTGGCGGACTGACAAACGGTGCGGGCAGCATGTCCACGCCCCACGGGCGCGGCGACAGCGTGGTGGAGAGCAATACGCTCATTGCTGAACTGCCCCGGCGAGCTTGCCGACGAGCTGCGCGCCTGCGCGGGTGGTCACCAATACTTCATTGCCATCGACCACCACCACCACGTCTTCCAGCCCGATCACCGAAACCCGCGGCCCGTCGCTTTCGACCAGCACATTGCGGCAATCGACCAGTTCGGCCGGGCCGATCACGGTATTACCTTGGTCATCGCTGCCGCGCGCGGCGTGCAGCGCTTCCCAATTGCCAATGTCTGACCAGCCCATATCGGCCAGAACCATTGCCGCGTGCGCGGTGTTTTCCATCACCGCGTAATCAACCGACTCGCTGGCGATTTTGCCGAATTCGGTGCGGTCAGGATGGAATTGGGCACCTTGCTCGCGCCCCTTGGCCACCGCCGCGCGGGCATGGGCGTCGATTTGCGGACGGTGCTGCGCCAACTCTTGCAGAAAAGTGCCCGCGCGAAAGGCAAAAATCCCGCCATTCCAAGCATAGCCGCCATCGGCCAGAAACTGTTCGGCAAGAACGCGGTCGGGCTTTTCAACGAACCGCGCGACTTTGAAGCCGGCGGCGCCAATCGCGTCGCCGTGTTGCAGATAGCCGAACCCGGTGTCCGGTGCCTTGGCCTCGATCCCCAGCGCCACCAGCCAGCCTTGCCGTGCCAACGCGGCAGCTGAACGGGCGGCTGACTGAAACGCTGCGCAATCCGCAATGTGGTGGTCGCTGGGGCAGACCAGCATCACCGCGTCAGCCGGCAGACACAGCGCCGCCAGCGCAATCGCGGCGGCGGTGTTGCGCGCAGATGGTTCGACAATCACCCGGGCGCTGGCATCCCCGGCCAGCTGCTGCTCGACATGCGCCAGATGAGCGGTCCCGGTCACCACGATCGGCGCGGCAAACCCGGCATCTCGGTCGCAGCGTGCGACGGTCTGTTCGAACAGGGTCTGGTCGCCGACCAGGGGCAGGAACGGCTTGGGCCGCACGGCGCGGCTGCGCGGCCACAGCCGGGTGCCGCTGCCACCGCACAGGATCACGGGGTGGATCTGGTCGTCAATCATAAGCTAGTTTCCCGCGCTGAACTGCAACAATCCAACGCTTTATCCACGCCACGGTTCCAACTGGCAGCCCAGCCCGGGGTGATAAGTGGCGGTCTCGCTAGCGATAAGCGGGAACCGGGCGGTGACGCTTTTGGCTGGCGTATCCTCGGACAACATGATCAATTCCATCCCTGGTTCAAAATCCTTTCGGCAATCGCTCAGCCCACGCCCGCCCAGATACCGGCACGAACAGGCGACGCGCGCGCCGTAAGCCGCCCCAACGTGGGCATAACCGTTGAGCGGGGCCCAGAAATACCCCAGCAACACCGCGAGCAGCACGAGCCCCAGCCACCCCGCGCGGCGGCGCAACCGCGCACGCGGTTGGCTGACCGGGTTGGTGGATGCCGGGTTCACCGGAGCCGGGTTAACTGTTGCCATCGCCAGACCTTTGCGCAAGGGATGCGCGCCATGCCTGCGCGCCGCCCGTTCCTTATCCTGCCGCTGCTTGCGCTGCCAGCCCTGATCGGCTGTTCGGGCCAGAGCGCACCGCCGCCGCCCGCGCCGCTGAGCGCCGCCGCGCTGAAAGCGGTCAGCGCACAACCGGGGGTGAGCCGCGAACGGTTGGCTCGCGCGGTCGACGCGTTGTTTAGTCAAGAGCCGACCGGCGAAACCCGCGCGCTGATTGTGCTGCACGATGGGCGGATCGTGGCCGAACGCTACGGACCCGGCTATCACGAGAATACCCGCTTTATCAGCTGGTCGATGGCCAAGACGGTGACTGGGGTGATGATCGGCATGCTCGTAGCCGATGGCCGCTTGCGGCTGGATGAGGGCGTGCCGATCCCGGCGTGGCAACGCAGCGGCGATCCCCGCGGTGAGATCACGCTGCGCCAGTTGCTGCAAATGCATTCGGGGCTCAGGCACGAGGAGGAGTCCAGTCCGCCGTATGAGGCCGATACGGTGCGGATGCTATTCCTCGATGGGCGCGACAACATGGCAGCCTATGCCGAGGCCCAGCCGCTCGAAGCCGAGCCCGGGGCGAAATGGGAATACTCTACCGCCACCACGGTGATCCTGGCCGATCTGGCCGCCCGCGCGCTGACCACCAGCACCGATCCCGCGCAGCGGGCCCGCGCGGTGGGCGATTACCTGCGCACGCGGCTGTTCGATCCGTTGGGCATGACCAGCATGGTTCCCGAATACGACCTTGCCGGAACTATGATCGGCGGGAGCCTGATCCACGGCACGCTGCGCGATTGGGCCAGGTTCGGCGAATTTCTGCGCAACAAAGGCGCAGTCAAAGGCGCGCAGCTGGTGCCGGTAGCGTGGATCGATTTCATGACTGCGGCTTCGCCTCACAACCCCGGTTACGGCGCGCAGCTGTGGACCAATCGCCCACAGCCTGATGGCCAAGTACTGTGGCCTGGGACCGGGCCAGACACCTTTTCGCTCAACGGTCACCTAGGGCAGTTCGTGGTGATCTCGCGCCGCAATGCAGTGACCATCGTGCGGCTGGGCAAGACCAATGAAGGGCGGCACGAGCCGGTGCGGCGGGCTATCGCGCGGATTATCCGGTTGTTTCCTTAAGCGGCATCCTGCTGGCGCTGAGCTTCGACTTGCTGGGCAATCCAGGCGTAGGTCTTGACCAGGCCATCGTGCAGCGATACCTGCGGCCGCCAGCCAAGTTCAGCTTCGATCAGACGGTTATCGCTGTTGCGCCCACGCACCCCGGTAGGCCCCGGAATGTACCGTTTGCCAACCGGCTTGTTGGCCACCTCGGAAGCCATGTCGACCAGCTTGGAAATTGTCACCATTTCATCCGAACCGATGTTGTATGGTCCGGTCTGCTGTGAACGGGTCAGCCGCAGCGTGCCTTCAATGCATTCATCGATATACAGGAACGAGCGGGTCTGCTGACCATCCCCCCACAATTCGATGGCCTCGCCCGGCTGCGCCAGGGCGACCTTGCGGCACACCGCGGCAGGCGCCTTTTCCTTGCCGCCCTGCCAAGTTCCCTGCGGACCGAAAATGTTGTGATAGCGCGCGACCCGCACCGGCAGGCCATAGTTGCGGCCATAAGACAGGAACAAACGCTCGGAAAACAGCTTTTCCCAGCCATATTCGCTGTCGGGTTCGGCCGGATAGGCCGAAGCTTCCTCGCAATTGGGATTGTCCGGATCAAGCTGGTTGTACGCCGGGTACATGCAGGCCGAGGAGGAATAGAACAGCGCGCCAACGCCGTGACGCCGCGCGAGATCGGCGATGTTGAGGTTGATCGTCGCCGAATTGTGCATGATGTCGGCATCGTGCTCGCCGGTGAAGATATAGCCCGCTCCGCCCATGTCTGCGGCCAGCTGATACACTTCGTCAAAGCGCCGGTCATAGACCATGCGGCACATCGATTGTTCGCGCAGGTCCCCAACGACGAATTCGTCAGCCCCGGAGGGCGAGAATTCTGGCCGCTTCAAATCGACCCCGCGAACCCAGAAGCCTTCTTCCTTCAGGCGGTTGACCAGATGGCTGCCAATGAAGCCGCCCGCACCCAGGACCAGAGCCGTTTTCATCACGCTTTCCTTACACTTAGTGCCGCATCGCAGACGGCCATGAACCGGTCCGCGATGCCTGATATTGCGAAATTCCGCAAAGCATAATCGCGGCCATTTGCCCCAAATTTGGTACGGATCGGCGGATTATTGGCCAATTCAGCTGCGTTTGCAGCAAACTCGGCGGTCGCATCGCAGCCGCAGACCAGCCCGGCCTGTTGTGTCTCGATCAGCCGGGCAGCGAGATTCGCCGTGGGCATTGCCGCCAGAATCGGACGGCCGACCGCCAGATAGGTGAGGATTTTGGACGGCACCGAATAAATCCCGGCTTCGGGTTCGACAAATGCCACCAGTACGTCTGCGCCCGCCAGCATCGCCGGCAAATCCGCCATTGGCACCCATTTGCGGACCGCAAGGTTGCTCAGTCCCTCGGCCTTGGCCTGCGCCGTCAGCGCAGTCGCTACCTCGCCTTCGGAAAAGACACAGACCTGAGCAGCGGGGAACTGCCGTGCCAGCTCTGGCAGCCAATGCGGATTGTGCTTATAACCAAGCGTGCCCGAATAGACGAAGCGCAGCCCATCCGCCGGATAGTTGACCGCCGCCCAGGCATTGTCGCGCGGCAATTGCGGCAGATCGTCAAGCGGAGCCCAGTTTTCGATCGCGGATATCCGGTCAGGTTTGACCCCGGCGTGCTCCAGCGCCGGACGGAAATCTTCGGTAATCGCCACCACCTGATCGCTCGCGCGCAGCATGGCGAATTCCAGATGGCGATACCACGCGGCAATGGCGTGGCCGATGACTGGCAATTTTTCGGGCACCACCCGGCTGATTGCCGCGCTGTAAATATCCTGCAGCCAGAACACGAAGCACGCACCAGCCTGGCGGGCGGCGGCCAGGATATGCCGCTGGGTATCAAGCGGAGCATTGCTTGAAATCACCAGATCGGGGGCAAAGGCCAACAGGTTGGCGGCAATCGCGCGGCCGACCGCATTCTCCTGCTGCCAGCGTTTGACAAACGAACTTTTGGCGAACGGCTGATCGAGCGCAATTCCCTCGATCTCCAGGCTGGGGGGATCTTCTGGTTGGACCAGCAACTTGCCCTTGGGGGTCTGGAATCCTGCGAAATGCAGATGCCGAACCGCGTGCCCGCGCCGCGCCAGTTCGCGCGATAGTTCGACTTGAAAGGGATGTCCCGAATAATCCGAAATCAAAATTCGCATGGTCAGATGTTCAGCCCCTCGCCAACAGATCCACTGCCGCCGACCCAGTTTCGTTGACCAACCCTTCGGGGTCGGGATGGATCAGGATTTCCATCCCCGGGAACTCCATAAGCAGCTTGGCCTCGATCTCATCCATCACATCATGAACCGCGCGCACGGTCATGTCAGGATTTACCGACATGTGGAACTGCACAAAGTCACGATTGCCCGATGACCGCGTGCGCAGATCATGCAGACCCTTCAGCTCGGGGTGCCGCGCGACCACTTCGAGAAACCGCACCTTGCGTTCGTCGGGCCATTCGTGATCCATCAGCTGCTCAACCGCCGTTTGTGAGGCCAGCCACGCGCTCCATCCCAGCCACAGCGCGATGGCTAGCCCAAACACTGCATCGGCCCCGGGCACCCCGGCGTACTGATCGAGCGCCAATGCGGCGATGACCGCCAGGTTGAGCACCAGATCGGATTTGTAGTGCAAGTGATCGGTGGCAATTGCGATTGAACCGGTTTGCGCAATTACCCGACGCTGCCACACCAGCAGCAGCATTGTCGCCAAGATCGCCACGACCGAAACCGCGATCCCGCCCTCAGCCGCTGCAGGCCGCGCGCCCGCAAACCACTGCGCAATCGCCCGCAGTCCCAGCGTGATCGCCGAAAACGAGATCAGCACCACCTGAAACAGCGCGGCCAGCGCCTCGGCCTTACCATGGCCGAAGCGGTGATTGTCATCGGCGGGCTGCGCCGCCACCCACACTCCGGCCAAGGTCGCCATGCTGGCGACCAGATCGAGCACGGTATCGGCTAGGCTGCCAAGCATCGCGGTCGAATGGGTAGCCAGCACCGCCCAGCTCTTAAGGCCAGCCAGCAGCAGCGCGACCGTAATCGAGGCAAAGGCGGCGCTGCGATTAAGTTTGCCGGCCTTGTTCATGGATAGAGCAAGCTGCTGGTCCAGCCGGCGCCCCCTGCGGTGCGGACAAAGCGGCGGCGTTCGTGCAAGCGCGAGGGTCGGTCGAGCCAGAATTCCAGTGCTGTGGGGATGATCCTGAATCCGGTCCAGTGCGTCGGACGCGGTACTGGCTGATCGGCGTAGCGGGCTTCGGTTTCGGCGATGCGCGCCAGAAAATCACTGCGCGTGGCCAACTGCGCCGACTGGTCAGACGCGATTGCGCCGATTTGCGACGACCGGCCGCGGCTGGCGAAATATGCGTCGGCTAGGTCGGACGCCACTTCCTCAACCGCGCCTTCGATCCGGATCTGGCGGCGCAGCGACTTCCAATGGAACAGCATCGCCGCTTGCGGATTGGCCTGCAGCTCACCGCCCTTGCGGCTATGGCAATTGGTGTAAAACACGAACCCTTCGGGACCCCAGTCCTTAAGTAGCACCATCCGCACCGATGGCGCGCCGCCGGGTGTGGCGCTGGCTAGCGCGACCGCTTCGGGATCGTTGGGTTCAGCAGCGCGCGCCGCCGCGAACCATTCGTCAAACAGCGCAAACGGGGTTTCTTCGGGAATAGCGTTCTGGTGGTTCGGGTCCATGATCGGCTCCGCATAGCCGCTGTGCGCGCGGGAAGGAAGCCGCGCGGTCGAGCGAATTGTGCCGCCCGGCTTGTCCTGCGGCCTTCGCGCCCCTAGCTAGCGCTGATGGCTGATCCGTATTCGACCCTGGGAGTTGCGCGCAACGCGAGCGAGAAGGACATCAAATCGGCCTATCGCAAGCTTGCCAAAGAGCTGCACCCCGATCGCAACAAGGACAATCCGAAGGCCACCGAACGCTTTTCGGTGGTGACCGGGGCTTATGACTTACTGACTGACAAGGACAAGCGCGCCCGGTTCGACCGCGGCGAAATCGATGCCGAGGGCAATCCCAGCATGGGTTTTGGTTATGGCCAGACCGCGGGGCCGGGCGGGTTCAACGGCGGTGCGCAACGTGGCTTCCGCACTGAAGATTTCGAAGGCTTTGGCGGCGGTAGCGGCGGCAACGAGGGCATCGACATCAGCGATATTTTTGACGGGCTGTTTGGCGGACGCGGCGGCGGTGGCACCGGGACGCGCCAGCGGGCTGCACCCAAAGGCACCAGCGTGCAGTACAAATTGGGAGTTCCGCTGACCGACGCGGCCACCCGCGCCACTCAGCGCATCACCTTGGCCGATGGCAAGACGATCGACCTGAAGCTGCCCGCCGGGGTTGAAGACGGCACCCAGATGCGGCTCGCCGGCAAGGGCGAACCCGGGCCGGGGGGGAGCGGCGATGCCATTGTCACAATCCTGATCCAGCCGCACAGCTGGCTACGCCGCGATGGTGACAACTTGCGGCTCGATCTACCGGTCAGTCTTGATGAGGCGGTCCACGGTGCCAAAGTAAGGGTGCCGACCGCCGATGGCGCGGTAATGTTGACAATCGGGCCCGGGACTAGTTCGGGCAAGACACTGCGGCTAACGGGCAAGGGCATGTCGCGTAAAGACGGCAGCCGCGGCGACCAATTGGTGACGATCGAGGTGCAGTTGCCCGAATCGGATGATGATCTGGTCAAGCGGCTCGATGGCTGGCGCGATCCGCGCAACCTGCGCGCGAAATTCGGCTTGTGAGCCGGTAACTGGCCGTGCAGGAACGCGAACTCGACGAAGCGCATCTACCGCCGCTGACGGTCCCCGACCTGTCGCCCGAAGCGCGGCGCAAGCGCGCCAATCGGCTGCAGGATGCTTATGACCACCATGTCGGACCCGAAGGTCGATTCTGGCAGACACGCGGATTCCGGGTGATCGCGCGAGTCTGGGCCGGGGCCTATAATGACGGATTTATCCACGCCGGCAATCTGGCCTACATGGCAATACTGGCGCTGTTCCCATTTTTCATAACGGTCGGCGCAGTGCTTTCGCTGGTCGGCGAACAAGCGCAGCGCGAGGCATCGGTCCACGCGTTCCTCGCCGCACTGCCGCCAATTGCCGCGCGCGCGCTTGAACCAGTGGCGCGCGACGTGATCGTGGCGCGCAGCGGCTGGCTGCTGTGGGCCGGCGGGCTGGTCGGTCTGTGGACTGTCGGCAGTTTGGTCGAAACGATCCGCGACATCTTGCGCCGCGCCTATGGCACCAAATCGGTCCATGCCTTTTGGCGTTACCGCCTGCTCTCAACCGGGGTAATCGTCAGTGCGGTAATTGCGCTGCTGTTTGCACTGCTCGCACAAGTGTTCATCGCCGCCGCCCAGCAAGTGATCGAAACGCGGTATCCGTGGCTGCACGGGGTGACCAGTCTGCTCGATATGTCACGGCTGCTGCCTCCGGTGATTATTTACGCCTCGCTGTTCCTGCTGTTCCTCAGCCTTACCCCCAGCGCATATCGTAGCGGCCG
>JAYVML010000069.1:0-10778 GCA_043758955.1 Novosphingobium sp. | reverse complement strand
GCCCTCCGCCACGTCTGCTCGTCCGCCGCAGCGCCGTTTACCCAAGTAATAATATCGCCAGGGAGCATATCGGCATTGTAGGATGGCGAACCATCACGGATGCTCATCACGACGACAGCCCGGCGGGTCTCTATCCGTGAAATTTCCTCTGGCGTTGGCTCGCGCCACATCGCTCCGATGCCATGCTTTGGCATCTCTTTGAAATATATTCCTAACTTATCGTAGCGATTAATCGCGATGGGGATGTAACTTGTACTCGATCCGTATGTAGTCGAAGTCCCAGAATAAGTTCCCGATGCAGAACCGCCACTTCCATAAGCGGACGCGGTTCCGCTTGAATAGATCGTACTCGTATTTGGGATAGTGATCGGAATAGAGCCAGTATTTGTCCCGGTGTATTGTGTCCCTATGACGACGTATCGAGCTTTTAGCTTCTTTGCCAACTTTAAGCCGTCATTAGTTTTGGTGTTACTGGCATTGAAGTGCGTATATCCAACAGGGGCGTATCCCTTGCGCCACATCGCATCGATATCTGCGTCCATATTTCCTTGGCTTTGCAACTGTTCCGGATCGACCGTTGCCTCGATAAGTGCGCCGAAACCCGGGATCGGAGTGTAGAATTTTTCCCAGTCGTTACCATGGGCGGGCGTTGTCAGTGCGGCTAGTGCCGCGATAAAAAGTGCGCCTCGTTTCACATCTCTCTCCCGGCTCGGCTTTCATGACCTCATACCCTCAAAACAGATTATAGAAAATAGCGTGTTCGGGTGATATTTTCACAACGCTTTGAGCCGTGGAGTCGCTCATTATTCAAAACCCATGAGCCGAAGCGACGACAGCCCCCTAACACTGTTCGAGGCGCTACCCCCGAACGTTCTGGCCTTGGCTAAAGAGGCTGACCGCGCTGTAAAGGTCGGGAATCCTGACTATTTGTCCGCCGTCCTATGCCAAGTGGGCTTGCCGCGTTCACCTACGGAAGGCCGAACGTTCGAGCGCACTAGTGGCAACGTTTCACTCCAGGTCGAGGCAGGCAGCGCATGGGACGGCCAAAGCTGGCAGCAACAACCGCTCCCCTATGGGGTTCGCCCCCGTCTAGCGGCGGCGACCATTTGTGGAAGGTGGCTAAATTGATTGCCATGTTGAGCCGAGGCTTCATATCAAGGCTGCCGAATAGGATTTCCGCGATAAATTCGTGTAACTTTCATGTACCTTGAAGACCAAAAAGGCGTCTTACGGGCCTTAAAATTCAGGAACGACTTGGAAATATCCTCTGCTTAGGCATTGATATTCTTAAGTAAATTTGGTGCGCCCGAGTGGATTCGAACCACCGGCCCCCAGATTAGGAATCTGATGCTCTATCCTGCTGAGCTACGGGCGCACGCGATTGCGCATAGTCAACCGCTGAACCAGTGGCAATCAAATGACAGCTTCGGTAGGGGCCAAAAAAGCGCCCGGACCTGACGTAGAGGTCCGGGCGCAATAGGAGCCAACGGGGGAGCGGGAGGCGGGAGATTGGCTCCTATTTAGTTCCTGAATTAATTGGTCGAGCTATTGCCCTTGGCCGAGGCACGGTTGCGCGACGAACCTTCTGCGCTTCCGTTCACCTGATTGTTTCCAGCGGCGACAATCTGACCTTCGGACATTGCCGTAACCAGCACATCGCCGTTGGCAGCAAAGTCGGCGGCAGGCAGTGTGGCGGTGGTATCTTCAACCTTGACCACCAGCGCCCGTACACGGCCCTGAGCGTCGGCTACGACTTCCTTGACCTTGCCGATCTTTTCCCCGGCCATATCAAACAGCTGCGTGCCTGACTTGATGTCAAAGCTGCCGGCACCGTTGGCGGCTGTGCTGCCGGCCAGCGCAAGATTGTGCGACAAGGCCGAGAAGATCCCGGTGGCCGAACCCGAGGCGCTGCCATTGGCCTGCGCTTTGCCAGTGGACATGATCTGGGCTTCGCTCAGCGCGGTGACCAGCGCTTGACCATTGGCGGCAAAGTCCTTCACCGGAAGCAGCGCGGTGGTGTCATCGACCTTGACCAGCAAGCCCTTCACACGGCCGCTGCCATCAGCAAACACTTCGCGAACCTTGCCAATCTTTTTACCGTCAAGATCAAACAGATTGGTGCCGGGCTTGATATCGAAGCTACCTGCCGCATCGGCAGCGGCGCTGCCAGCCAGAGCCAGGTTCTGGCTCATGCCGGCAAGGCTGCCGGCGGCCGAACCCATCAAGCTACCTTGGGCCGAACCACTGGCAGTGGTGGTCATCGACAGCAGATTGCCGGCACGGTCTCGCGTGGTGGTAACCAGTGTACCGGCGCGATCGCGGGTCGCGGTGACCAGATTGCCAGCCCGGTTCTTGAAGGTGGTTACGGTGTTGCCGGCCGCATCGCGCGTCTGGCGCAAGGTGCCGCGCACGGCATCGGTCCCGAACAATTGTGCATCGGCTCCGGCCGATCCGGCTGCGCTGCCCGAACCGGTGCCATTGGCGGCGACCGAATTGAGCGGCGTGTTCAGAGTCTGGCTGAGCGCGCCACTGGCCGAGCCACTGCCCGAACCATTTGCGCTGGCTTGTCCGCTGCGGGTGTTGACTGACTTGGTCGCGGTGGCGGAACCAGCGCCAGTGACGCTGCTATTGATGACCGATCCGACCGGGCCCATCGGCACGTTCATCGGCATGTTCATCGGGCTGGGGATGCTCGGCAGTGTGGGGATCGGCGAACCGCCCAGAATTCCGCCGCCGCCGCCCAGGATTTGAGCATTTGCTGGGTTGGCGATCGCAATCAGCGCAGCTGCAGTGGTATAAAGAATGGTCTTCATGGCTTGGTTCCTTTTCAACTGGCGGCGCACCGACTTGCATCGGCCGCTCATAGTGAAAACGAACCGTCCGCACGGTTTACTTCACCCTGCGAACAATTTTTTCAGCGGCAATTCGCACACAGCAGCCCGCGGCCCGATTGCGGATCGGGGCGGCGGCGTGACAGCGGCACTGCTTCGGCATCAAGCACGTCAACCAAGACCCGGGGCGAGACCCCGCGATCAAGCGCCGCGGCGGCCCGTGCCGCAACCAGCGGTACGGCAAATGAGGTGCCGCGAACCGGCACCATCCGTCCGGCCCGATCACGCGCAAGAATGTCTGCCCCCGGCGCAGCATAATCCAGATGCAAGGCGCGGCCCGCTTCGATCAGCGGACGATTGCGTCTATCCACCCCGGTGACCGCCAGCACCCCGCGATAAGAGGCCGGGTAAGACGGCGGTGCAGCCGGACCGTCATTGCCCACCGCGGCTACAATAATTGCGCCGCGAGCCTGAGCCGAAGCAACCGCGCGTTCCAGCAAGGGGCTGCGCGGCCCGACCAGGCTGATCGAGATGACTTTGGCCCCGCGCCCGACCAGCCAGCCCAGCCCGCGCGCAATCGCCAACGCGTTACCGCCAGCGGGATCAGTGCCATAGACATCCGCGATCAAGACCGTTCGCGCGCCGGCGTTCTGCGCCAACGCGGCGACTGCGCTGCCATGATTGCTGGGAAACGGCGCGCCACTGGCGAAGCCTTTGGTGGCGGTGACGGCCTGTGCTGCGGCACCGTCAATCAGACCGATCGGGGTGGTAATCGGGCGAGCTCCAGCAGACGCTCCGCTTCCGCCGCCTGCACCTGCGTCGCCGCTCTGGAAAAAGATCTGGTCGCTGGAGACATTGGCCGCCGGCAGCTTCTGCTTGAGCCGTTTTTGCGCATCATGCAGCGACATGCCCGTCGGCAAGGCCACTTGGCTGACAGTCACATCCAGTCCCTCAATAACAGCGGGATCGCCGGGGTTGAACCCCAACGCGGCAATCCCTGCCAATGTCGCTGCATCAGGATTGATCAGCAGCAGAACTCCGCGCCGCGCCGGTTGGCCGTCGCGGTCGCGCTCGAGTGTCCGGCGATTGTCACGCAGCAGCGTGTCGATGCGATCAAGCCGCGCGGCACGCAAAGTGCTGCTCACTTCGGAGGCCGCGCGATTGAGCACGTTCCGTGTCTGCCCCACCAGCGGGTCGGTGACCGCGCCGACGCTGGGCAGCGCAGGCAAGCCGCCCGCCATACCCAGCTGCGCGCCTGACTGCCTGGCGCAGCAAAGCGCAATCGCGGCAAAAATGGTGGACGCGCGCAGTGTCATCGGTAGTCCTCACAATATATTCACTTAACGATGGATTAAACGAACCTCATGGCCCGTTTCATCCACGACAAGGTACTGATGCAGAATGATGCGTTCCTAACCGGGCTTACCGCGCTGCTCCCCAGGCTGCGCCGCTTTGCGGCGGGTCTGGCGCGGAACCCGGCTGATGCCGACGATCTGTGTCAGGCTGCACTAGAGCGTGCGCTCGTTTCGCGCCAGCAATGGCAAGAGGGGACGCGGCTCGATAGTTGGATGTATCGGATCATGCGGAACATTTGGATCGACACGGCCCGCGCCCGGACGCGCCGCGACAAGACCTTCACCGATGAGGAAGCGGGGCTGTCAGTCGGCACGAGCGGCGGGCAAGAGGCGCAAGTGGAATTGACGATGGTTGATCGCGCGTTGCAGACCCTGCCCGATGAGCAGCGCGAGGCAGTGCTGCTGGTGCTTGTCGAAGGCTACAAATATGCCGAAGCGGCCGAGATTATCGGTTGCCCGATCGGCACCCTGACCTCGCGGCTGCTGCGCGGACGCGAAGCGCTGTGGGTTAAGTTGGGAGAAGCAGCATGACCATTACCCCCGAACAGTTGGCCGCTTATGCCGATGGCGAGCTTGACGAGCTGGCTGCAGCGCGCGTGAGCCGCACGGTTGCAGCTGACCCTGCATTGGTCGCCGAACTAGCGCGGCTGGCCGCGTTGCGCCGTAAGCTCGCTGCGCGGTTCGATCCAATCCTGACCGAGCCAGTGCCCGAACAACTGACCAGTGCGATCAAAGACGCAGCCAAGGTTGTCAGCCTGAGCGACGTCCGGGCCGCTCGTCAAACGTTGTGGCAGCGTCCACAATTCCGTTTTGCCGCCGGTTCGGCCATCGCCGCCTCGCTGGTGATAACGGTGCTAGTTGGAGGTCGCGACGGAAAACCCAGTGGCTATGCCGACACCCAGCTCGCCGCCGCGCTCGACGGAACACTTTCCGGCCAAACCGCGCCCGATGGCACCAAACTTCTGCTCAGTTTCCGTGACGACCGCGGAGCGGCTTGCCGCGCCTATGCCGGTCAGTCGTTCAGCGGCATCGCCTGCCGCGACGGCCAGGGCTGGAAGCTCAAGCTGATGGGCCAGGCCGAGACGACAGCCACCACGCAATACCGCCAGGCCGGGAGTGCCGATGCAGCAATCATGGCTGCGGCGCAGGACATGGCCGTTGGACCAGCGCTTGACGCGGCTGCGGAAGAAGCCGCGCGCAAGGCGGGTTGGCGAGCTGAGAAGTAGCTGGCCGAAGTTCGGCCGCACGTTCCGGCGCATCATCATCGGGTTGGCTGGTTGCCATTAATTGACTTCGTCTGGCGGCGCGACCGGGAATGGCAGCGGCACGACCGCGATGCCTTCCTCGATCAGTTGGCTGGCCTCGGCCAAGGTGGCTTCGCCGTGGATGGTGGTTTGAGCACTTTCACCATAATGCATCGCACGGCTGAGATCGACGAATTTGTCGCCAACCCAGGTCGAGTTCTGCAACGCCTGCGCCTGCATCGCGGCCATTTTGCTCATCAGTTCCTGTGCAGCGGGCGGTAACTTACCGCCGCTTACCGGGACTCTGGTTGCCGATTTCACCGCCTGCTGATTGCCTTTCCGCCCCACACTGGGCGCCATGACCGCTTTGATCACATCGGCTGATCCGCACTGTGGGCAAGTGACCAGCGCGCGCTTCACCTGCTCCTCAAAAGCAAATGTGCTAGCAAACCAGCCTTCGAACCGGTGCCCCGCGGGGCTGCAGGTAAGGTCGAATACGATCATCGCTGCATGCTCAACGGATTGTCTGCTTGTTGACGAGGCAGGGCACCTGAGCACGTACTTCGGCGACCCGCGCCGGGTCGAACTCGGCAAACGCCAGCCCTTCCGCCGCGCCGCCCATGTCGAGCACCACATCACCCCACGGATCAATCACCAGGCTATGGCCATAGGTCTCACGTCCGTCCTCGTGATGCCCGACTTGCGCCGCGCACACCACGTAAGCGGTTGCCTCGATTGCGCGGGCGCGTTGCAAAACATGCCAGTGCGCTGTTCCAGTGGGCACGGTGAAGGCAGCAGGGATCGCGAGCAAATCGCAATGAGCGCGGCCCAACGCTTCGTACAACGCGGGAAAACGCAGATCGTAACAGATCGTCAGCCCCAACTTGCCCAGCGGGGTGGAGACTGTCACGACCGCTTCACCCGGCGCATAGGCATTGGATTCGCGCCAGCTTTCCCCGCTCGCAAGATCGACATCGAACATGTGTATCTTGTCATACCGCGCCACGATCGCGCCGCTGCCGTCGATCACGAGGCTGCGGTTGGCCCAGCGGCCATCCTCGCGCAGCACCGCCATGCTGCCGAGTGCAACCCATATTCCGGCGCGCGCCGCAGCATCGCACAGCGCTGCCAACACCGGACTTTCGCTTTCAGCCACGACCTGCGGCGAGGCGCGGGCGCGATCACGGTCGATCATTGCGGACATTTCAGGTGTGAACAGCATGCTCGCCCCGCCCATGGCGGCTGCGCCGATTGATTGCACAAGCGTTGCCGCATTGGCCTGCGGGTCGGTCCTTGAGGTCATCTGCAGCACGGCCAGGCGTTGCATAGCTTTAAGCGCCCAGCATCGCGTCGAGTTTGCCTGTGCGTTCAAGCGAAGCCAGGTCATCGCTCCCGCCCACCGCCTCGCCCGCGATCAACACTTGCGGCACGGTTCTGGCGCCGGGCACGCGGCCCAGCATTTCGGCCTTTTTCGGTCCGCCCAGCGTTACGTCGTATTCCTCGTAAGCAACGCCCTTACTGTCGAGCAAGGCTTTGGCCCGGGTGCAGAAGGGGCAACCCCACTTGGTGTAAATTTCGACTTTGGGGGCAGGCATCTCGGCTCCTCTTGAAACTAGACTGGGCTATCATACATCGGATGCGGTGTCATCGTCCGCAAAGGCCGGGATACTGCCGGGATGCCGAATGCGGGTCCCGGTCTTGCTCAATTGCTCAAAGTGAGGATTTTGCCATGAACCGTTTTGATTTTACCCCCTATCGCCGCTCAATGGTCGGCTTCGATCGCCTGTTCGATTTGCTGGAAAACCAGCGCAGTTTGGGCAGCGGTGACAACTACCCGCCGTTCAACATCGAGCGGCGCGGCGATGATGCTTACCGCATCACCGTTGCAGTGGCCGGGTTCAAACCCGCAGACATCGAGATTACCGCGCAGCAAAACCTGCTGGTCGTGCACGGCAAAAAGGGCGAGGAACCCGCGGCGGCCCAGTTCCTGCACGTCGGGATTGCCCAGCGCGGATTCGAACGCAGGTTTGAACTGGCCGATTATGTCCGGGTTGAAGGCGCCAATCTTGAAGATGGGCTGCTGTTGATCGATCTGGTGCGCGAGGTGCCCGAGGCGATGAAGCCAAAACGGGTCCCGGTCGGAACGCAGAAGACGCTGAGCATGGTCAAAGACGTGGCACCTGACAGCGCCGCCGCCTGATCTTGGTCAGCGTCAAATGATCGGGGGTGGGGCTTGCGTCCCACCCCCACGACGCTTACGCGTCGTCTTGTCAAGTTGTGATCGTCCGGGTCGCAGAAGACGATCAGACAAGACAAGCCTATGCTCGGCAGCTTAGCCGAATACCGTATATTATCGTTACAGTGTCACCCTGTATTTGCGTGCGACCGCAGAAATCAAAGTACATTCGTGATCTTAAACTCAGCTCTGCCATAAGGCGCGAGTCGATCACGGTCGGCATGGCTAGACCTGTTCACGACGAAAGTGCAAGCTTTTTTGATGGGTTGGGTACGTCATAATCTTTACATGCGCTCAAGCGTCCAAGGGCTTGAACGATCGAGTCAGACCAGGCGGGCCTGGTGCAGCGCCGCCGCGATGAACCCGGCGAACAGCGGATGCGGATCGAACGGGCGGCTCTTGAGCTCGGGATGAAACTGCACCCCCACGAACCACGGATGATCCGGCCGCTCGACTATCTCGGGTAGGAGGCCATCGGGCGACATGCCCGAAAACACTAGCCCGCCCGCCTCCAGCGCTTCGCGATATGCGCTGTTGACTTCGTAGCGGTGCCTGTGGCGTTCGCTGATCGTAGTCGCCCCGCCGTACAACGTCGAGACGTGACTGTTGCCCGCCAGTTTGGCTTCGTAAGCCCCCAACCGCATGGTGCCGCCAAGGTCAGTATCTGCGCCGCGCTGTTGCAGTCCTTCAGCGCTCATCCATTCGGTGATGATGCCGACCACCGGTTCATTGGTCGGACCAAATTCGGTTGAGCTGGCATCCACGATTCCGGCGGTGTTGCGCGCGCCTTCGATGCAGGCCATCTGCATGCCTAGGCAAATCCCGAAGAACGGTACATTGCGTTCGCGCGCGAACCGGACCGAGGCAATCTTGCCTTCGGTGCCGCGCACTCCGAACCCCCCGGGCACCAGAATGCCGTCCATCGGCTCGAGACGAGAGACGATTTCATCATCACCGGCCTCGAACAATTCGGCGTCGATCCAGCGTATATTGACCTTGACCCGGTTGGCCATCCCGCCATGCACCAGCGCCTCGTTGAGACTTTTGTAAGCATCGGGCAGCCCGACATATTTTCCCACCACCCCGATTGTCACTTCGCCTTCGGGGTTCTGAAACCGGTCGACGATATCTTCCCAGCGGCTGAGTTCAGGGGCCGGTGTGGACAGCCCGAAGTGATGCAGCACTTCAGCATCGAGCCCCTCGGCGTGGTACTGCAGCGGAACCGAATAAATGCTGCTGGCGTCGAGCGCCGGGATCACGGCTTCCTTGCGCACGTTGCAGAACAGCGCGATCTTGTTGCGCTCGTTCTCGGGCAGCGGGTGCTCGCACCGGCACAGCAGAATATCGGGCTGCACCCCCAAGCTGGTCAGCTCGCGCACCGAGTGCTGGGTCGGCTTGGTCTTGAGCTCGCCCGCCGCCGCTACGTAGGGCACCAACGTGACATGGACTGAACAGGTGTTCTCGCGCCCCAGCTCGTTGCGCAATTGCCGCAGGGCCTCGATGAACGGCAGTCCCTCGATATCGCCAACGGTCCCGCCGATTTCACACAACACGAAGTCGTGATCCTCGGTGTCGGCCTGCGCAAAATCCTTGATCGCATCGGTAACGTGCGGGATGACCTGAACGGTCGCGCCCAGATAGTCGCCGCGGCGTTCGCGGATGATGATATCGCGGTAAATCCGCCCAGAAGTGATATTATCCGCCTGCCGCGCCGAAACGCCGGTGAAGCGCTCGTAATGCCCCAGATCTAGGTCAGTCTCGGCGCCATCATCGGTGACGTAGACTTCGCCGTGCTGATACGGGCTCATCGTTCCCGGATCGACGTTAAGATAAGGGTCGAACTTACGAATCCGCACCTTGTAGCCGCGCGCCTGCAGCAGTGCTGCCAGGCTTGCCGCCATCAGACCTTTGCCAAGCGAGGAGACCACGCCGCCGGTAATAAAAATGAACCGCGCCATGGGAGTTAAGCCTTAAGCCGTACTGGGGGATGCGGGCAAGCGCCGATTTGGGCAATCCACAGTTGTGCCGCCCCGACTGGCCGCGCAACGGCTCAGCGTGCAAGCCACCCGAACCCGGTTATGGTGACTTTTTTGTGGGCTTAGCCGGCGCGGCAGCAGGAGCGGCGCTAGCCGCCGCGCTGGCGCCCACAGTGGGAACCAGCGCCGTGCCCGGTCCGCCGACGCCGCTCAGTGGATCGCCGGGCAGCTGCGGTGCCGGAGCGACTGTGCGGTTAAGCGAATCGTCAATCGTACGGTTGCCGCTTGATTTCACGGCTAGCGCCGCCAAGACAATTGACAGAACCACGAACAGGCCGGCCAGGATGGCGGTCAGCCGGGTCATGAAGTCAGCCGCGCCGCGCGCCGACATCAGCCCCGCCGGGCTGCCGCCCGTGCCAAGCCCGCCGCCTTCCGACTTCTGCACCAGAATTACGCCGACCAGCAGCGCAGCCATGATGGCTTGAAGAACGGTCAGGAAGATGAACAGCGACATAGGGATTCCAATTCCGATAAACTTGGCGCGCATCTAGGCACGCCAGCCGCACTATGCAAGGCAAGCTGGGCAAGGCAATCCGGGCCGGGCAACGCAATCCGGGCCGGGCAAGCAAGCCTTAGCCCGCGTCAGGGGCTGCCGCGGCAACGATCGCCAGAAAACTCTCAGCAGCCAGGCTCGCCCCGCCAACCAGCGCGCCGCCCACTTCGTCGCAGTGCAGCAGTTCTGCCGCGTTGCCGGAATTAACAGATCCGCCATAGAGAATGCGCACTCCGGCACCTTTTTCGCCGAATTGCGCCAGCAAATGCGTGCGGATTGCGCGGTGCATTGCACTTACATCGCCAGCCGAGGGCACACGCCCGGTACCGATCGCCCAGACCGGCTCATAGGCCACGGTAACCTGCGCAGCGGCAGCGGCATCGTCGGGCAGCGAGCCGGTGAGCTGGTTGGTCACCACCGTCGCGGCATTGCCAGCGTCACGCTCGCCTTCGGTCTCCCCCACGCAGACGATTACCTCGAGCCCTGCGGCCAGCGCTGTCTGCGCCTTGGCGCGGACAATCGCATCGCTTTCGCCGTGACCGGCGCGGCGTTCAGAATGTCCGACAATGACGAACTTTGCCCC
>JAYVML010000068.1:0-46073 GCA_043758955.1 Novosphingobium sp. | reverse complement strand
AACCCAGCCGATTACCTTCGCTCGCGCCAATGCGCCGCCGCTGTTGCTGGTAAATGGCACCGCGGACACCGAAGTCCGGCCGCGCAACGCGATCAATCTGGCGGCCCGCGAACATGCGCTGGGCAGCACGACAACGCGGCTACGGCTGTATCAAGGGCTCGATCACAACGACCTCATTATGGCGCTGTCCAAACCATTCCGCGCCAAGGCACCTTTGCTGGAGGAAAGCGTGGCATTTTTGCGCGATAGTATGCCAGCCGCGCAGCCCAACCAGCCGGTTCAATAACCAGCATTTTATCTGGGATGCCGTGTCGCCAGAGCGACCCCCGCCAAATTTTGCTGGCGTTTGATCCAGCGAATTCTTAGCCGTGGCACCTTCGCGGCCAGATCCAGAAACTGCGCCGCGTGGCCCGGCGTGGCACGGCCGGCCTGTAAGACAATATTGGCCTGCTTGACCACCTCAAGCGCGTCGCCAATCAATTCGATGTCGCTCAGCCCCAGCGTTTGCGCGAGTTCCAGCGCGGCGATCAACGCCCGCCATTCCGCATCGGTGTTGGTGCCGGTCCCCAAATCATCGAACAGATGCACTTCACCGCGCACCACCACCGCCGCCTCGATCTGCCCGGGATTGGGGCGGCAGCCGCCGTCGAAATACACTTTGATTTTGCGGCGCACAGTGGTTAAAACCTTTTGCCGAGACCAAACTGGCCGTTATCTGCCGTTCGTCAGTCTCCCGCTGCCCAGTAAGCGTTACGCTCTACAATGCAGCCCGATTGAGCCTGAGCGCATTGAGCACGACCGTCAGCGACGACAGCGCCATGGCCGCGCCGGCGAACATCGGTGACATCAGGATACCGAACGCAGGATAGAGCACGCCGGCCGCAACTGGCACACCGACTCCGTTGAACACGAACGAAAAGAAAAGGTTCTGGCGGATGTTGGTCATCGTCGCCCGCGACAATGCACGCGCGCGGACCACAGCGGCAAGATCGCCGCGGGTCAGCGTCATGCCTGCGCTTTCGATTGCTACATCGGTGCCGGTGCCCATCGCGATGCCAACATCAGCAGCGGCGAGCGCGGGGGCATCGTTGATGCCATCGCCCGCCATCGCCACCTTGGCCCCGGCGGCCTTGAACTCGCTCACGATCCGCGCCTTGTCTTCGGGCTTCAGCTCGGCATGGACCCCGTCGAGCCCGCCAACGGCCCGCGCGACGACATCGGCGGTGGTCGGATTATCGCCGGTCAGCATGATGACTTTCAGGCCCTGACCGCGCAGCGCCTCGATCGCTTCCTTAGCATTCTCGCGCACCGGATCGGCAACCGCAACGAACCCCGCCAGCGCCCCGTCGACAGCCGCTAGCATGACCCCCGCCCCGCCCCGGCGCTGCGCTTCGGCTTCAGCTGAAAGGGGCCCCGCATCGATGCCGATGCGCTGCATTTGCGCGGCATTGCCCACCACCACGGTCCGTCCGTCGACAACCCCGCTGACGCCCAACCCGACCTGCACCGCAAAATCTTGCGGATCGCCAATTTTGAGGCTGCGGTCCTGCGCGGCCATCGCAATGGCGTGCGCCAGCGGATGCTCGGAATGCGCCTCGACCGCGGCGATCAAGGCCAGCAAATCATTCTCGGCCATGCCGCCAAGCGCCTTGATCGCCACCAGCTTGGGCTTGCCTTCGGTCAGAGTGCCAGTCTTGTCGATCACCAGCGTATCGACCTTGTCAAACGCTTGCAGGGCCTCGGCATGCTTGATCAACACCCCGGCGTGCGCCCCGCGTCCAGTGCCGACCATGATTGACATCGGGGTGGCCAGTCCCAGCGCGCAAGGACAGGCAATGATCAGCACCGCGATCGCATTGAGCAAGGCATGGCCGATGCGCGGGTCGGGCCCGGCCACACTCCAGACAATGAATGTGCCGACCGCAATCGCTATCACCAGCGGCACAAACCATCCCGAAATCCGGTCCGCTACGGCCTGGATCGGGGCCCGGCTGCGCTGCGCTTCGGCGACCATCTGGACGATCCGGGCGAGCATAGTGTTGCTCCCCACCGCGGTCGCCTCCATCACCAGACTGCCGGTGCCGTTGATCGTCCCCCCGGTCAGCGCCGCCCCGATGGCCTTGGCGATGGGCAGCGTTTCACCGGTCAGCATCGATTCGTCGACCGACGACTGACCTTCGATCAGCACGCCATCGACCGGCACCGCTTCACCAGGACGGATACGCAGATGATCGCCCAGCATAACCTCCGCCAGCAGCACGTCCGTTTCACCGCCTTCGCCGGAAATCCGCCGTGCGGTTTTGGGCGCGAGGCTGAGCAGCGCGCGGATTGCTTTGCCGGTTGCTGCGCGCGCGCGCAGTTCGAGCATCTGGCCGAGTAGCACCAGCGTTACGACCACCCCAGCCGCTTCATAATAGACTGGTACCATGCCGTGCATCCGCAGCGCCGCTGGGAACAGGCCCGGCGCGAAGGTTGCAACCAGGCTGTACAGGAACGCCGCGCCGACCCCGATCGAGATCAGCGTGAACATATTGAGGTTGCGCGTTCGCAGCGAAGCCCAGCCGCGTTCAAAGAACGGCGCGCCGCCCCACAGCACAATCGGCGCGCATATGGCGAGCTGCACCCATGGCGAAGCGGCCGCGCTCACAATCCGCCAACCGAACAAGTCCGAACCCATCGACAGCGCCAGCAGCGGCACTGACAGCGCGGCTGAAACCCGGAACCGTCGGGTGAAATCGACCAGTTCTGGGTTTGGTCCATTATCCAGCGATGCCGCTTCGGGTTCGAGCGCCATTCCGCAGATCGGACAGGTGCCCGGGCCGGGCTGCCGGATGTTCGCGTGCATCGGGCAGGTCCACATCGCGCCTATTGCAACCTCAGCTAGCGGCGCCGGCGCGCCTGACAGATATTTGGCCGGGTCAGCGATAAATTTGGTGCGGCAACCGGCACTGCAGAAATAATAAGCGGCGCTGCCGTGATCGGCGTGATGCGCAGTGGTCGCGGGATTGACCATCATCCCGCAAACCGGATCAAGCACAGTTGGTTCAGAATCTGCCCCCAGTTTCACTTCGTGCATTCACGCTCTCCTGGCGGCGATGGATTGGCTCATATTTCTAATTGGCTGTGACGGAACGAGGTTTCACATGCTGCGGATATTGCGGTAAAAGCCTGCCCATTGGCGGACAATCGCGCGATGTCGACGCTGTTGACCTGGTTTGGGATCCCCTTTGTCGACAATTCTTAGTGCGAATGCCCATGCTCATCTGGCTGCGATGCTCTTTTGCTTGGAGCTGGCGAGGCGGCGCCGGGTACTTTGCCTGCGGGCTTCATTCCGCCCATCGGCTTCATGCCGGGCATCTCCTTCATCATCTCGTCATGATCGGCCGGTGCGCTGGCGATCGCTGCCTTATACTGCTCCGGCGACATTGTGGGCAGGGTACGAACAAAGGCGACCATGTCCCAGATGAGCTGATCGTCATGCGTTCGTCCCCAAGCGGGCATTGCGCTCAACTTAACACCGTGCTTGATTGTCCAGAACTGCTCTGCCGCCGATTGATCTTGTGACCGGGCCAATTCGGGAGCTTGTGGGTAAAGTCCCTGACTCATCTCGGTCTTCTCAAGCCCCGGACCCAGGTGACAGCCCGTGCACATCTCGGTGTATAGTCCGGCACCGGTCGCGATGCGCGCGGGGCTGTTCAGATCCGCAGGTACGGCGATGTTCCGCGCGTGGTGTTTGATGGCGCGATCGCGCAACTTCTCGAGCGCCATGTAGATTGGCTGATAGTGCGGTGCGTCGGCGCCGATATTGTAGACGCCGGCAAAAACAAACACCCCTGCGAAGGCCGCAGTCAGAAGTGCGGCAAGACCGAGGAATGCCGCACTCGGCAAGTGCCGATGCAAATCTAAGAACTTACCCTTTGCCATTCTCTAGCTCCTGTTGATCCGCGTAGTGTTTATGATCAAGATATCTGACCCGGCGGGCGAAGCGGGTTGGGGTACTTTCGGCCTGCGAACCGAGCTATGCAAGACACTGATCCGCCATCGGTTTCCGACCTTCTTCAGCGCACTCGTGGCGAACCCGAGGCGCTCAGCGAGCTCGCCCTTTTTCGTCTCGATGCGGTATCGATATGTCTCGGTTGCAAGTGCGACCGGTCCCTCAAATCGCACGGAGACCGCATAATCGCTGATCTTGAAGTACTTGGACTCGGCGAATTCGGGCGTGAGGTGGTGTGTGAGGTAGTTCGCGAAATTGCCCTCTCGACCGCCACTTTCGAAAATTTCGGAGTCCTTCGCGAAGAGGATTGCAGTGCCGCGAGGATCAAGGCGCTCAAGTGCCGTTTCGTAAGTGCTCACAATCGAACGTAACGCCGCTGCGTCCCGTTCTACTGTCACAGGGGATGCCGCCGCAGCGCCAGCAGACATCAATGCAAGTAGTCCCAACAGCTTGGAAACCCTGTTCATGTTTTGCCCTTCAATCACCGCCCCATCGTCCGGCGCTCACAATCAAATCCCGATGGCGGTCAAAACGCAGCTGTTAGCGATACTGCCCGGCGGGCCAAATCAAGTCTCCGGGTGCGAACGAGTGCGACGCACCCGAAGCGCTGATTGCGACCCGGCTACTTGACCTGAAACGCAAGTTTACCATTGACGACTTCCTTGTCGTCGCCAGATGCCGTCCAGCTCAATTCATAGCTGCCCGTGGTGAGCGATTGCCTGGACATCACTATGAGCGACTTACCGTCTTTGGTCATCCTCACAGAAATCGGTATCCTCATCGCGGCATGGTTGGCCATTCCCGGCATCGAGGTCATGACAAGCTGGATGCGAGTGTTCGCAGACATCAGCTTTTCGTTGTAAACCAGATCTATTTGCGCCGTCTTGGCGATCCTTGCATTGGCGGCTGGCGTCGACGAGAGGAGTTTGGGATGAGCCTGAGCTGCCCCCGAAAATGCGAGCGCGGCGAGGATCGGGGCGGCAAGGATTGAGGACGTGCGGAACATATCGGTCTCCGAATTCGGGGGGTGTTAGCAATATTACGCAGACGCCCTATCAAGCCCTCATCTAATTTCGATGTTTGGGCTATTAGAGGGGTCTGGCGCACGGCTGCGTATTGCAAGATAGAACAAGTGGAGGCGCCGCACGATGATCGATCTTGATGACACGCTGAGCCAGTTGGCCAATGCGCCCGTGCATTCTGGCCTGGCCTCAATTGACGATGCTGTGCTGACGCGGCTGGCGCTATGCACTGCGCAGATCCCGGGCAGCGCCATCGGCCTGGCGGCAGTGGCCGCATTGTTGGTCGGGGTCGCGGGGGCAGGTTTGCCCAGCACCCGTGCCCACGCGGCCAGCGCCGGGCCGTTTGGACAGCCTTCGGCGCTCGCCCCATCCACACTGCTGGCGAGCAACGAATGAACAACCTGCGCCGTACTTTGCTCATCGCCATGATCGCATTTGTCGCAGCCATCGGCGGTGTGGTGGCCGGGCGTTTGGTCGTGGACCATGCCCCGCCCGCTGGAACTGAACTGCACCGCCTGCTGCACGATCAGCTCAACCTGTCTGACGCACAGCACGCCCAGATTGAGACGCTGGAAAAGCGCTTTGCTTTGCGCAAGCAGGCGTTGGAACTTGAGTTGCGCGCTGACAATGCCAAGCTGGCGGGCGCGATCGAGGCCGAGCATGGCTTTGGCCCGCAAGTGAGCGCCACCATCGACCATTCGCATATGGTGATGGGTCAGCTGCAAAAGGAAACGCTCGAGCACATTTTTGCGATGCGGGTGCTGCTCAACCCCACTCAGGCAGCGCAGTTTGACCGGGTGGTCGTCAAGGCGTTGACCCAAGACGCGCGTTGAGCCTTGAGTTGTCTGGAGCGTCCGACGGTGAACTGGCGGCGCTGCAACTCAGCGGCAATTCCGCCGCCGCGCGCGAAATTATGCGCCGCCACCGCGACTCGATCTACCGGCTGGTGCAAAGCCATATCGGCGATGCCAGCGAAGCGCTCGATCTTACCCAGGAAGCGTTCATTGCGGCGTTTGCGGGGCTGCGCAGCTACGATCATAGGCGCCCGTTCCGCGCCTGGCTCTCGCGTATCGCGATCAACAAATGCCGCGATTGGGCGCGCCGGCGCGCCGTGCGGAGGTTCTTCACCTTTGCCGCCCCGCTGGAGGCGGCCAATTACACCGCCGCCGATCTGGTCCCCGCCGATCAGGTGCTGGCGGCCGCCCAGGAATTGGCGACTGTCCGCACCGCCATCGCCGCGCTCCCCGTCGCGCTCAAAGAGCCGCTGATCCTGCGCACAATCGAAGGCCTGTCGGAAACCGAAACCGCGCAGGCGTTGGGCATCAGCAACAAGGCCGTCGAAACCCGGCTGTACCGGGCGCGGGCAGCGCTGGGCAAGGCGGTTGCGCGGTGATGGGGGTGCTCGGCACAAACCGGTCTAGCGGCACTTCAAAGCTGCCTAGGCGGGGTACAGCAGGGATGAGGGGGTGTAGCAAGGCGGATAAAACTGCCCGGAGTTCCGGTGAAAAATACACTATTTCGACAGGTTATTTCGATTTTCTCGTGTTAGGGGACGGTTGCTCAGCAATCGACCGTGCTGTGGCGCGGCAATGGAAAGTTCTGCACGTTCCCTAGCAAGCGTGGACGTTGTAGGAAAATCTGTCGACCAAGTGCTCAGAATCACCCGGCGGCGGATTTGGGCATGAAGGCGCCATTAACTACTGGACGGCCGACCGCCGTATTCTGGTGGTACGCTGCCGTGAGCCAATACAGGTGAGATTCTGGCGCCATTGGTCTGATCGGGCACGCAATTGCGTTTTGTGCAGCGAACACTAGGCTGCACCTTGTCGCGCGATGGTTGGGCGGAGCGCGGGCTCTGCAGGGGGCTGTATGCCAGAATTTCGCTACAAGGCCTTTGTCAGCTACAGTTGGTCCGATGGCGAATGGGGCAAGTGGCTGCTCCAAGCAATCGAGACCTACCGCACCCCAGCAGCGCTGATCGGCAAGGAAACGCCGTCAGGGCCGGTGCCAGCGCGGCTCCAGCCGCTATTCAAGGATCGTGAGGAAGAAGCCGCCGGGGCGAGCATCGGCCAAGCGATCGAAACCGCGCTGGCAGCGTCCGAGTTTCTGATCGTGATTTGCTCGCCGCGTTCGGCCCAGTCGAAATGGGTCGACCGCGAGATTGCATGGTTCAAGACGCATCGAGATCCGACCAAGATCCTCGCGCTGATCGTCGACGGCAATCCGGGCAGCGCGGATGCCGAATGCTTTCCGCGCGCGCTGACGCACCGGGTCGCGGCCGATCGAACGGTTACTGACGAGCCGGTCGATGCCCCACTTGCTGCCGATGCGAGGATCAGTGGTGACGGCAAACGCCGCGCCAAGCTCAAGCTGGCCGCGGCAATGCTCGGGGTCGGGCTCGACGAACTGGTCAACCGCGACGAACGCCGCCGCACCGTCCGCACCCGCTTGGTGGTCGGTGCTTCGCTCGCGCTGGCGCTGGTGATGACCGGCATGGCGATCGCCGCGGTCCGGGCTCGCAACGAGGCCGATCACCAGCGCGCCGAATCCGATGGGCTGGTCGAATTCATGCTGACTGACTTGCGCCAGCGGCTTGAGCCAGTTGGCCGGCTCGATGCGCTTGATGTGGTCGGCCAACGCGCGCTCAAATACTACGCCGGACAGACCCCGGGTAGCCTTGACCCCGACGCTCTGGGGCGGCGGGCGCGGGCGCTGCACCTGGTGGGTGAAGTCAGCAATCTGCGCGGTGACAGCGTCGCCGGACTTAACGCGTTCCGCCAGGCCGCAGCCGCAACCAAGGAGCAGCTGGCGCGTGATCCCAACAACCCGCAACGCATCTTTGATCATGCGCAAAGCGTGTTCTGGGTGGGTTACATCGCGCTTGAACGCGGCGATGCGGCAGAAGCAGAGCGGCAATTTGGTGAATACAAGCAGCTGGCGGATCAGCTGATCGCACTCGAGCCGGGCAAGCCGGAATGGCAAATGGAAGTGTCCTACGCCGAAAGCAATCTGGGCATCATATATTACAACCAGGGACGCAATTCGGAGGCCGTTGAGGCTTTCAGCAAATCGCTGGCCGCAGTGCATAAAGTTGCCGTGAGTCAGCCGAATGACCTGGCGCGGCAGCTGGAAGCAGGAACCGCCCTGAACTGGCTGGGTAAGGCACAGGCTGAACTGCACCATGTTGCCGAGGCGCTGGCGCTGCAACGGCAAGAGATCGCTTTGTATCGGGCCGTTTTGCAGCGTGATCCGGCCAATGCCGAAGCCAAGCGGGCGCTGTCGGTGGCCTGGCAACATGTTGGAAGGCTCGAACTGATTGCCGGACGGCCCTCCGAAGCGATCCTGGCAAATGGCACTGCGTTGGTCCAGATTCAGCAGCTCCGCCGGATCGAACCCGCCAACACCGAATGGCAGGAGATTGAGGTACGGGCACTGATCGGGCAGGCCGACAATTTCTTTTACGCCGGTCGGCACCGTGAACGTGATGAGCTGCACAGCGCAGCCGCGGCACTGCTGGAGCGAATGATTGGCACGGACCCCAAGAACGCGGTGTGGCGCATTGGCCTGCACAGCGACCTCGACACGCAGCAAGCCATGTTTCGCATGGCCGATCATCAACCGCGTGAAGCGCTGACCCTGGCTAATGCTGCGCTGGAACAGTTGCGCGGCGCTGGCAGCTTCGACCCGTTGGAGAAAGCCAAACTCGAAGCCAAAGCCCAGTTGACCGCTGGCGATTGCTGGCGGCAGTTGGGCGATGCTGCACGGGCAAGGCTGGCGTGGCAAAGCGGGCTGGCTGCAATCGACCAAGTCAGCGGCAGCCGCAGTTCACTGGTGCTGCGGACACGGTGGGCTTTGCTGATGCGGCTGGGGCGTTTGGCCGATGCGGCGGCGATCACCGCTGAGCTAACCAGGCAGGGCGATCATCACCCTGCCTGGTTGCGCGAAACGGCGCAAAGAAGCCGTTAGTCCGCAATTCCGCCTAATCGTCCAGATCATCTCCCTCGTACAATTCCACCCCGTCTAGCGGGCTGGTCCCGGTGCCGGTGCCTTTGATGGTCGGATCGATAGTGATGTAATAATTGCTTTGTCCCGGCAGGACTAAACCCAGGCAGAACTGGAACTTGAAATTGGTGCCGTTGCGCACCCCGTGCGTATCGAGGGTAATCGCAACCTGCGTGTCGCTAATCCGGGCACAGCTGGCATAAGGTAACTGGATCGGGGTGGCGTCCTTGGCCGTTCCCGCGGCTGGATTAGCGCAAAACCAGATCGCTCCGCTGGTCGGCGGCACGGTCGGCGGATTCTGGTAATACCCTTCGCTATTCAGACCCCACCGACCGCTGCCGGGCGGCATCATCGTGCCGTTCTGATTTTTGAGATTAGTGGTATCGATGGTCAGCGTGATGATAACCCGGCTGCCAAAGCCATTGGCGACCGGCATGTTGCGCAGGTTGATCTCACCGGTGCCTGGATTGACGATCGCCGGCATATTGGGGGTTGATCCCGTTTCCGTATAAGCGATTGAGGCATCGATGTTATTTGCATCGATCCAAATCAAGGTCGGTTTGGCGCTGATGGCCACAGATCTATCGGCAGGCATTGATTTTCTCCACATCGTCCTCCGCGCCCCAGCATACCGCGTGCCAATGCGCGAGAGGTTTCCCGGCAGAGCGGTGTATCGTTGCGGCCCTTGCGCGGTGCTGTGGTTGTGCACTTATACGTCGCAAATCAGCGGCTTCTTTCCCGCCGACTTGCTGCCGAGCCCGGCCAGAGTACAGCAAAGATGGCACGGGACAAGTCTGGGTCGTTTTGCTCGCCCCAGTCCTAGACCAGAGGCAGCGAATCCGTCAGCCGCAGTCCCATAGCTCGCACATTGTAGCTCCCTTTACCTGGGAACGAGGTCTGCAATCGGGCAGCAGGCCGCCATTTGCACCAGATACCTCGAATGTCGCGACAGGCCCGACCCACCTCTCCCCAAAAGTTATAAGGGCAACCGCGCTCCGCTGCGTATAAGGAACCAAGGGCATCCCCGCAGCAACAGTTCCAAGGACGAGCATGATCGACCGCATCGACCGCCGCCAGTTTTTCCGCGCCGCTGCTTTGACCGGCGGCGGGCTGGCGTTGGGCCAGGCTTTGCCCGCTTGGGCGCGCAGCGGACATTCCGGCATGGGCGGGATGGGCGGCGGTATGGCTGGCATGGCCGCTGCCAGCACGTCGCCCGGCACGCTTTCGGGCGAAGATATTGCGCTGACCATTGGCCAGTCGGCGTTTACCGTGGGTGGGCGCAGCGGACATGCGGTGACGGTCAACGGCAGTTTGCCCGCGCCGCTGATCCGGCTGCGCGAGGGCCAGACGGTGCGGCTGGCGGTGACCAACACTTTGTCCGAAGACAGTTCGATCCATTGGCACGGAATTTTGTTGCCGTTCCAGATGGACGGCGTGCCCGGCCTCAGCTTTCCCGGGATCAAACCTGGGCAAACGTTTCGCTATGAATTCCCGGTCAAGCAGGCCGGCACCTATTGGTATCACAGTCATTCCAACATGCAGGAAGCGATCGGGCTGTATGGACCGATTGTGATCGATCCAGCCGGGCCCGAGCCCGCGCCGTATGACCGCGAGCATGTGATCGTGCTGTCCGACTGGAGTTTCATGCACCCGCATCAGCTGATGCAAAAACTCAAGGCCATGCCCGGCTATTTCAATATGCAAAAGCAGACGCTGGCGGACCAACTGGCCGGCAAGGGCCAGAGCGCCAAGGAGCGCGCCGAGTGGGGCAAGATGCGGATGGACCCGACGGACATTTCGGACGTGACGGGTTCGACTTACACGTATCTGATCAACGGCCACGGCCCGCATGAGAACTGGACCGGGCTCTATGCGCCCGGTGAGCGCGTGCGGCTGCGGATTATCAACGCGTCGGCGATGACCAATTTCAACGTGCGCATTCCCGGCCTGCCGATGACTGTGGTGCACGCCGACGGTCAGCCGGTGCAGCCGGTTGAAATCGATGAATTCCAGATCGGCGTCGCCGAAACCTATGACGTCATCGTCCGGCCGAGTGGTGATACGGCCTATGGCCTGATCGCCGAATCGATCGACCGTTCGGGGCAGGTACGCGGCACGTTGGCGCCGCGTCTGGGGATGGTCGCGGCGATCCCGGCCATGCGCGAACGTCCTCTTCTGACGATGCGCGACATGGGCATGGGCGATATGGCCATGGGTGAAAAGGCCGGCGATATGGCCGGGATGGATATGAGCGGCGGCGGTGCCATGGCGGGCATGGATCACGGCGCAAGTGGCAGCATGGACATGAACGCGATGAATATGCGCGATCCGTCGGTTGCGCCGCAGGTGAAGATGGGGCCGGGGGTGCAGATGCTGTCACCCGCCCCCGCCGACCGCACCGGCGACAGGCCGACCGGGCTCGAGCAGGTCGATCACCGCGTGCTGACCTACAAAGCTCTCAAATCGCTGGAACCCAATCCCGATCCGCGCAAACCCTCACGCGAGCTCGACATTCACCTGACCGCGAACATGGAACGTTATATGTGGTCGTTCGATGGCGAAGCGTTCAGCGAGCGCACCGAGCCAATCCCGTTCCGGCAGGGCGAGCGCGTCCGCGTCAACCTGATCAACGATACGATGATGCCCCACCCGATCCATTTGCACGGCCATTTCTTTGAAGTGGTTACCGGCAATCCGGGCCATCATCCTCTTAAACACACCGTCAACGTGCTGCCCGGCGGCAAGGTCGCGTTTGACCTGACCGCCAGCGCTTACGGGGATTGGGCATTCCACTGCCATTTGCTGCTGCACATGCACGCGGGCATGTTCCGCGTAGTCACCGTGCGGCGCGAAGGGGCAGCGGCATGAAGCTGTTGCTACCCGCGATTGCCGCCGCAATCAGTGTCGCGTCGCCCGCCGCCGCCCAAATGGCCTCGATGCCCGGGATGGATATGCCCGCCAAACCGGCAGCAAAACCTAAGCCCAAACCAAAACCGAAAGCTGTGCCTGTTCGTGCGGTTAAACCCGCGACCAATGCTGCGAAGCCCCGTGCCAAACTGCGGTCTCCGACAACAGCCCGAACCAAGGCCAAGGCGCAGCCCGCTGCTGCTTCGATGGACCATGATATGGATGCAATGCCCGGCATGGCGATGCCGAATGCGGCGCAGCCAGCGGCCAAGCCCGGCATGGCGGCGATGCCGGGCATGGATATGAACGCTCCAGCGGAGCCGACGAGCAATCCCACTGCTGATCACGCCATGGCGGCGATGCCTGGCATGGCGTCAACCGAGGGCGAGGCCGGCAACGAGCCCGCACCGCCGCCGCCAACCGATCATGCGGCCGAAGCGTTTTTCGCGCCAGCTGAACTGGCGCAGAGCCGCGCTGAGATGGCCAAGGAAATGGGCGGCGCAACATTTCACAACGTGCTGTTCAGCTTGGCCGAAGTGCAGGTCCGCAAGGGTGCGAACAGCTACCGCTGGGATGGCGAGGCGTGGTTTGGGGGCGACATCAACCGCTTTGTCGTCAAATCCGAAGGGCGCGGCGATTTTCGCGGAAAAACCGGCGAGGCCGAGGTGCAGGCGCTCTACTCGCACGCGATTGGGCCCTATTTCAACCTGCAAGGCGGCGTCCGCTATGACATTCGCCCCACCCCGTCGCGCGGCTATGCAACCATCGGGATCGAAGGATTGGCGCCCTATATGTTCGAAGTCGGCGGAGCGCTGTTCCTGTCCGACAAGGGTGATCTGTTAGCGCGGGCGGAAGGCTATTACGACCAGCGGATCACCCAGCGGCTGATCCTGCAGCCCCGCGTAGAATTGAACTTCGCCGCGCAGGATGTTCGCGTCAATGGCATCGGCGCGGGCCTTAGCGACATCGAGCTGGGCCTGCGTCTGCGTTATGAGCTCAAGCGCGAATTCGCGCCCTACATCGGCGTCTCCTACGACAGCAAGGTCGGCAATTCAGCGCAGTTTGCGCGGATCGATGGCGAGCGCGTCAGCGCGGTCAGCTTTGTGTTCGGTTTCCGCACCTGGTTTTAAGCCAGCGCCGCTGAAGGCGGTGAGGATCCGGCGCGGCCTGGCGCACCGCTCAATAGCTGCGCGGCAGGCCCAGCACATGTTCGGCCAAGTAGCTGAGGATCAGGTTGGTGCTGATCGGGGCGACCGTATAGAGCCGCGCTTCGCGGAATTTGCGCTCAACATCGTATTCCTCGGCGAACCCGAACCCGCCGAAGGTTTGCACGCACATATCGGCCGCCGCCCAGCTGGCTTCGCTGGCGAGCAGCTTGGCCATATTGGCCTCAGCCCCGGGATTGCCGCCCGCGTCGAACGCCTGCGCCGCATGATGCACCATCAGTTCAGCCGCGCGCATCTGCGCATAGCACCGCGCGATTGGAAACTGGACGCCTTGATTTTGCCCGATCGGGCGAGAGAAGACATTGCGGTCTTTGGCGTAAGCCGTGGCCTTTTCGATGAACCACTTGGCATCGCCGATACATTCCGCCGCGATCAGCACGCGCTCGGCGTTCATGCCTGAGAGGATATAGCGGAAGCCCTTGCCTTCCTCACCCACCAAGGCGCTGGCGGGGATGCGCAGATCGTCGAAGAATACCTCGGTGGTCGAATGGTTCATCATTGTGCGGATCGGCTTAATGCTCAGGCCGTTGCCGAGCGCCGCGCGCATATCGACGAGGAAGATCGACAGCCCTTCGGTCTTGCTGCTGACCTGATCGCGCGGGGTGGTCCGCGCCAGCAGCAACATCAAGTCCGAATGTTCGGCCCGGCTGGTCCAGATTTTCTGGCCGTTGATGACGTAATGGTCGCCGTCGCGCAGCGCCACCGTGCGCAAGCTGAGCGTATCGGTGCCGCTGGTCGGCTCGGACACCCCGAACGCCTGCAACCGCAGCGACCCGTCGGCAATCCCGGGCAAATAAGCCGCCTTCTGCTTGGGCGAGCCATAGCGCAGCAACGTGTTCATAATGTACATCTGCGCGTGAGCGCTGGCCCCGTTGCAGCCCGAGGACTGGATTTCCTCCATTATCACCGCAGCGGCATCCAGCTTGAGGCCCGACCCGCCGAACTCCTCGGGAATCAGCGCAGCAAGGAACCCGGCCTTGGTCAAGGCATCGACAAACTCGCCCGGATAAGCCCGCTCGCGGTCCTTTTCGCGCCAGTATTCACCGGGGAATTCCGCACACAGCGCCTGCACCGAGCGGCGGATTTCAGCGATATCGTCGGTCTCGGTCATGCGGCGCGCTCGAACACCGCCGCAATCCCTTGCCCGCCGCCAATGCACATCGTCTCCAGGCCATATTTGCCCCCGCGCCGGACCAGCTCGCGGGTCAGGTTGGCCAGAATCCGCCCGCCGGTCGCGCCAATCGGATGGCCGAGTGATATGCCCGAACCGTTGACGTTGAGGATGTCATGGCGCGCATCATCATCGGCCCAGCCCCAGCCCTTGAGGCAAGCCAGCACTTGCGGGGCAAAGGCTTCGTTGAGCTCGATCAGGTCCATGTCGCTCATCGCCAAGCCGTTGCGCGCAAACAGCCGTTCAGTCGCCGGGACCGGGCCATAGCCCATCCGGCTGGGATCGACCCCGGCGGCGGCGGACGAGTGGAACCAGGCAATCGGCTCAAGCCCCAACTCGTCCAGCTTGTCCTCGGCCACCACCAGACAAGCGGCGGCAGCATCGTTCTGCTGGCTGGCATTGCCCGCCGTAACGACGCCATTTTCGAGCGGTCGCAGCTTGCCGAGCGATTCCGCCGTCGCATCGGCGCGGTAACCCTCGTCGTGATCGAACACGATCGGATCGCCCTTTTTCTGCGGGATCGCGACCGGCACCAGTTCATCATTGAACTTGCCCGCCGCCCATGCCGCAGCAGCGCGCTGGTGGCTGCGCGCGGCATAGGCATCGCAGGCCTCGCGGCTGATCTCCCAGTCCCTGGCGAGGTTCTCGGCGGTTTCGATCATGCCGCTGATCACCCCGAACCGCTCGACCGGCTGGCTCATTACCCGGCCGCGCGTCAACCGGTCGTGCAGCGTCAAATTACCTGTGCGCACGCCCTTGCGGATATCGGTGCTGTAATGCTCGACGTTGGACATGCTCTCGCACCCGCCCGCGACCACCACATCGCTCATCCCGGTCTGGACCATCATCGCGGCGTTGATCACCGCTTGCAGCCCCGAACCGCAGCGCCGGTCCAGCTGGTAGCCGGGCACTTCGATGGGCAGCCCAGCGGCCAGCCACGCCCAGTGCCCGATGCACGGCGCTTCGCCATTGCCATAGCCTTGGCTGAACACCACGTCGTCGACCCGCGCCGGGTCGATCCTGGTGCGCTCGATCAGTGCCTTAAGGATCACTGCGCCCAGATCGCCGGCGGAGAGCGAGGACAGGGCTCCGCCGAACTTGCCCACCGGTGTACGGATCGGGGCGACAATGGCGGCGCGGCGAAGCTTGGTCATTTTCTGTCCTTGTCTGAACCGGCCACCAGGCCGCGTTCGATCATGTTGCCGATCTCGGCCGTAGCCAAACCCAATACCTCGCCCAGCACTTGCTCGCTATGCTGCCCCAAATAGGGCGCGGGACGTGGATCGCCGCGCGGGGCGCCTGGCACATTCACGAACGAGCGCGTGGCGGGATAGTCGAACCCACTGGGATTTGCTGGCGCCGGGCCGAACAACGGATTGCCGGTTACCAGCACAGGGTCCTGGGCCGCTTCGAACATCGTCCGGTAATGTTCGAAGGTTGCGCCGGCATTCGCCAATCCCTGGCCCAAATCGGCATAGTCGCATTGGCCGGCGGCGCTTTGCATAATCGCAAAAATGGCCTCGCGTTGATCGAAGCGATTTGCATCGCTGGTGGCAAAGATGACCCCGCAAGACACTTCGAGCGCGGCAACCTGAGCGCGAACGTCCAAAGCATCGATCAGCGCGGTCCATTGTTTGTTGGTCAAGGCGGCGACCATGAACCGCTGGCCATCACGGCTGACCAGATCGCGGCCCAATGCGCCCCAGATCGCATTGCCGAGCCGCTCACGGTCACCGCCGCGATAGAGCATCTCGGCCATCGCGCCGCTGTTGGCCGCCGTGCCAATCGCGACATCACCCAGCGGCACGCGCATTTCGATTCCCTGCCCGGTGGCATCGCGGTGGCGCAGCCCGGCAAGCAAGGCAAAGGCGCAATAGGCCCCGGTAATGAAATCCCACGCGGGCAGCACCTGGTTGATCGGCGGCGCGCTGCCAGCCTCCCATTCCGCCGGGCCGGTCATCAGCGGATAGCCGCTGGCCGCGTTTACGGTAAAATCCATCGCCTGGCGGCCATCGTGCCAGCCCATGATCCGCACCGAGACCAGTTCTGGGCAGGCTTCGGCAATCGCGGCATGGCTGAGGAACGAATTGACCGGCAGGTTGGTGATCAGCACGCCGGTTTTTTGCACCAGTTCGACCAGCAGCGCGCGGCCTTCCTTGCTGTGCAGATCGAGCGCGACGCTTTTTTTGGCGCGGTTGAGGTTTTCCCACGCGAGGCTGCGGCCTTCGCGGGTCAGCAGCGCGCGGTCATAATCGAGCCCGCCGGCGGTGTGATCGACCCGGATCACTTCGGCACCCAATTGCGCGAGGTATAGCCCGGCGGTGGGCGAGGCGACGAACGAGGAGACCTCGATCACCCGCAGGCCGGACAGTAGATCGTACATCGCAGACGCTCCTTCAGGCAGGCAATCGCGGCTGGCGCGGCAAAGATCAAGCCCGCGTCAGCGGGGCATTAGGGCGCGGTTAAGCCGGAATCTGATTGAACGGCACGCCCTTGTCGGGACGGTAATCCTGCGGCAGCCCCAGCACCTTTTCGGCAATCGTGTTGAGCAGCACCTCGTCCGATCCCCCGGCGATCCGCCCCGTCGGCGCGTTGAGCCAGCTCGTTCCCCAATCCTCTTTGACATAGGCGTGCTCATCGAACGCCAGCGCGTCTGTGCCTTGAAGATCGAGCGCCAGTTCGGACAGCTTCTGCCGGCTGCGCACCGCCACCAGCTTTTGCAACGAACCTTCGGGACCGGGTTGCATCCCGGCTTGCATCATCAGCATCGCGCGCTGCGTGATCGAATCCAGCCCGGCGCGCATCGCGTGGTTGCGCGCGATCGCCGATCGAATCCGGCCATCTTCGATCGCGGGGCGGCCATTCAGTTGGGCCGACTTGGCGAGTTTGACGAATTCATCCAGATGCGGGCCGAACCCAGCGCTGTCGGTGGCGATATAGCGTTCGATCATCAGCGTGTGCAGCGCCAGGCCAAAGCCGCCGCCGACTTCGCCCATCCGCTGATTGTCTTCGAGCCGCACGTCGTCGAAAAACACCTCGTTGACGTGGCTGTCCCCGCCCGCCAGCTTGATCGGGCGGACTTCGACGCCCGGCGCTTTCATATCGATCCAGAAGTAGGTTAGCCCTTTGTGTTTCGCGACAGTGGGATCGCTGCGGGTGACGATCACGCCGTAATCGCAATATTGCGCCCAGCTGGTCCAGACCTTTTGCCCGTTCATCTTCCAGCCGTTACCATCGGTTTCGACCCGTGTGCGCAGTGCGGCAAGGTCCGACCCGCCCGACGGTTCTGAGAACAGCTGGCACCAGATTTCCTCGCCGCGCAGCGCCTTGGTTACGCGTTCTTTCACGAATTCGCGGTCTTGGCCGTAATGAATCATCATCGGCACCGGCATGCCCAGCGAAATTCCGAAGAATTGCACCGGCATGCCGAACTGCATTTCCTCACGATCAAAGGCAATCTTGTGGAGGTTGCTGAGCCCCTGCCCGCCCAAGTCCGGCGACCAGTTGATACCGGCATAGCCGGCGTCGTATTTGGCGGCCATGTACTCGCGGCCGAGCGCCAAGTCCTGCTCAGTCGAGTTTCCGCGCCGCGCTTCTCTGGCATACTTCGGCGCCATACTTTTAAGGAATGCGCGGGCCTGCTCCGCATAGGCTTCAAGTTCGCTCATGCTGCGGCTCCCGCCAATTGATCGACCAACAGGTCTTCCCAGAACAGCAGGTTGCCCTGCTCGATCGCCAGGCTGCGCGCGCGGCGCATGTGGAGGTGCAGCCCCTGTTCCCAGGTTACGCCGATCCCGCCGTGGATTTGCACACAGTCGCGCGCGGCGGTGTCATAAGCCTCGGTCGCGCTGAGCCGCGCGTCGGCGGCGGCAATCAGGAAGTCCGCAGTGCCCTCGCTGGCCGCGGCGTGGATGCAATTGGCGCGGGCGATTTCGATCAGTCCGTAAAGCTCGGCAATGCGGTGTTTAATCGATTGGAACGCGCCGATCGGCTGCCCGAAAGCCTTGCGGGTCAGGGCATAGTCGCGCGCGATCTGCAGCAGGGCCTCGGCCCCGCCGACCTGCTCGTGCGCGGTGACCACCGCCATCCGGGCGAGCAGGTCGCGCGCCAACTCATACGCTGCGGTCCCTTGCGCGAGGACGGTGGCCGGGGTGCCCGCGAAGTTCAGATCGGCATAGAGCCGGGTGTTGTCGAAACTGGGCACCGCCGCGCGGGTCACCCCAGCGAGATCGGCCAAAACCAGCACCGGCTGGCCCTCGCTGCTGGCCAACACCACCGCCATGTCGGCCTGGAGCCCGCCGACCACTGCCGGCTTAGTTCCGGTCAATTTCCCATCCTTGAAGCTCACCGCGGATTGCCTAGGCAGCGCGTCGCTGCCTTCGGCCAAAGCCACCGTCGCCAGCCGCTCTCCGCTGGCCAAGGCCGATAACTGATCCGTATTCCCCGCTGCGAGCAGCGCCTGCGCGGCGCCGTAGCCGACCGTAAGAAACGGCGCGCCCGCAGTCGCGGCTCCGGCGGCTTGCGCCACCAGCCCCAGCTCGGTCAGCCCCAGCCCCAGCCCGCCGTGCGCCTCAGGCACCGCCAGCGCGGTCCAGCCCTGTTCAACCGCCGTATCCCAGAACGGCTGATCGATCCCGCCGACCTGTTCGAGCAGTTTGAGCAGCCGTCCCTTGTCGGTCCGCGCATCGAGCACGCGGCGGCTTTCGGTGGCGATGGCTTGCTGGCCTTCGTCATACAGTATCGACATGGCGCGAATCTCTCCCTTTGATGCACTCTTAACCGAGCGATTAAAGTTGGCAAGCGACCCGAGCCAGGCGTTGGTTCTTGCCATTGCGACAATTCGCGGTTAGTGGCGCGCGCTTCACTGACACGTGATTCTGAGGTCTGCCTGGCCAGTAGGGCTGCCAGGGCCGACCTTACGTGTCGAAGTCAAGGAGACGAAAATGCCCAAACTCAAGACGAAGAGCGGCGTCAAAAAGCGCTTCAAGCTCACCGCCACCGGCAAGATCAAGCACGGTGCGGTTGGCAAGCGGCACCGATTGATGAGCCACAACGCCAAGTACATCCGCCAGCACCGGCGCACCGACACGATCTCTGATGCAGATGCAAAAGTGATCAAGAAGTGGGCGCCTTACGGGCTGGGCTGAGCGATTTCTCACGAGATATCGCGGCAAGACAAAATCGGAGTACTGAACAATGGCAAGAGTTAAACGCGGTGTTACCACCCGCGCCAAGCACAAGCGGATCCTCGAACAGGCCGCTGGCTATCGGGGCCGCCGCAAGAACACCATCCGCGTCGCGCGGCAAGCGGTCGAAAAGGCCGGCCAATATGCGTACCGCGATCGCAAGGTAAAAAAGCGCAGCTTCCGCGCCTTGTGGATCCAGCGTATCAACGCGGCAGTCCGCGCTGAAGGGCTGACCTATTCGCAGTTCATCCACGGCACTAAGCTCGCCGGGATCGAGCTCGATCGCAAAACCATGGCCGATCTGGCGATGAACGAAAGCGCGATCTTCGCGACCGTCATCGCTTCGGCCCGAGGCGCGCTGCCGGCCTGACCGTCAGCGCCGGCCATTGCCGATAAGACATTGAAAGGGCGCGGGTTGATCGATCAATCCGCGCCCTTTTCTTGTTTATCAAACTGCGCGTCACACTTGCCGATTGGCCCAAGCTGAGGCATCTTTGGCTTGCACGGTGTGGAACTCCCGTGCGGGGAGCTTTGACAATGCAGAAACGGCCACTCGACAGTTCAGTCGCAGTGCACTTCTTCATGCCCTCCCCCGCGCTCGCGCCCTATATCTCGACGTACTACCTGACCGAGGGCCAACTGACCGATGGTGATGCGGTTGAGGATTGGCTGCACCCTGAATGGGCCAATCTGCGCTTTTCGAACGGTAGCCACTGGAGCTCGGCTCAGGGCGACGAACCGCTGCGCTCGCTCGCGCCCGCTATTCTGACTGGGCCGACCAGTAGCGCGCAGCAGTTCCGCCTAAGCGGCACAATTCGCAACTGGGGGGTGGGGCTGCTGCCGCAGGGCTGGCTCCGGCTGATCGGTGCCCCCGCCGCCGATTATGTCGACCGGACCGTGGCACTGACTGACGAGCCGTGCTTCGCCGAGCTGGCCGCTCTGCCCGCGGCGGTGTTCAGCGGACCTCCGGATGCGGCACTTGAAGCCAAGCGGATCGACACCGCCTTGCTCGATTTGCTCGCCCGGCGCCCGCCGCACGAAGATGAAGCCCGGATTCGCGCCGCGCACAGCGCCTTGACCGATGAAGCGATCGCCTCGGTAACCGAATTGGCCAAACGGCTTGGCATCTCGTCGCGTTCGCTCGAACGGCTCAGCCTCCGGGCCTTCGGGTTTTCGCCCAAGCTGCTGCTGCGCCGCCAGCGGTTCTTGCGCAGCCTGGCGCAATTCATGCTCGATCCTTCGCTCACCTGGATCAAGACGCTCGATTTCCAATATGTCGATCAGGCGCATTTCGTGCGCGATTTCCGCCGCTTCATGGGGATGACCCCGCGCCGGTATGGCACGCTCGATCACCCGCTGATGCGCGCCGCTGCGCACGGCCGGACCGCCGCGGCGGGGGCCGCAGTCCAGGCCTTGCACCGGCCTTAGCGGCGTTGGCTGCTTTGTCTGCTTGCTAGGCCACGCCATTCATGCAACCTATTGTTTACAAACACCCCTCAAAGCAGGGAACCTTCGGTTTCGCTCATGCAGCCCGTCAGTGTGCGGTTTTATCCGCCCCCAGAAGATTTGCGTCGGTATTTCACGACCTTTTACGTGACGGATTTTGATCCAGGCACCGATGAGGCGCTGTGCGATGCGCTTCAACCAGAATGGGCGGGACTAAGGATTTTTAGGGGCGCGGGCCCGGAAGCATGGATTGAAGACGGCACCCGGTTATATGACATCAGATTTTTCGCCAGCGGCCCCAGTTCCCGACCGATCCATTTCAAAATGCCGCGCTCCCGGATGTGGGGCATTGGGCTCCTGCCGCTCGGGTGGGCGCGGTTTGTACGCCAATCTGCCAGTGACTGGGCCAATGTGATCTGCGACGGACTTACCGAGCCGAGACTGGCGGAGTTTGTCCCGTTGGCTAAAAACCTTTACGGCGCGCATAGCGATGAAGCGGCCGAACTGGCCCGCATCGTATCCTTTTTCCGTAATTTGCAGGCCCCGGTGCCGGCCGACGAAAAACGTATCGTCGCGGTTCATGTCGCGATAGTCGACGAAAATATCACATCGGTCAGCCAACTGGTCAAGCGCGTTGCCGCAAGCCAGCGCACGGTCGAGCGGATTTGCGGGCGGCATTTCGGATTTTCGCCCAAGCTCCTGTTGCGCCGCCAGCGCTTCATGCGCAGCCTAGCGCAGTTTATGCTCGATCCCTCGCTGAAGTGGATTGGCGCGATGGACAGCCATTATCATGATCAGGCTCAGTTCGTGCGCGATTTCCGCGAGTTCATGGGGGTCAGCCCGCGCGAATATGCCGCCACGCCGCACCCAATCTTGGGCCCGATCATGCAAGAGCGGAGCCGGGTCTATGGCGTGGCCGTTCAAACCCTTGATCGGCCTGATCGCGGCGACCCAAAAGCCACCTGACGTCGCTGGATTTTAGGGGTTTGTGATCAAGCACGGCATGGCTAAAGCCGCAGCCTAACCAAGATCAGGCGAAAGTAGGACCTCGACACGTGGACTATGCAGCAACAGGTGAGCGGGCGCTGGCCCGCATTGCTGAGGCCCGCGAACTCGATGCGCTGGATCAGCTACGGGTCGAACTTATGGGCAAGCAAGGTTCGATTTCGGGCTTGCTCAAGACGTTGGGGGCCATGTCGGCGGAAAAACGTCAGGCACTTGGCCCGCAAATCCATGCCCTGCGCGAAAACGTCAGCGCGGCGCTAGCGGCACGAAAAGAGGCGCTTGAGGGCGCAGCGCTGGCCGAGCAACTGAGCCGCGATAGGGTCGACCTGACCCTGCCCGAGCCGCAGGCACCGCACGGTACGATCCACCCGGTTAGCCAGGTGATGGATGAATTGGCCGAGATCTTCGCCGACCTGGGATTTGCCGTCGCCACTGGTCCCGAGATCGAAGACGACTGGCACAATTTCACCGCGCTCAATATCCCCGAAAGCCACCCGGCGCGGGCGATGCATGATACTTTCTACTTCCCAGACCAATCGGCACCGGGCGGCGGCAATCAGAAGATGCTGCTGCGCACCCATACCAGCCCGGTGCAGATCCGCTCGATGCTGGCAAATGGTGCTCCGCTGCGGATCATCGCCCCGGGGCGCGTTTACCGCTCTGACAGCGACGCAACGCACACCCCGATGTTCCATCAAGTCGAAGGGCTGGTGATCGACAAGGGCATTCACTTGGGGCACCTCAAGTGGACGCTTGAAACCTTCCTCAAAGCATTCTTTGAGCGCGAGGATATCGTGCTGCGGCTGCGTCCGTCGTATTTCCCGTTCACCGAACCCTCGGTCGAAGTCGATGTAGGGTTTGCGCTGGTGGGCGGCCCTGAGGGAAAAAGTCGGCGTGTGCTCGGCGGCAGCGGCGATGCGCCGGGGCACGGCTGGATGGAATTGCTCGGCAGCGGTATGGTCAGCCGCCATGTGATCGCCGCCGGGGGTCTTGATCCCGATCGGTGGCAGGGCTTTGCCTTCGGTGTGGGGGTCGACCGGCTGGCGATGCTGAAATACGGGATGGACGATTTGCGGGCCTTTTTCGATGGCGATGTGCGCTGGCTGGCGCATTACGGCTTCTCGCCGTTCGATGTGCCCAGTCTGTCCGCGGGCGTGGGTAGCGCGGCATGAAGTTCTCACTGACCTGGCTCAAGGAGCATCTCGACACCGCCGCGAGCGCAACGGAAATTTCCGCGCGGCTCAACGCGATCGGGCTCGAGGTCGAGGGGCTTGAAAACCCCGCCGACCGGCTCGCCGGGTTCGTCGTGGCGCGGGTGCTCAGCGCCGAGCCGCATCCCAATGCCGACAAACTCAAAGTGCTCAGTATCGATGCCGGAACCGGTCAGCCATTGCAGGTCGTCTGCGGCGCGCCCAATGCCCGCGCGGGGATGATCGGCGTGCTCGGCACCCCGGGTGCAGTGGTGCCGGGCGGTGGGTTCGAACTCAAGATCAGCGCGATCCGCGGGGTCGAATCAAGCGGCATGATGTGTTCGGTGCGCGAGCTGGAGCTGGGCGACGAGCACGACGGCATCCTCGAACTACCCGGCGACGCGCCGGTCGGAATGCCCTTTGCCGACTATCAGAGCAGCGATCCGGTGTTCGACATTTCGGTCACTCCCAACCGGCAGGATTGCATGGGCGTGCGCGGCATCGCGCGCGATCTCGCCGCTGCAGGGCTCGGCAAGCTGCGCCCGCTGGCCGAGGTCTATCGCATGACGGCGCTGGAACCGGTCGCGGTCACCGGCCCCGCCCCCGATGTCGCCACCCATGATCCCGCAGGCTGCCCCGCGTTCTATGCGCAGGCCGTTTCAGGCGTGACCAACGGCACCGCGCCCGAATGGATGCGCAGCAAGCTCATCGGAATCGGGCAGAAGCCAATTTCGATGCTGGTCGACATCACCAATTTCATTTCGGTCGATCTGGGGCGTCCCTTGCACGTTTATGACCGCGCCAAATTGGCCGGGCCGCTGGTCGCGCGGCTGGCCAAGGATGGGGAGCAGGTCGCAACGCTCAACGGCAAGACCTATACGCTCGATGCGACGATGACGGTGATCGCCGATAACGCCATGGTCCATGATATCGGCGGGATCATGGGCGGGGCGCATTCGGGCGTGTCGGCGGAAACTACCGATGTGCTGATCGAATGTGCATACTTCGATCCCGAACACATCGCCCGGACCGGGCAAAAGCTTGGCCTGACCAGCGACGCGCGCCAGCGGTTCGAGCGGGGGGTCGATCCGGCGTTCCTTGATGACGCACTGGCGATCGCCACCAAGCTGGTGCTCGAACACTGCGGCGGAACCGCCTCGGCGATCACCCGCGCGGGGCAACCACCGTTGGCACCGCGCATGATCGCCTACGATACCGGGCTGTGCGAGCGACTGGGCGGGATCGCGGTTGCGGCTGACGAACAGCGCTCGATTCTCGAACGGCTCGGTTTTGCGGTCGATGGCAATTGGAATGTCACCGTCCCGACCTGGCGCCGTGATGTCGACGGGCCGCCCGATCTGGTCGAGGAAGTGGTGCGCATCCACGGGCTCGACAATGTGGCCAGCGTGGCGCTGCCGCGTGCCGACGGTGTCGCCCGGCCGACCGCGACCCCGGCGCAGAAGCTGGAGCGCAAGCTGCGCCGGGCGGCGGCGGGTCTGGGATTGAACGAGGCTATCACCTGGTCGTTCATTTCGGCAAAGGAGGCGGCGGCGGTTGGCGGCGGGCACTGGACGCTGCAAAATCCGATCAGTGAAGAAATGAAGGTCATGCGGCCCTCGCTGTTATCCGGATTGCTGGCGGCGGTCCGGCGCAACCTCGATCGCGGGGCGAGCTCGGTGCGGCTGTTCGAACTAGGGCGGTGCTATCTGGCGGACGGCGAATATCCGACCTTGGTGCTGGTGCTGGCCGGCGACCGGACCCCGCGCCAATGGCACAGTGGCAAGGCGCAATCGTTCGATGCGTTTGACGCCAAGGCGGCGTGTCTCGAATTGCTAAGAATTGCCGGAGCGCCGGTCGATAGCCTGCAAGTGCTAGGCGATGCGGGTGAGGTCTATCACCCAGGCCAATCGGCCACGCTGCGGCTCGGCCCGAAAGTTCAACTGGCAAGTTTTGGCATGGTCCACCCAGCCACGCTCAAGGCCTTCGATATCGATGGGCCAGTCGCTGTCGCCGAGATCCATCTTGACGCCATTCCGGGCAAAAAATCGCCGAGCTTCGCGCGCGCAGCGTTTTCTCCGCCCGCGCTGCAAGCGGTTACCCGCGATTTCGCCTTTCTGGTCGATGCGGCGCTGCCGGCTGGCGATCTGGTCCGCGCGGTCAGAAATGCTGACAAGGCCAACGTGGTCGCGGCGCGGCTGTTCGATGATTTTCGCGGGGCGGGCGTGCCCGATGGGCAGAAGTCGCTGGCGATCGAGGTGACCTTGCAGCCGGGCGAGAAGAGCTACACGGAAGCCGAACTCAAGGAAATCAGCGCGCGGGTGACGGCGGCGGCGGCGAAACTGGGCGGCGTGCTGCGCGGCTGAATCCTCCCCGGATCGGGGAGGAATTAATTAAAGCTTGCGCGCCAGTTCGAGCACGCGGGCATATTGCTCAGGCGCCGCCTGACCGCGCACCAGCATCACCGCATGAGTGAGCCGGACCCGGCGGTCAGCGCTGCCCCTGGCCAAATCGGAAAGCTGCGCGGCGACGCGGGCTTCGCTCGCCCCCGACGTACCGTTTACCGCAGCTACCAGCAGCGAGGCCAGATGCTGCTGACCCGGGTCCGCATCAAGCCGTGCCTGCCGCCGGTGATTGAACCACCACAGCGCGCCCGCAAAGCTCAGGATGGCGGCGAAATAAAACGCCACGTCAGCCGCACTGGCCGCGATGCAGCAGCTTGTGATCCGCCAGCACCAGCGCCATCATCGCCTCGACCACCGGTGTGCCGCGAATGCCAACGCAAGGATCGTGGCGGCCCTTGGTGCGGATTTCGACGGCCTGTCCGTCGCGGTTAATCGTCTCGACCGGGGTCAGGATCGAGCTGGTCGGTTTGAACGCGACGCGGATCTTGACCGGCTGGCCGGTGCTGATCCCGCCCGCGATCCCCCCGGCGTGATTGGCAGTGAACACCGGAGCACTATTGCCCCCCTGGCGGTCATTGGGGCGCATCGGATCGGCGTTACCTTCGCCGGTCAATCGCGCCGCTGCAAAGCCATCGCCGATCTCGACACCTTTGACCGCGTTGATCCCCATCATCGCGGCGGCGAGGTCGGCATCGAGCTTGGCGTAGATCGGCGCGCCCCATCCGGCGGGAACGCCAGTGGCGACACATTCGACCACCGCGCCGAGCGACGATCCCGCCAGCCGCGCATCATCAACCAGTTTTTCCCAGCGCATCGCCGCCACCGGATCGGGGCAGAAGAACGGGTTAAGGCCGATCTGGTTGGGATCAAAATTTGCCTGATCGATCGTATCGCCGCCGATTTCGGCAACCCAGGCAATCACCGCCACCTCGGGGATGACCAGCCGCGCTACCGCGCCAGCGGCGACTCGCGCCGCCGTTTCGCGCGCCGAACTGCGCCCGCCGCCGCGATAATCGCGAAAGCCGTATTTGGCGTCGTAGGCATAGTCGGCATGGCCCGGGCGATAGGCCTTGGCGACTTCGGAATAGTCCTTCGAGCGCTGGTCGACGTTCTCGATCATCAACGAAATCGGCGTGCCGGTGGTCTGGCCCTCAAACGTGCCCGAGAGGATCCGCACTCGGTCGGGTTCCTGCCGCTGGGTGGTGAATTTCGATTGCCCCGGGCGCCGCGCATCGAGAAATGGCTGGATCTTGTCCGCGGTCAGCAGCAGCCCCGGCGGGCAGCCATCGACCACCGCGCCCAGCGCCGGCCCGTGGCTTTCGCCCCAGGTGGTAAAACGCAGCAGGCGGCCAAAGGTGTTGACGGACATGCCAAGGGCTTTGCCGCCTGATTGCGCGCCTGTCCATAACGGGTTTAGGAGGTGCCCCATGTTCCTGGTGGTCTTCCGCAATCGCAAACGCGCCGATATCGACGCTGCGGCCTATGGCGCCGATGCTGTGCAGATGGAGGCGATGGCGCGTGCGCAGCCCGGCTTCATTTCATTCAAAAGCTACACCGGCGACGACGGAGAAGTAATCGCGCTGTCCGAATGGGCCGATGCTGAAGCTGCGCGCCGCTGGGGCAGCCAGCCCGATCATGCGCTGGTGCAGGCGCGTGGCCGCGCCGAATACTATCAGGACTACACCCTCTACACCTTCGATAATCCTCGCACGCACCGCTACGAACGGCCCGGCGGGTGAGCGTCACGCTTTATGGTATTCCCAATTGCGACACAGTCAAAAAGGCGCGCGACTGGCTGGCTGCGCGAGGGCTGGCTTACACTTTTCACGATTACAAAAAGGCCGGGGCTGACCCCGCCAAACTGGCTGAATGGTGCGCCGCCGCAGGTTGGGAGACAATCCTCAACCGCGTCGGCACAACCTTTCGCAACCTGCCCGATGCCGACAAACAGGACCTCGATGCGGCCAGCGCGGCAGTGATCATGGCGGTCAACCCGTCATGCATCAAACGCCCGGTGGTCGAACATCCGGGCGGGCTGCTAGTCGGGTTCAAACCGGACGACTGGGCGGCGGCGCTGTGATCGCCAGCTGGACTGAACTGGCGGGCGCGGCGCTCGGGCTGATCAACATCGGGCTGCTGGTGCGGCGCTCGGTGTGGAATTTTCCCGCCGCCATGGCCAGCGTGCTGCTGGTCGGGGTCACGCTGTTTGAGGCGCGGCTCTATTCCGAAAGCGGGTTGCAGGCGTTCTTCTTCGCGGTCAACCTGGCGGGCTGGTACCAATGGAGCCGCGCCAGCGATGCCCACCATGCCGTGTCGGTCGGCTGGATGAGTGCCCCGGCCCGGTTGGGCTGGACGGCGGTAACCGCGCTGCTGAGCGTGTCGTTGGGCTGGGCCATGCACCGCTTCACCAACGCAGCATTGCCGTTTGCCGATTCGGCGGTGACTGGGGCCAGTATCGCGGCGCAGTTATTGCTCAACGACCGCAAAATTGAAAACTGGGTGCTGTGGCTCGGGATCGACGTGGTCTCGGTCGCGCTGTGCCTTAACCGCGAACTCTATTTCTTTGCTGCGCTTTACGTGGTGTTTCTGGTCATGTCGGCGATCGGGTTGCGGCAATGGATGCGCTCGGCCAGCGCTGCCGCCGCCCCCGCATGATCAGCATCTGTTTCCACGGCGCCGAGAGCACCGGAAAATCGGCGCTCGCGGAGCAGCTCAGCCGCCAGCTGGACTGCCCGTGGGTGCCTGAGTATGGCCGCACCTATTGCGAGGAACGCGGGACTGACCTCGCCCTGGCTGACCTACTGGCGATCGCCGAAGGACAAGCGCTGGCGGTTAAGGCAGCGCAGGTCGATCATCCGCGCTTACTGTTGCTCGATACCGACCAGTTGATGACCGCTGCCTGGGCCGAAATGTTGTTCGGCACGGTGCCGGGGGCGCTGCTGGCCTACCCCAAGGCCGATCTCTACCTGCTGTTCACCCCCGATGTTCCGTGGATCGACGATGGCACGCGGTTCTTCGGCAAACGCCCGCTGCGCAGCCGGTTTGCTGCGCTGACCGAACGGGTGTTAGTGCAGTGCGGGGTGCCGTATCAAACCATTGCCGGTACATGGACCGAGCGCGAAGTCGCCGTACGAGCCGCGATTGGCAGGGTGCTGAAGCATTGACTGACGGCATACCCGTATCGCCTTGGCGCAACCACGGCACCGTTGGTCGGATTGGCGTGCGCGTTCAATGCAATTGCAGGGTCCGGCTGCTAGCTACAGTGTAAGCAAGGGTTCGAAACGCGTGATTTCAAATATCCATCCCGTGATTCGGCCGGTTACGGCGTGATTCTGCCCGCTCCATTTATCGCCGCGCTGTTGGCAGGTGCCTCACCTGCACCTGGTGATGTTTCACCCCCACCAATGCTCGCGCCCGCTGCACCGATCGCGACCGTCACCCAGCCACCGTTATCGCCTGACAACGCTGAAGCCGCGCCGACTGCAGTTGCGCCAGCTGCATCAGCGCCCAGCCCGGTAAGCCGCGCTCCAGCTAATCCGACTGCGCCGCCATTGGAAGAAATCGTCGTCCAGGGTGAATTGCACGCTCCCAAGGAAGACCCGATCCGTGCGCTCAACGCGCAGTCCTTCAAAGCCGTCCAAGTCCTGGATGACGCAATCGTCGGGCCGCTCGCCATGGCTTATAAACACACCTTGCCCGAACCGGCGCGGGATGGCTTGCACAATGCGCTTTTGAATCTAACCGAACCGGTGGTCTTCCTCAACGACCTGTTGCAGCTCAAGCCAGGTCGCGCCGCCAAGACGCTTGGGCGCTTCGTGATCAATTCAACGATTGGAGTGGGCGGTCTGTTCGATATCGCCAAGAAGAAGCCGTTCCACCTTGCGCACCACAACAATGGTTTCGCCGATACTTTGGGCTTTTACGGGGTCGGTCCCGGCCCCTACCTCTACCTCCCGCTGCTCGGGCCGACCACTTTGCGCGATGTATTCGGGCGGGTGATCGATCTCGCGGTCCTGCCCACTGCGATCGGCCAGCCGTTCAGCAGCCGGTCGTTTTCGTTGCCTAACAGTGCGCTGAAATCGATGGATGACCGGGTAACTTACGATGAGCGCCAAAAGCATTTTCGCAACGATACGCCAGACCCTTACGCGGCCGAGCGTACCGCTTATCTGCAACGGCGCGCCGACGAGATAGCCGGGCTGCACAGCCCCAAGCCGAAGCGAGCCGCGCCGCCAACCGATTCCAAGCTGCCGCAGCAGTCATCGCCGCCGCTATCGCAGGGGTTACCGCTAACGCTTCAGCCCCAGCCGCCGGCACTAGCCGCGATGCCGCCGCCGCCAAGATGATCCGGGCTTGACCGGCGCTTGAAATCCCGCTTGGCTGGTGCTCTCGTCCAAGGAGGTGGCCATGGACTTCTTCAAAGCACTAGTTCCCGGCGCGATACTTACGTTTGTGGTTAGCATGGTGATGGGTGCCAGCCACAGCACCGGCGGATGGTTGCAAATCCGACATTACTATATCCTGGAACACGGTATCTACTGGTCTTGGGTGCTGTTCATCATCGCCACCGGGGTAGCCTGGGCACTTTACATTATTACACCGAAATAGTTGCGGTTACAATGTAGTTGAGCGCCAGATCGCGTGACAATTGCAGGCCTTTGGTAGGCGACCACGCAATCCCTTGCGGCTCACCCATTGTGAGTCCGGTAGCGCCCAGCAGTGCGCGCAGCTCGTCCGGGGTGATAAACTGGTCCCAGTGGTGCGTTCCGCGCGGGATCAGACCGGTCCGCTCGGCCGCTTCGACCAGCAGCAGCCGCGAGCGGCCGGTGCGGTTCGGGGTGGAGAGGATCAGCAGTCCACCTGGTTTCAAAGCCGCGCGCAGTGCCGCGATAAATACCGCCGGGTCGGCCACATGTTCGAGCACCTCGAGCGAGGTAACCAGATCGAACCCACTCAGCCCCAGCTCGCTCACATCGCCGCCGCGATAGTCGATCGCCAGCCCCGCTCCAGCGGCATGCGCAGTGGCTACTGCGATGTTCTCGTCCGCTGCATCGACCCCGGTGACCGCCGCGCCAAGCCGCGCCAGTGGTTCACACAGCAGCCCCGCGCCGCACCCGACATCGAGCGCGCGCTTGCCTGCAAGCGGTTGCAGAGCAGCGGAATCGCTGCTCCACTGCGCGTCGATTGCCGAGCGGACGAACCCCAGACGAACCGGGTTAAGCCGGTGCAGCATCGCCGATGAGCCCTTGGGATCCCACCAATCGGCCGCCAGTGAACCGAAATGCGCGGCTTCGCCCGGATGGATGGTCGTGCTCGAACTTGCATTAGCCATAACCCGACCCTAACAGGGCGCCCGCTGCAGAGCGAGCGGTTCTGTTGGTAATATTGTTGCGTGAAGGACGGGACTGCACGTGGGGCGGATCGTGATGAAATTCGGCGGCACGTCGATGGCCGGGTCCGAACGGATCCGCCGGGTCGCCAATATCGTGCGCCGCCAGCAGGCGGGCCAGAACGGGGAGCGCCACGAAGTCGCGGTGGTAGTTTCAGCCATGGCGGGCGAGACCGACCGCCTGGTGACCTTCTGCCGTGAAGCCAACCCGCTTTACGATCCGGCCGAATACGATGTGGTGGTGGCGAGCGGCGAACAGGTAACCGCCGGTTTGCTGGCAATGACGCTGCAGGCGCTGGGCTGTCAGGCGCGGTCATGGCTTGGCTGGCAATTGCCCGTCCACACCGATGGCGCGCACGCCAAGGCGCGGATCGAGGGGATTGACAGCGCCGCGCTGCTGGCCAGCATGGCTGCGGGTGAGATCGCGGTAATCCCTGGATTTCAAGGACTTTCGGACCAAGGCCGGCTAACCACGCTGGGACGCGGCGGGTCGGACACGTCGGCGGTCGCCGTGGCGGCGGCGATCGGCGCAGAACGGTGCGATATCTACACCGATGTCGACGGGGTCTATACTACCGATCCCCGGATCGTCGCCAAAGCGCGCAAGCTGAAATACGTCACTTATGAGGAAATGCTCGAGCTCGCCTCGGTCGGCTCAAAGGTGTTGCAGACCCGCTCGGTCAGCCTGGCGATGAAAGAAGGCGTGCGGGTGCAGGTGCTGTCGAGCTTTATTGACGATGACGCCACCCCCGCCGATGAAATCCCTGGTACGATGATCGTATCGGACGACGAACTAGCCAAATTGCAAGAGGACCTGGAGATGGAACGCCAGCTGATCACCGGCATCGCTGCCGACAAGAACGAGGCCAAGATCATCCTGACCCGTGTGCCCGATCGCCCTGGCGCGGTGGCCACAATCTTTGGGCCCTTGGCGGCGGCCAGTATCAACGTCGATATGATTATCCAGAACGTGGGGCGCGACAAGGGTGAAACCGACGTGACCTTTACTGTCCCCGGATCGGATCTGTTGCGCGCGCAGACGCTGCTGGAAGCGCAGAAGGAAGCCATCGGCTTCAATCGGATCATCACCGACGGCAAAGTCGCCAAGGTCTCGGTCGTCGGGGTCGGCATGCGCAGCCACGCCGGGGTCGCCGCGGTGATGTTCCGCAGTCTGGCCGACCGCGGAATCAACATCCAGGCAATCAGCACCAGCGAAATCAAGATTTCAGTGCTGATCGACGAGGACGAGACCGAGCTGGCAGTGCGGGTGCTGCATTCGGCTTACGAACTGGACGCCGAGGATGCGGCGGGCTGAGGGGTTATTTCGCCCGCTTGATCCCGTAATCGATCCTGATCCGCACCCATTCGCCATACTTTGACTCTCCACCCAACCGCGGCGGGCGGACGCGGAACTGCCACGCGGCGGCGAGGACCGAGCGCTGGATGTGCGACCCGTCCGGGTATTCATCGAGCCCGACGCAATCTTCGACCCGGAACTCCGGCACGGTGCGGCAGGCAATCAGCGCCCAGCCTGGGCCATCGGCGGTGGACAGGTAGCCGCTGAGCTCGCTGTCATAAGGCTCCCGGTACCAGGCCGCGGCATAGAGTGGTCGACCGTTCGGGGCTGACCCCACGCGCTTGCTGTCGCCGGGTGTGCCGGTATCGGGCGGTCCCATCTTCGGCCTGGCGGCGGCGGCTTGTTTCGGAAAGTGTGAGAGGTCGAACTGGGCCATATCGGCTTTTGTGACCGGGATGATCGCCGGCGGCGGCGTGATCGGCGGGGTGACCGGGGTTTCTGGCGCTGGCTGATCGGGCACGGCGCGCGGCGGCTGCGCGCTTTGCACCGATGGTGCTGCCTTGGGTTTGGCCCGGTCGGGGGCCGGTTTGGCGTCCGGTTCGAGCGTGACGCTAACCAGTGCGGTGCCAGGTTTCTTCGGCGGCTGGACGAAATTGAGCGAAAGCACCGCCAAGATTAACAGTGCCTCGACCAGCAAAGCCAGCACTGCCCCAGTCAGCCGCTCACGCGTCTTGACGCGCAAACGCTCGGTATCCAGCTCGGCAAGGGCGCGAAAGGGGTTGAACACAGGGCCTCGGTCGGTGCGGCAAGTCGCGGTGGGCCCTGATGGGGCCAGCGCCGCTGTCTTTGGCGCGGTAGCGATGCGCAAACAAGCGCAAAACTGTCGCACTTGACCTAGCGGCGCACTCCGCCAATGATCGCAGGGTAATGACCGACACCCCCAACCTCGATCCGTTCGGCCTGGCGCGCAGCTGGATGAGCAGCTGGGAAAAGCTGGTCAACGAGCACGGTACCGAACTGCTCGCGAAGCCCGAAGCGGCGCGCGCGATGCAGGCGATGAGCGGCGCGGCGATGCAGTTGCAAGCGGTCAGCAGCGAGGCCAGCGCTAAACTGCTGGCCGCCGCGAACCTGCCCAGCCGGACCGACTTCGAAGCCTTGGGTGCACGGCTCGGCGCAATCGAGGCAGCGCTGGCGCGGATCGAGCAAAGCCTGCGCGCGGTGGCGCCAGACAGCGCCCCGGCCCGGCCAGCGGTGGCACGCACGCGCAAGCCGCCCACGCCAACCAGCGCGCCCGGTTCCGACGCCTGATGGCCAGTGCCTTTATCGATTCCGCGCAAAGCACGGTCGAACGGGCAATCCAGCGCAACCTCAAGGGGCTGGGCTATCTTGGCTCATCCGCGCCGGTGCTGGGGGCCAGCGGCAAGGACGTGGTGCTTAGCCGGGGTCCCTTAAGGCTCTATCACTATCACCCGCTGACCGACGAAGTTTACCGCGTTCCGGTCCTGCTGGTCATGGCCACCACCAATCGCGGCTACATTTTCGATATGGTGCCCGGGCAAAGCCTGGTCGAATTCCTGCTGCTGCGCGGATACGACGTCTTCATGGCCGATTGGGAGGCCCCGCGCGCCGAGGACCGCGCGCTCGGCATGAAGGAATATGTCGAAGATTTCGTCGGCGGATCGATTGCCGAAGTGCAGCGGCTGACCGGTGAAAGCGACGTCTCGCTGGTCGGTTATTGCATGGGCGGGGTGCTGTCTGTGCTGTGGGCCGGCCTCAACCACGCAGCCGGGCCGAAAAACCTGGCGGTGTTCACGACCCCGGTTGATTTTCACCAAATGACACTGTTTCAGGCGTGGTCGGACAAGCGCTATTTCGATGTCGACCGGCTGGTCGATACGCTTGGGCTGGCCCCGGCTGATATGTTGTTGACCGCGTTCGATATGCTGCGTCCGGCGGCGCGGATCGCGGGTAATTTCCAGCTGCTCGACAACCTGTGGAACGACGATTTCGTCAAGGCGCACCGGATGTTCGATCGCTGGAGCAATGACATGCTACCGCTTGCCGGCGAATATTTCCGCGAGACCACCAAGCAGCTTGTATGGGACAATGCGCTGGTGGAAGGAACGATGAAAGTGGGCGGGCGGCCAGTGGCGCTCGACCGGATCACCGCGCCGTTCCTGCACGTTACCGCCGAGCACGACCACATCGTCACGACCGGCGCTTCGGCCCCGCTGCTGGGGCTGATCGGATCGGCCGACAAGCAGCAGGTGGTGCTCAAGGGCGGCCACGTCAGCTTGATTGCCGGGCCCAATGCGGTCAACCGGATGTGGCCGAAACTCGATTTATGGCTGGGAGGTCGCAGCGTTTGAGCAAGCCCAACGATAGCAGCGCGATCACGATCCGCGCGCCCGAACGCGCCGACACGGCGGCGCTCGCCCGGTTTGCCGCCGCGATGCCGCCGCACGATCTGTTGTTCCTGGCGCGAGACATCCGCGAGCCCAAAGTGCTCGACGCCTGGCTGAGCGCGCAGGAGCAAGGCCAGATTGCGACACTGGTGGCAGTCGCCGGGGACGACGTGGTGGCGACCATCGCCGCGCTGTCCGACCGGTTCAGCTGGTCACCGCATGTCTGGGATATCCGCTTGCTGGTCGCCCCCGATTGGCGCGGGCGGGGTTTGGGGCGCAAGCTGCTCGATCAGATCATCACCGCTGCGATTGACGCGGGCGCGGCCAAGCTGACCGCGCGGATGACCCCTGACCAAAGCGGCGCGATTACCCTGTTCGAGGAATGCGGGTTTCGGGCCGAAGCGCTGCTGCAAGGCCAGGTTCGCGCGGCCGATGGATCGCTGCACGATCTGGCGGTGCTGGCGCTCGATCCGGCCCGCGCAGCCGCCCGGCGCGAGGCGTTTGGCGACTAGGCAGCCCTGCCGCCCCGCCCTATAGGCCCCAGCTTGACCAGACAGGGGAATTCCCAAGTGCATGACAAGACCCGGGCGCTGATGCAGCGCGGCAGCCAGTTTCTGGGCAGCGAATATGCGGTGCTGTGCGGGGCGATGAGCTGGGTGTCGGAACGCAGCCTGGTATCGGCGATCAGCAATGCCGGCGGGTTCGGGGTGATTGCCTGCGGGGCGATGACCCCCGACTTGCTCGATACCGAGATTACGGCGACCAAGGCGCTGACCGCCAAGCCGTTCGGGGTCAACCTGATCACCATGCACCCGATGCTGTTCGATCTGATCGCGGTCTGCGCCAAGCACCAGGTCAGCCACGTCGTGCTGGCGGGCGGGATCCCGCCAAAGGGCAGCGTTGAGGCGATCAAGGACTTTGGCGGCAAAGTTTTGGTGTTCGCACCGACCCTCGCATTGGCCAAAAAGCTGCTGCGCCAAAGGGATGGGGCGGGCGCGGACGCCATGGTGATCGAGGGCAGCGAAGCGGGCGGGCACATCGGCCCGGTGGCGACCAGCGTATTGGCGCAGGAATTCCTGCCCGAGCTCGCGGCCGACCACGTGGTATTCGTCGCCGGCGGGATCGGCCGCGGCGATATGATCGCGGCTTACCTGGAAATGGGGGCGTCGGGCGTGCAGCTGGGCACCCGGTTTGCCTGCGCCAGCGAAAGCATCGCGCACCCGTTGTTCAAGAAAGCCTTCTTCCGCGCCAATGCGCGCGATGCGGTGGCGAGCGTGCAGGTCGATCCGCGGCTGCCGGTGATCCCGGTCCGCGCGCTCAAGAACAAAGGCACCGAGGAGTTCACTGCCAAGCAGGTCGAAGTCGCCAAGCTGCTCGATGCGGGCAGCGTCAACATGGGCGAGGCCCAGCTGCAGATCGAACACTTCTGGGCCGGGGCGCTGCGCCGCGCGGTGATCGACGGCGACGTCGAGAACGGCTCGCTGATGGCCGGGCAGTCGGTCGGCATGGTCACCGCCGAAGAGCCGGTCGCGGAGATCATCACCAAGCTGATGGACGAGAGCGAAGCCGCGCTGACTGGGCGGTAGGACCGCCCTTGGGCGCGGAATTTGTTCGCGCAAAGGCGCAAAGGCGCAAAGCTGTGGCGGGAGCCGCCAGCCCGGCCTTCAGCTCCAATGAATTCAACAATTCAATCGGCCGGCAGCTGAAGGGCTGCGCCGCTCGCGAACACTCTTTGCGCCTTTGCGCCTTTGCGCGAACCAGCTCTTGCTCCGAAAAAAAGGCCGGAGCTTGCGCCCCGGCCTATTAAAGTTTTCGTTCGCAGGAGGAACGTGGGTTGGCGAATCCGGGAGGAGGAGAGGAGGAATTCCGGACCCGCCAATCTTGGGAGACGGGCGCTACATATTGTAAGCGCGCTCGCCGTGTTCGTTGAGATCGAGGCCTTCGCGTTCGGCTTCTTCGCTGGCGCGCAGCCCGATCAGCTTGTCGATGGCAATCAGCAGGATTGCCGAGATGATGCCCGACCACAGCAGGGTCACGCCGACCGCTTGCAGCTGGATCCATAGCTGCCCGGAGATTCTGTAAGCGTCTGGCGCAACCGCAACCGCCGGGAACACCGTGTAATCGAAGTAGCCTTGACCCCCAAGGCTGGGCGCAGCGACCACCGCGGTGGCCAGCGCCCCGGTGATCCCGCCGATGCAGTGGATCCCGAACACGTCGAGCGTATCGTCATATTTGAACTTGTTCTTGATCGTCGAGACGAAGAAGAAGCAGATCGGCGAGACGATCAGGCCCAGCACGATCGAGGTCATCGGCGCGCCATAGCCCGAAGCCGGGGTGATCGCGACCAGACCTGCGACGGCACCCGAAGCTGCACCCAGCATCGAAGGCTTTTTGTGGACGATCTGTTCGACCACCGCCCAGCTCAGCGCAGCCGCGCAAGTGGCCAGCATGGTGTTGACGAAGGCCACCGCGGCGACGCCATTCGATTCAAGGTTAGATCCGGCGTTGAACCCGAACCAGCCCACCCACAACATCGAAGCCCCGATCATGGTCATGGTCAGCGAGTGTGGTGGGGTGGCTTCCTTGCCGAAGCCAAGCCGCTTGCCCAGCACCAGGCAGCCAACCAGACCGGCGATCCCGGCGTTGATATGGACAACAGTACCGCCCGCAAAATCGAGGGCGCCCTTTTGGAACAGGAACCCTGAATCCTGCGAAAGCAGGGTGCCATCAGCGGCTTTCTTGACGGTATCCATCAGGAAGTCCGGGCCGGCCCAATACCACACCATATGCGCCACTGGATAATAGACCAGGATCGACCACAGCACGGTGAACAGCATCAGCGGCCAGAATTTGATCCGTTCGGCGAACGAGCCGATGAACAGCGCCGGGGTGATCATGGCGAAGGTCATCTGGAACACGAAATAGCTCAGCTCGGGAATGTACACCCCGTTGGAGAATGTCGCCGCGAACGAGCCGCTGGTCACCCCCGCCATAAACGCCTTGGACAGCCCGCCGAATAGCTGCACGCCCATGATTTCGTGCCCGGCGCCGCTGGTGAAAGCGATCGAATAGCCGAACAGCGCCCACATCAGCCCGGTGATCGAAACAATCATGAACACCTGCATCAGCACGCTGAGCATGTTCTTGGTGCGCACCAGCCCGCCGTAAAACAGCGCGAGGCCCGGAATGCTCATCATCAGCACCAGGGCCGAGGAGATCAGCATCCAGGTGGTGTCACCTTTGTTGACCATGGTGGCCATCTGTTCAGTTGTTGGGTTCTTGATCGGACCGGCCACAGCAGCGGCCGCTTGAGCGAAAGCAGCCGTGGCCGCGCCGAGCGAAATGCCCATTGCACCCAGGCCGCCGAAAATCTTGCGGATCATTGTTGAATTCCCTCCTGTCACGCGCGCACTCACAGCGCCGTGTCCCCGGTTTCGCCGGTGCGGATGCGCGTGGCCGATGCCAGCTCGAGCACGAAGATCTTGCCGTCACCGATCGCATCGGTGCTCGCCACCTGCTGGATCGTTTCGACCACTTGCGGCGCCAGCGCATCGCTGACCGCGAGCTCGATCTTCACCTTGGGCAGCATATTGGTGGTATATTCAGCCCCGCGGTAAATCTCGGTCTGGCCCTTTTGCCGCCCGAATCCCTTGACCTCGGTCACGGTCATGCCCGCGACCCCCAGCGCGCCGAGTGCATCGCGCACTTCGTCGAGCTTGAAGGGTTTGATTATGGCAACGATAAATTTCATGCCGGTCCCCTGATTGCCTCGTGTTCGGCGCCTTGCCGACTTCGCACATGCAGCAAAGATCGTGCCAATGCGTAATTAGCGTGCGATTTCAGCTGCAGGAATGAAATGAACTGGCGTCGAGGCCGAAGGTCTCGCCTGTAACTTGCGCAACTGCCTCTTATTTAGGCAAAGCAAGCTTGGCCCAGATCGGCAAATGGTCTGAGGCACTGGCGGCAAGCGCGCTGAAGTGCACCCCCGCTTCCTCGCACTGCCATTCGCGCGAAATCACCACCCGGTCGAGCTGCGCCACCGGCCGCCGCGAGGGGAAGCTGCGGCCCGGTGCCAGGACGCGCCACGGCGTGTGAAATTCGCGCAAGGAACCGCCATGCTGCGACCATTCGTTGAAATCGCCCAGCAGCACGGTCGGGCAGGAATGATCGCAGCGCTGGCAATGCGCCAGGATTGCGCGCACTTGCTGCCGCCGCCGCAGCCCCGACAGATCAAGGTGCATGCCGACCACGCGCAGCCGCTGACCCTTGACGATCAAGTCAGCGCGGATCGCCCCGCGCGGCTCGAGCGTGGGCAGCGGCACAATCCCGGCCTCGGCAATGGTGATGTCGCGCCGCACCAGCAGCGCATTGCCGTGCCAGCCGATCGAATTGGCCCCGGTTGAGAGCGGCACTGCCCGGTAATGCCCATGATCTTCGAGCAATTGCCGCGGCAGCACTGCCTCGCGCTGGCCGAACCGCCGATCGGCTTCCTGCAACGCGATCACATCGGCGTCGATCTCGCGCAGCACCGCCATGATCCGCTCGGGATCGCGGCGGCGGTCAAGCCCCACGCCCTTGTGGATATTATAACTGGCAAAAGTGAGGTGCATGGGGTCAGGAGCTCAATGAGAAATCGACGTTTTGCCGAAGGAAGATAGAGGTTCACGCAGAGACGCGGAGAAGAAGGACTGAGGCGCAGAGATGTAGCGACCGGCCAAAGGCCGCTTGTCTCGGTTCGGCTGCATTTGGCGGAGCGTTTGAAGTGAAGGCGGCTTGGCCGAAAGCACGAAATCTTCGCGTCTCAGGCTTTCTTCTCTGCGCCCCTGCGTGAACCCCTTTTCTGCTTTTCCTTAACTCAAACGGTCATGTGGTGAAGACGGTTCCCCCGCAATAAACCGGTCCGTCGCGCGGGTCGGCAGGCCATCGATGCTGGAGGTGCGCCCGGCCATTTTCTTGGTCCATTTGTCCGGGTCGGACTGGGCATGGTATTTGACCAAGGTGGCGCGCTCCTGATCGACGTGCATCAGAGGCACGCCCCAGCCGCAGCTGCCCTGCACGCTTTCGACCGAGATATCGAAGATCTGGCGGGTGCCGGGGAGCAGGGTGAACAGTGCGGCCAGCTCAGCCCAATCGGCATCCTGCGGCAAGACCGGGCGGCCCCGGCCATAGAGCCGCAGGATCAGTGCCGGTTGGGCAAAATTGCACATCATGATCGTGATCCGGCCATCTGCGGCCAAGTGCGCGTGCGTCTCGTTGCCCGATCCGCCGAGGTCAAGGTAGGCGACGCGAGTGGGGCTGAGCACGCGAAAAGTATCAGCCAGACCCTTGGGGCTGAGGTTGATCCGGCCTTCGCTGGCAGCGGTGGCGATGAAAAACACTGCCTGTTTGCCGATCATGGCGATCTGGTCTGGAGTGATGTGGTCAGTGAATTCCATCAAGCGCGCTTAAGGACATGCTGCGCTTGGAGCAAGACTTCCATTGGCGCGCGCAGAGGCGCAGAGGACGCAGAGAAGCCTCGCCTTACGCCGCAGGCAATTGCTCAATTTCAGCCGATGCATTGTTAAACGGCTGCACCGAAAGCACTAACCGTCTCTGCGTCCTCTGCGCCTCTGCGCCTCTGCGCGCGCCAACCGCTTATCTTTCCTTGGTCGCCGAAAACACCAGCTCGGGATTGCGTTCCTGCTGATAGCCGACATCCCAGGCTGAGCGCGCCATAAACACCGGATCGCCGTCGCGGTCTTTGGCGAGGTTGGCCTTGTTGATATCGGCAAACCCTTTGAGCGCCGCCTCGCTGCCTTTCAGCCAACGCGCGGTTTCGAACGGTGCTGGTTCGAGCATCGCTTCGACCTTGTATTCAGCCTCGAGTCGACTGATCAACACTTCGAGCTGCAACTGCCCGACCACGCCGACGATCCACGATGCGCCAATTTCAGGGTAAAACACCTGGATCACGCCTTCTTCGCTCAGGTCATCGAGCGCTTTGCGCAATTGCTTGGTCTTGGTTGGGTCCTTCAGCGCGACCCTTCGCAGGATTTCAGGCGCAAAATTAGGCAGCCCGGTGAACCGCACCTGGTTCAGCTCGGACAGCGTATCGCCGACCCGCAAGGTGCCGTGATTGGGGATCCCGATAATGTCGCCCGGCTCGGCGCTGTCGGCCAGCTCGCGGTCTTGCGCGAAGAACAGAATCGGCGAATGGACCGCCACTGGTTTGCCCGAGCCCGATGGAGTGAGTTTCATGCCGCGTTTGAAGGTGCCCGATACCAGCCGCATAAATGCGATCCGGTCACGGTGCATCGGGTCCATGTTGGCCTGAACCTTGAACACGAAGCCCGTCACTTCCTTGCCTTCGGGGCTGATCACGCCCTGATTGCTGGGCTGCGGACGCGGCGGCGGGGCATAAGTCGCGATCGCGTCGATCAGTTCAGCCACGCCGAAATTCTTGAGCGCTGAACCGAAATACACCGGGGTCAGATCGCCATTGCGATAGGCCTCCAGATCGAACGAGGGATAGCCGCCCTGCGCCAACTCAATCTCATCGGCGATGTCAGACGGAATATCGGAAGCCGGCTCAACCCTGCCCAGAAATTCGCGACTGGCGCCTTCGGGCCGCGCAATGGTGTCAGTCTTAAAGTCGAGCACGCCCTTGAATTCGCCCCCCAGCCCGATCGGCCACGACATCGGGCAGACATCGAGCGCGAGCGCATCGGCGACCTCGTCAAGCGTATCGAACACGCTGCGCCCCTCGCGGTCGACCTTGTTGACGAAAGTGATGATCGGCACCGAGCGCAAGCGGCACACCTCGAACAGCTTGCGGGTCTGCGGTTCGATGCCTTTGGCCGCATCGAGAACCATGATCGCCGAATCGACCGCGGTCAGCGTGCGATAGGTATCCTCGGAAAAGTCCTCGTGACCCGGCGTATCGAGCAGGTTGAACGTTATTCCATCCCGTTCAAACGTCATCACGCTCGAGGTGACCGAAATCCCGCGCTGCTGCTCGATCTTCATCCAGTCCGACCGCGCCCGCCTCGCCTGCCCGCGCGCCTTGACCTGCCCGGCCAGATGGATCGCTCCGCCCTGCAGCAACAGCTTTTCGGTCAGCGTGGTCTTGCCCGCATCGGGGTGCGAGATAATGGCAAATGTGCGGCGGTTGGAAGTTGGCGGCGTGGACATGGTCGGCGGCGCATAGCGGGGGTTGGGGGCAAAGTCATTGGGGATTGCGCGAGAAGGGCATTCAATCAGCCGGGTAACTTTGGGGTGGGGAAAGGTCATTAGCGCTTGTCATTTAATTCACAAACTTTGGACCGTAAGTTGCCCGATCATTTACATGTGAGCGGAGAGAGGGTTAGGTCGCCATTCGTTTTGCCGAGAATCGAGGTCGATAAACGCGTTTGCGCAAAACTCCCTAAGAGGCCAGCGTTATGCAGCTTTTTCAAACGCCTTCAATGGTTGCTGAGTTCTAGCATAATGCTAAGCGGAGCCGTGCAGGAACGGCGGATTCACGAACTGTTCGAAGTAAGCGTGTTGCTTAAAGGCGCGCACGCGGCGATCGAGTGCATTGGCGGACTGCTGCTGTGGCTAACCGGTAACGATGTGATCGTCCGCATTGTCGCGAGCTTGACTCAGGACGAGCTTCGCGAAGACCGCTCGGACTTCATCGCTCAGCACATAATGACTTGGGCCAATGGCTTTTCGCTGGCGACCCAGCATTTCTACGCTTTTTATCTGCTGAGCCACGGAATCGTAAAACTGGCGCTGGTGACCGGCTTGCTAATGCGCAAGCTGTGGGCTTATCCGGCCTCGCTTGCCGTGATGACGCTGTTCATCGCCTACCAGCTTTATCGCTACACCCATACACACGGCATAGGACTGATCCTGCTTACCGTGTTTGATTTGGTCGTGATGTGGCTCGTTTGGCATGAGTATCGACTCCTCAAACGGCATATGCCGGTGACTTGACCATGTGGAAATTTGTCACCCCATTTCGACGCGGAAGCAGATAGTACTTTAATTGCATCCGAAGGCCGCACGGCTCCATCGTGGTTTATAGTTGTGGCTTTTAGCAGACGCCCGCCGATCAAACGCGAGAACAGGCTACAGCAATCCAGTCACAAACCGATCAAAACGCGAGCCCGGCCGATATACGGCCCTTATAGTACTCGCGGCCAACAGGCCCGTAACTGCGCCTCCGACTACGTCGCTGGCATAATGCGTCCCGATGAACACTCGGGAAAGGCTCACAACTAACGCTGCAGCAAGAAATGCGACGCCTCGCCATTTTGCCTTGTGGAGCAGAAAAGCGCCCGCGATTGCAAAGGTGGCGGTCGCATGGTCGGACGGGAACGAAGGATCGCTGCTCCGGGCCACGATCAAATGCGTTAGGCCAAGCTCGTAGGGTCGGAGACGCTGAATGAACAAAAGAATTGCCTGATTGATGGCCAGTCCAACGATGAATGACAGGCCCGCGGCAACGATTATATGCCTGTCCCGATCGCGCTTGCCCGCCCACCATTGTGCGGCAACTGCGATAATCAGTACCGGAACGGCCCACGTCGAAATCAGCACCATCAAAAAGTCGATGCATGCATTGCGGCCAGCCAACGCATTGAGCCAGCTGGTGACCTGGATATCTATGTCTTCCATGGTATCTCGCTACGTCGATCAGCCATCTATGGCTAGAACTCTGTAAGTTAATTCCAATCGACGTGAGTCTTCAATCTCGCTGATGGTTATCAGATGAAATGGCTCGTAGGCCATCCCGCAGCAACCTGTTCGCCTTCCCCGCCACCTCTCCCAAATCGGCGTCCGCGTCCATCACTCCGAAACGCAGGCCCAGGAACACGTTCATCCCCATGATCGCCCAAGCGTGGACCTCGCTCGGCTCGACGGCCAGTTCGCCTTTGGCCCGCGCCGCTTGCAAGCGCTCCAGAATGCGCGCGGCAGTTGTCAGATAGTGCGCGCGCCAATCTTCCGGGGCGACGAATTCGGCTTCGTCGATGATCCGGTAGATTTCCTTGTGGCTGCGGGCAAAGTCGAGGAACGCTTTTAGCGCTGCGCCTTCGGCTGCGAGTGCGCTTTGCGGGCCTTGCAGCGCTGGGGCGACGTGATCGCGCACCCGTCCGCTCATGTCCGCGACCAGCGCCTTGAACAGCGCCTCCTTGCTTTCAAAATAGGTATAGAAGCTGCCTAGCGCGACCCCGGCGCGGATAGTGATCGAGACGATCGAGCTTTCGTGAAAGCCCTTTTCGCCGAATTCGGCGGCGGCGGCATCGAGGATAGCGCGCTGGGTGCGGCGCCCGCGCTCGGTCCGCGGTTCGCGCAATGCCTTGGCGCTGTTCCCCAGATTCACTTGCTTCACCTCAACGCCGGTTAGTGTTGCCGTCTTGCCACGTATCCGCATCATTCACTGCCGCCTTTGCCGACGCAAGCATAACAAAGTTGAAAGTTGGTTCAACTATTATATAAGTCTCTTCGTGGACCTAGCCGATCAGCGGCGGGCCACTGATTTCTTGGGAGGGAACCCGATGCGTAACCACGCCTTGCTTTGCCGCGCTTCACTGCTCGCCGGCGTATTGTTCAGCCTGACTGCTGCGCCTGTTTGTGCCCAGACGAGCGTCCAGCCGACCGCCGCGCCGGCCGATGACGAAGGCGCGATCGTGGTCACCGCACGCCGCCGCGAAGAAAATCTGATCGATGTGCCGATCGCGATCACCGCAATCTCGGGCGAACAGCTCGCCAATCAGGGCGCCGCTGACATTACGGCGCTCGCCGAAACGGTGCCCAACGTAACACTCGAAGCCAGCCGCGCGACCAATTCAACGCTTAGCGCGTTTATCCGCGGCGTCGGCCAGCAGGATCCGGTCTCGGGCTTCGAGCAGGGTGTCGGCATCTACCTTGACGATGTTTACCTCAACCGGCCGCAAGCCGCCGTGCTCGATATCTACGATGTCCAGCGAATCGAAGTGCTGCGCGGCCCACAGGGCACGCTCTATGGCCGCAATACCGTGGGCGGCGCGGTCAAATATGTCACCCGCCGGCTCGATGACGTTGCGCATTTGTCGGCACGCGCAACCTATGGCAGCTATAACCAAGCGGACGGAGTGATCACTGCCTCCGTCCCGGTGGGCGAAAGCAAGATAATCCGCATCGGCGGCTCGCTCGCGCGGTTGACCCGCGACGGCTTCGGCAAAAATCTCACCACCGGGCTTGATAACTACGACAAGGATATTTGGGCGGGTCGGGGCACCATCGAAATTCACGGCACCGGCATCTTTGCCCGGCTGACCGGTGATTACACCCACGACGCGTCAAATCCGCGCGGCGGCCACCGCTTCATCCCCGGGCTATTCAGCGGCGCACCGGTGCTGGCCAACGTTTACGATACGCAAGGCGGTCTCAATTATCCCAAGCAGGACGTCAAAGCCTGGGGCACCTCGCTGTTCCTCGAAGCGCAGCCGACCGACAGCCTGACCTTCCGCTCGATTACCGCTTACCGCAAGGACGATTCGCTGACCCCGATCGACTTCGACGCGCTGCCCGCGCAAGACGTCGACGTGCCGGGGATTTACCGCAACACGCAGTTGAGCCAGGAAGTCCAGGCGCTGCTCAGCAGCGGCAAGTTCAACGGCCTGGTCGGGTTCTATTACCTCGACGCATCGGCACTGACCCAATTCGACGTCCGCCTGTTCGTGCAATACCCATCGCCGTTCCTGCTTACCGCCTTTACCAATGCCGATATCCATACCGAAACGATGGCGGGCTTTGGTGACTTCACTTATGACTTCACCGATCAGCTGAGCCTTTCGCTCGGCGGACGATACACTTGGGACAAGCGCGACGGTAATATCCTGCGTCAGAATTATCTTGGCGGCGGCTCGCCGGTGTTTGGCGGAGCGGGCATTCCGTTTGGCACGCCGGGCACCAATTTCAGAGGCAGCAAGACCTTCACCAAATTCACGCCCAAGGCATCGCTGACGTTCAAGCCGAACAGCGACAACACGATTTATGCGTCGTACTCGCAGGGCTTCAAGGGCGGCGGATTCGATCCGCGCGGGGTCGGTGCAAACGCTCCGGCCGGCGTATCGCAGTCGGACTTCCTCAGCTTCAAGCCTGAAACGGTCGACAGTTACGAAATCGGCTACAAGGCCAACCTGCTGGGTCACCGGCTCTACATCGCCACTGCCGCGTTCTATATGGATTACAAGGACGTGCAGATCCCGGGTTCGGTCGCCTGTGTATCGGGCGGCTTTAACACCTTCTGCGGGGTGGTTTCGAATGCCGGCAAGGCGCGCATCAAGGGCTTCGAATTCGAAGGCCGGGCCAAACTGATCGAGAGCGGCCAGGGCACCCTCACGCTGACGGGATCGCTCGGCTACATTGATGCCAAGTATCTCAACTACATCACCAATGTCGCCGGCACGCCGACCCAGGTTGC
>JAYVML010000067.1:0-15530 GCA_043758955.1 Novosphingobium sp. | reverse complement strand
GCCGACCGGCTGGGCAAGGGCGTGCGAGGCGCAGCGCGCGATGCGCTGGTCGCCGATGTTGCCCCGCCCGAAATTCGCGGCCGCGCTTATGGCTTGCGTCAGGCGCTCGATACCGTGGGAGCGCTGATAGGGCCGCTGATCGCGGTGCTGCTGATGTTGGCTTATGCCAATGATTTCCGGCTGGTGTTCTGGGTCGCGGTGATCCCCGCGCTGGCTTCAGTGGCGATGGTGCTGCTGGGCGTGGGCGATAGCAAGGCCAATCCGAGGACAGCGCATTTCCCGGTACAGATAGCTGAACTGCGCGAACTGGGTGCGGCGTTTTGGACCATCGCGGGGGTCGGTTTATTCTTTACGCTCGCTCGGTTCAGTGAGGCGTTTCTGATCCTTCGGGCAGCTGAAACCGGGCTTCCGATTGCCCTCTCGCCGCTGGTTTTGGTGGTTATGAGCCTGGTCTATGCGGCCGGGGCCTATCCGGCGGGCGCGCTGGCCGATCGTTACCCCGCACCCGCCCTATTGAGTGTGGGGCTGCTGGTGCTGATCGCGGCTGATCTCGTGCTCGCGCTCGGGCACGGGTTGCCAGCAATTGCCGCCGGGATCGCGTTGTGGGGCGCACATATGGCCTTGACACAAGGTCTGTTCGCGAAGCTGGTGGCGGGCAGTGCGCCAGACCGGCTGCGCGGATCGGCCTTCGGTTTATTCAACCTAGCGACCGGTCTGGCCGCGCTGGCGGCCAGCGTGATCGCCGGGCTGCTGTGGGACCACTTTGGATCGGGCGCTACGTTCTTCGCGGGCGCTGTCTTTGCCGCGCTTACGCTCGCTGGACTGGCGCTGGCGCGCAGGCACCTCAGGTCAATTTGACGCTCTGCCGATTTGCGGCTCGAATTAACTCACTCGACACCGGACTATATGTTGCGCAAGGTGAAACACGATGAAAACCGAAGCAAAATCAAGCGGAGCCATCGTCCTAGCGATCAGCGGCATTGCTTCGGCGTTCGCGTTATCCGCCTGCTGTGCTTTACCGATCCTGTTGGCAGGAGCCGGGTTTACGACCTATTGGCTGGCTCCGTTCGGGGCGGCTGGATCGCATTTCAGAACCCCGCTGAACATCCTAGCCGTGTTGTTCCTGGCTGCGTCCGCGTTCATAGTTTTGCGATCAGCAAAGACTTGCCGCCCCGGCGACCTTTGCGCGCGGCCGTGGTTTCGCCGTTTAATCCTAGCCGCCGCCGCATTTGGGACAGCGCTACTAATTTTGTCAAAGCTGTATGCTTGAGCTCACCAGCACGATCACCTGCCCCAACTGCGGAGCACAGTCTGCCGAAACGATGGCCACCGACTCGTGCCGATTTTTCTTTGACTGTTCGGCATGTTCGGCGCGGTTGAGTCCGTTAAAGGGAGACTGCTGCGTGTTTTGCAGCTATGGCGACGTGAAGTGCCCGCCAATCCAGGCGGGCCAAGACTGCTGCTGACAGCTTAGCGCAGTCGCGCCGCCGCGTTCAATCGGGCAGCTTCACAAAACTGTCGACCACGCGTTTAAGGCCCGCTGTCTCAAACTCGATCTCCAACTTGTTTCCCTCCTGCGCGGTGACCACGCCGTAACCGAACTTTTCATGGAAAACCCGCGTGCCCAGCGCGATATCGCCGCGGGGTTTGGCGGCGAAGCTGGCGGCGCTGCGGGTGGTCTCGGCGATCCGGCGCGGGGCAGGGTCAAAGGGCTGAGCGGAGGCGCGCTGCCAGCCGGGGCCGCGCGTGATGGTGCGGCTGGGCTGGGCATTGGCGACATGCGCAAAGGGATCCGTGTGCTCTGAGAACTGCGCCCGCCACAAAGATGCGCCGCCTGCCATCGAATTTTCCTGCGCGATATGCGCGGCGGGCAGATCGGCGATGAACCGGCTGGGGATCGAGCTGGTCCACTGGCCATAGATGCGCCGGTTGGCCGCGTGCAGGATTGTGCATTGCTTGCGCGCGCGGGTAATCGCCACGTAGGCTAGGCGGCGTTCTTCTTCGAGCGCGGCTAACCCGCCTTCATCCATTGCCCGCTGCGAGGGGAACACGCCTTCCTCCCACCCAACGAGGAACAAGTAATCGAATTCGAGGCCTTTGGCGGCGTGGATCGTCATGATGGTAATTTTCTCGACGTCATCGGCGGCGTCGTTGTCCATCACCAGACTGACGTGCTCAAGGAAATCCCCGAGCGTCTCGTATTCTTCGAGCGCCCGCGCCAATTCGGCCAAGTTTTCGAGTCGGCCCGCGCTTTCGGCGTTTTTGTCGGCCTGCAAGGCGTCGGTGTAGTCGCTCTCCTCAAGCACCGTACGCACCAGCTCGGCCGGGGACAATGTACTCGCGGCCTCACGCCAGCGCGCGAAATTGCGCATCAGTGCCAACAAGGTGCCACGCGCGCGGGCGGGCAGTTCGCCGCTGTCAACAATCTCGAGCGCGGCCATCGCCAACGGAACATTGCGCGCGCGGGCATAGCGGTGAAGCTTCTCCAGCGTTTTGTCGCCCAGGCCGCGCTTGGGGCTGTTGTAGATCCGCTCGAACGCCAGATCGTCACTCGGCTGCGCGATAACCCGCAGATAAGCCAATGCATCGCGCACCTCGGCGCGTTCGTAAAAGCGAAACCCGCCGACAATCTTGTAATTGAGCCCGATCGCGATGAACCGGTCTTCGAACTCGCGGGTCTGGAACTGGGCGCGGACCAAGATCGCGAGCTGCGACAGCGATGCACCCTCGCGCTCCAGCCGTTCGGCCTCTTCACCCACCCGCCGTGCTTCTTCGGGGCCGTCCCACACCCCGATCACGCGGACCTTGTCGCCGCCATTGCGCGTCGTCCACAGGGTCTTGCCGAGCCGCTGCGAATTGGCATCGATCAATCCGGACGCGGCGGCGAGAATATCTGGCGTCGAGCGATAATTCTGCTCGAGCTTGATCACCTTCGCGCCGGGAAAATCCTGCTCGAACCGCAAGATATTGGTGATTTCGGCTCCGCGCCACGAATAGATCGACTGGTCATCATCGCCGACCACGCAGATGTTGCGGTGGTCCTGAGCAAGCAGCCGCAGCCACAAATACTGGACTTGGTTGGTGTCCTGATATTCGTCGACCAGAATGTATTTAAAGCGCTGCTGGTATTGCTCAAGGATCTCACGGTGGGAGCGTAGCACGTTGAGCATGTGCAGCAGCAAATCACCGAAATCGCAAGCGTTGAGCGCTTTCAGCCGGTTCTGATAGAGCCGGTAGAACTTCTGGCCCTGGCCATTCGCGTAAGCCTCGCAGTCAACCGCGCCCAGGTCCGGTGGGTTGAGCCCTTTGTTCTTCCAGCGATCGATGCAGCTGGCGAGCAGCCGCGCTGGCCAGCGCTTTTCGTCCAGCCCCTCGGCGTGGATCAATTGCTTAAGCACGCGCAGCTGATCATCGGTGTCGATGATCGTATAATTTGATTGCAAGCCAACCAGTTCAGCATGTCGGCGCAGCAGCTTGGCGGCGATCGAGTGGAAGGTGCCAAGCCACGGCAGGCCCTCGACACTGGGACCGAGCATGTGGCCCACGCGCTCTTTCATCTCGCGCGCCGCCCTGTTGGTAAAGGTGACGCACAAGACTTCGCTCGGCCAGGCGCGTCGGGTGCGGATAATATAAGCAAGCCGCGTGGTCAGCGCCGCAGTCTTGCCAGTGCCCGCCCCAGCGAGCATCAGCACTGGACCTTCGGTTGCCAGCACAGCTTCGCGCTGCGGCGCGTTCAGGCCTTCGAGATAAGGGTCTGGGATGGATTCGACGGGGGGTTGCACATGTGAACAGTTAGGGAACGACGCCCCCCCGCGCAAGCAGGCTGGGGTCCGGCAGTGGAACTTAAATTGCGGCTGTGCGTTTTTTAGATGATCTCAGAGAAGGAAGGCACCATGAAAAAGATCATCACAGCCCTTGCCATTGCCGCTCTCTCCGCAGCACCGGCATTGGGGCACACCACCCATCATGGCAAAGCGAAGGCTTGGCATGCTGCCAAAGCCCATTCAATTCATGCACGCGGAGCGCATGCGCAAGGCACAGCCAACGCTTATGGCCGGGTTGGCCTGGACGATGCTGGCTTGGCGACCGTGACCGAGCGCAATAGCCGCGGCCGCGCTACAAAGGTTACTGTCGAGGGCCACGAATATATGGTTTGCGAGGGCGCTGTTGTCGATGCCTGTATCAACCCCCGCGCTGCCGGGCTGAACTTTGGTAACGTTCCGCTCGATCATTGGCCGGGCAAGCCTGCCAGCGAGATGTAGTCTAAAATTTACGGCTGGCCCTCGGGTCGCTCCGGGCTTCGCCAAACAGATCGCCGTCCGCGCACAGGTGCGGGCGGCGATTTGCATTGTAAGCAAATATCCCGGCATGAGCGGCAAAGCAAATTAACTGGGCACTGACCGCAGCTAACCAACAGGCTGGCTTGGCAAGCAGCGTTTGCTGGAACCTTATGATCGCCGGTGCGTCAATTGAAGGCAATCCTGACAGTTCTGGAGACTTATCATGCGTAACATGTTGTTCCCGGCCGTTTCTGCGTTCGCGCTGCTGTGCGCCGTTGGCCCGCTAACGGTGCAGACCAGTCTGGCGCAGACCGCTATGTCCACGTTAAGTTCCGCGCAGCAAATGGACTACAATTCTTGGTCCACAGCGCAGCGCGCGGCTTACGATGCTTGGCCTAGTGATACTCAAGCCTATTATTGGACACTCAGCCTGAACCAGATGCACGGTTGGTGGAAACTGACCGACGTGCAACGCAGCCAAATCATGGCTATGACCCCTGTCCAGCGGGCGAGCAGCTGGGTGTCGATTGAAGCGCAATTGGCCGGGCAAGCCGCTGCCGCTGCGCCGATGCCGGCAGTGGTCCAAGCCAATCCAGTCGGTTCGAGCGAAATGCCGAGTGCCACACCGCCCAACCCAGTTAGCGCCAACATGCCGGTTCCCCCGGCTATGCCGGCCGACTCGACCTATCACGCCGGGCCATACAAGGGGGCACTGAGCCCGCCGCCGCCTGAGGCGATGAACAAGGTCTATCCGGTTTGCACCAAGATTCTGCGCGACAGTTGCCGCAATCGCGGCGGCAAATAGCCAATCTAACGCCCACCACCAAGCCGGTTTTCATTTGACAGCGCAGCGGCGGCGCGACAGCCACAGAGCATGTCGCCGCTGCGCTCTCATTCCCGCATTCTTATCGCCGCACTGACCGGCACGGCGGTCGAATTCTACGATTTTTACGTATTCGCAACGGCAACCGCACTCGTGTTTGGCGGGCTGTTTTTCCCGTCCAGCTCACCCGAAGCCCAAGGCCTGCAGGCCTTCATGGTGTTCGGGTTAGCCTTTCTGGCGCGGCCAATCGGGGCGGTCGCGTTCGGGCATTTCGGCGATCGGGTCGGGCGGAAAGCCACTTTGGTGGCCTCGCTGTTGCTGATGGGCGGATCCACCTTTGCCATCGCGTTTCTCCCCGGCTTTGCCATTGCCGGTCACCTGGCTCCGCTGCTGCTGTGCGTGCTGCGCTTTTGCCAGGGTTTCGGGTTGGGTGGAGAGTGGGGCGGGGCAGCGCTGCTCGCTGTCGAAAACGCGCCAAAGGGGTGGGAAGCACGGTTCGGTGCAGCCCCGCAACTGGGCGCTCCGCTGGGGTTCTTGGCAGCCAACGGCTTGTTCCTGCTGTTGGGTTGGTGGCTAAATGATGATCAATTTTTAAGCTGGGGCTGGCGCGTGCCGTTCCTCGCCAGCGCGCTGCTGGTCGGGATCGGGCTGTGGGTGCGGCTCAATCTGAAGGAAACCCCAGCGTTCAAAGCGGCGTTGGCCCAAGCGCCGCCGCCGGCCGTGCCGATTGGGCCGCTGCTGCGCCACCATTGGGGTGCTGTGCTGGCGGGAAGCGCCGGAGTGGTGGCGTGCTTTTCGTTGTTTTACCTGTCGACCGCCTTTGCGCTCGATCTGGCGACCAAGCAGCTTGGCTATTCGCGTGAGCAATTCCTATTGCTCCAGCTCGGTGCCAATTGCTTCCTTGCGGTGGGGATCGTGACGGCGGTCTTGCTGGCTGACCGCAGCAGCCTGCGCCGGGTCTTGTTGCTGGGGTCGCTGGCGACGATGGGGGTCGGGCTGGTATTTGCCGCGGGACTGCGATCGGGCTCGGGTGGGGCGGCGTTCGCGACGCTTTCGGTGGCGCTGTTTGTGATGGGCTTCGTCTATGGCCCGCTGGGCGGCTGGCTGAGCAGCCTGTATCCGGTGGCAGTCCGCTATACCGGGGTATCGGTGGCTTTCAACGTCGGGGGCATCCTGGGCGGCGCGGTGACTCCGCTGCTGGCCAAGCAAATGAGCAACGCCGGGTATGGCGGCTCGGTTGGGCTTCTGTTGGTCGCGGCGGGGCTGCTGACGCTCATCGGCGTAACGCTGGCCCGTCCCGCGCGCGCCGATTAATTAGCGCGCGCCGGGGTGGTCATTTGGCAACAGGCTTGGGTGCCGGAGTATCGGAAACCACGCCGTAAGCCTCGTTCATCGCGCCACTGGGCTGTTTCTTGAAGACGATCAGCCAATTGCCGTGTTCGGTCGTCGGCTGCTTGGTCTTGGGATCAGTGAAATCGTAAGCATAAGTGGCGGACCAGACGGCCATATCGCCGGCCGCCGCGACATCGATTTTTTCGTCGCTGACGGTCACTTTGGCGGCCGCATCGCTGAGTTGCAATTTGGTTAGCGCAAGATCCTGGGCAGGCCCGACCACATTATCTACCCCATGAAACATACCCACATAATCCGGCGCATCATAGGAAACTGCCTTTTGGGCATCGTGGGCGTTGAAGCTGGAAATTACACTGGCCATGGTAGCCTTGACTTCGGCCGATACTTTGGCGCTATCGTCGGCCACTGGTGGCGGTTTACAGGCAGTCACCATGCACAGGGCCGTCGCCCCGATTAAGGTGCGAACAAGAGTTGATTTTGTCACGATGCTGTCTCCGCGCTAAAAGCGCGACCCGGGGCGAACGCTGCGCCTAATTCGCGATAAGGTCAATCGGCAGGAGTCTGGCGGAACAGCGTCAGTCGTGCCTTACCGACCTTGCGCTCGGCCACTGGCGTCAGCCCCTTGACCTCGGCCGGTTGTTTTAGGGAAGTCTCCAGGCTGATCCAGCTTGCCGGGCCAATCCAGCCGAGCCGCTGGAGCTTTTCTAGCGCTACCACGCCTGCGCCCGTGGTGTAAGGCGGATCGAGGAGGATCAGGTCTAACGGTTGCTTCGCCGGGCCCAAGGCGAGAACTGAAGCAGCGCGCACATCGCCTTGTGCCTGCGCCTGCAAGCTGGCCAGATTGCCTCGCAAAGCCCGGATCGCAGCGGCATCCTGCTCAACGAAGATGCACGAAGCGGCCCCGCGCGACAACGCCTCAATCCCCAACGCGCCTGAACCGGCGAACAAGTCGGCCACCGTCAAGCCCTCGAACGAGCCGAGCCGGCTGACCAGCATCGAGAACAGCGTTTCGCGGGTGCGATCGGACGTTGGCATGGTGGTTTCACCCGCTGGCGCGATCAGTTTGCGCCCGCGCCACTGCCCCGCAATGATTCGCATCAGCGGCGTCCGCGCAGCACGCGGTTGCGGGCATGCTCTTGCGGGCTGCGCAGTTCGGCGGAAGTGCCCGGCATCTTGAGGGTTGCGACAAACTTTTCGACCTCAACTGCGCGAAGTTCTACCGCCATACCGCGCGGTAGATCGAGCAGCCGGAACGGTCCATAGGCAGTGCGGATCAACCTGCTGACCTCGAGCCCCAGATGCTCAAGCACGCGCCGTACTTCGCGGTTCTTACCCTCGGTAATGGTCATTTCGATCCAGCGGTTGCGTCCGGTGCTGCGCTCAATATTGGCATTGATATTGCCATAGCGCATCCCGTCGATTTCGATCCCTTCGGACAGGGCCTCAAGCTCGTTCTGGGTAATGTCACCAAAGGTGCGCGCGCGATATGTGCGCGGCACGCCCGAGCTGGGTAATTCCATCGCGCGTTTCAGCCCGCCGTCGTTGGTCAGCAGCAGTAGTCCCTCGGTGTTGAAATCAAGCCGCCCGACCGGCATCACGCGCCCGGCATCGGCGGGCAGCGCATTGCGCAGCGCGGTGTAGATTGTCGGCCGGCCGGCCGGATCGCGCTCTGCGGTGATCAGCCCCGGGGGCTTGTTGAACGCGTAAAGCTTGGCGGCTTCGGGCGCCTTGACCGGGTTGCCGTCAACCGTCACCCCTTTGAGGCTGGTCAGCACGGTGTTTGGCGTGGTCAGCACCTCCTCACCCAGTTTGACCCGGCCATCGGCGATCATCCGCTCAACCTCGCGGCGGCTGGCGATCCCAGCGCGGGCGAGCAGTTTCGCGATACGTTCGCCGTTTCGGGGGACAGCTTCGGAGCCGGCGCGTGCGGGAGGAGGTGTGATCATCGGGTGGCCCCTTAGCCTGTTCGTCATCCCCGCGAAAGCGGGGATCGCGGGCGGCTTCGGACGATCCTCGCGCCGGGGCGCCAGCGGGCCCGGGTCAGGACCGGGACGACGACTCAGCCAGCCCCATCTCCTCTTCGCAAATCTCATAAAATCTGCGAATCCCGGTTTCGAGCGTGCCCAGCGTTAGCTCTGCGATCACTCCGGTGCTTAGCCCCTCCTGGCCTAACTCAGCGGCGCGGAAGTCTTCGCCAGCAAACACCCCGCCGTCGAGCAGGTCCCAGCTGTTCTGCCAGTGGCGCTGCGCCCGTTCGTCCTGTGGAGCTTCGGGGATCAGCATGAAATCCTCGACCAATGTGCGGTCGTGCGCCTGCGGCCACAGCGCCAAGACGTTGATGTAATCGGGGCTGACCACCACCACGGTGGTGGGGAACAGTTGATAGGCAAACGTGCCGATCCGGCGCAGCGCGGCCATGTCGGTGAAATCAACCCCGTCCAGCTCCTCGGCACGGCAGACGAGGCTGCGCTGATGCGGACCGATCAGATCGCCGCTGGATACGCCGTCCTTAAAGAATGGTCCGATGGTGGCGGCATGCAGGCGGGTGACGTGGTAGCTTTCGAGGAACGCATCCATGATCAGCTTCCAGTTGGCCGCAACTGGATGGGTCCGCCGCTCGAACAGATGCGCATCGCGCATTGCAAAGGCGTCGAAATCATCGCCGAGTTGGTGCGCCAGCGTAAAGTCGGCCGCGCCTGACGGATCGAACCAGATCAGGCCGCCTGCTTCGCAGCTCCGCAGTTCGATCATGCTGTGCGCGCCCTTGTCGAGCCCCGGAAAAGTCTCGGGTCGGGGCAACGCGAGCAGCCGCCCGTCGGTCGCATAGGTCCAGGCATGGTAAGGGCAAGTCAGCCGCTTGGAACAGTGCACCGCCTGCCCTTCGACGAGCCGGGTGCCGCGGTGCCGGCAAACGTTCATGAACACGTGCACCGCGCCGGCATAGTCGCGGGTGATCAGCAGCGGCTGACTGGTGGCGTCATGCGGCACCGCCATGTTTTTGTCCGGTAATAAGGCTGAAGGGCACAGCACTTGCGGTGCGCAGGCAAACAGCGTCTCGGCTTCGCGCATCCAATGCGCGGGATCGGTATAAACGCCGGCCGGAACCGATGTGATGCCGCGATTGGGGCGTGGTTCGCCTGCAGCGATCTGCCGCGCCAACTCTAGCTGGCCGGGGGTGGGCGATTTGCCCGGGATCGTAGCCGTGCGGTCCATCGGGGCTAGTCATAGCGCGTTTGTAGGTTAGTCTCGCGCAAAATATTCAAGCGAGGGACGCATGGCTGAAAGCGCAGCACCGATTGACCGGCCCAAAGGCTTTAAACTGCTTGCCGCCGCGCTGCGCAATCGCAAGGCGGCGACCATGCTGGGGTTAGGGTTTGCCTCGGGCCTGCCATTCGCCTTGCTTGTCGGCACACTCAACGCGTGGCTGGGCGAGGTTGGCGTTAATCTGGCGACCATTGGCGTGCTATCGTGGATCGGGCTCGCTTACTCGTTCAAATTTCTGTGGTCGCCGATTGTCGACCGCGTGCAGCTGCCGGGGTTGGAGCGACTGGGGCGGCGAAAAAGCTGGATTTTGCTGTGCCAGATCATTCTAGTGGCAGCTTTCGCGGTGCTGGCGGCGACCAATCCGGCCGGCGCGATTGGACGATTTGCACTGCTCGCTTTTATCGGGGCAATTGCCTCGGCCACGCAGGATATTGCGATCGACGGCTGGCGGATCGATCAAGCCGACGCCTCCGCCCCGATCGAGCTGCTCTCGGCGCTCAACCAGTTCGGCTACCGCACCGCGTCAATCGTCGGCGGCGCGGTGGCGCTCGTTCTTGCCAGCAAGATGTTGTGGCCGGTCGTTTATTTGGTAATGGGCGTGGTGCTGCTGCTGGTCGCGCTGGGCGTGACGTTGCGCGCGCCCGACAGTCCGCGGCCTGAACCTGGGCGGCTGCACGGAGCGCTATCCGAACCCGGCGCACTGCGCCCGCAATACCGGGCGATGGCGCTGATTATCGTCGGAACTAGCTGGTTGTGGGCAATCAGCACGATCATCCAATTCATGATTGGGATGCTGGCAGCGGGTGCCGCGCCGGTGGGTACGCCGCCACCCTCGGCAGGCGACTTCACCAAGCTCTATGGCCCGTGGATTATTTTCGCGACGGTACTCGTCCCGCTCGGCGTGGCCGCGCTGACCAACTGGATGGGCGGTCAGGCGCGCTATGCCATGGCGCAGGCCGATCACACCCACCACCCGGTTCGTACCGCCACCAATCACCTCTATTCTGCGCTGGTAGCGCCGCTCGGCGAACTGTCAGGCCGACTGCGGTGGGGCGTGCTCAGTTTGATCGGGTTCATTCTGACTTATGCGATTTGCTACAATATCTGGGCCAGCTTTGCTTATCCGTTCTACCTGCAGGAAATGAAGTATTCAAAGGACGAGGTGGCATTTGCTTCCAAGGTGTTCGGGATTTTCATGACCATGGCCGGGATCAGCCTAGGCGGATATTTCTTTGCGCGGCTGGGCCGTTTTCCAACCATTCTGATGGGCGCAGTTTTGCCGCCGCTGGGTAATTTTCTCTACGCCGATCTGGCTGAGGGAGCGCGCGGGCTTGATGCCTTTGCGCATTTCTTCCGGCTCGATGTGCTGGCTGTGTGGTTCCATTCGGACGAGCGAATGGTGCGGCTGCTGCTAGCAATCTGTTACGAGAACATCGTCACCGGGCTCGCGCTGACAGCGTTCGTCGCTTACGTCTCCAGCATCGTCAGCAAGCAGTATGGCGCGATCCAGTACGCGCTACTCGGCTCGCTGGTGTCGCTGGTCGGCACGCTGGGGCGCGGCTGGACCGGCGAGGCGTTCCAGCAGTACGGTTATCCCGCGGTATTCCGCTGGACCGCGCTGACCGCCGTGGTTTCTGTGACCTTCGTGCTGATCGAATGGGCCCGCGTATCGCACCAGGAGCGCGCGCTCAGTCGGGCAACTCCCGGTTGAACCGCAGCACTTCGCCCGCGAGGTAAAGCGATCCCGCGATCAGGACATCGCCTTCCGCAGGTAGCGCGACCAGGGCTTCTGGCACGCTGGCAAAAGCGCGGACCGGCAAGTCGCTGTACGGAGCAAATTGTTCGGGTCGGTGTGCTTCATGCCCCGGTGCAGGGACGACTGACAGGCTCAGCAGCTTACCCTGAAGCGGGGCGACGATCGCGGCGGGGTCTTTGCTGGTGAGCATCCCGGTGATGAGGTGCAACGGTGCATGGTCCGCAAAAAACCGCGCAATCGCCAGCCCCGCATCAACGTTGTGCCCGCCATCGAGCCACACTCGCCGTCCCGGAACCAGCGCGGTTAGCGGGCCCTCGTCTAGCAACTGCAAGCGCGCGGGCCAGCGCGCCGTGCGGATGCCTCGGGCCATCGCCTCGGCTGACACCGTGACCTGCGATTGATGCCGCAGCATCGCCACTGCCAGTGCGGCGTTGTCGGCCTGATGCCTACCGGCGAGTGCGGGCAGGGGCAGCCTGAGTTCGCCGTGGCGGTCGCGATAAGCAATGCCTTCTCCCACCTCGGCAAACCAGTCGAGGTCGCGAATCGCGGGTTTCGCACCAATTTTCATCGCGTGCTCGATAATTGTGCGAGTCATGGCTTGACGATAGGCCTGCGTCACCAGCGGGACCCCAGCCCGCGCGATCCCCGCCTTCTCGAACGCGATCCGGCACAGCGGTTCCTGCGGCACGCCTGCCTCGGGCACCAGCAGGAACGCCTCATGGTCGATCCCCAGCGAGGCAATCGCGCAAGCGGCTTGTCCGTCGAGCACATTGGTCGCATCGAACCGTCCGCCCAGACCAACCTCGATCACACAAGCATCAGCCGGTTCGCGGTGGAAGGCCAGGAAAGTGGCGGCGGCGGTGACTTCGAAAAAGCTGGGCTCGAGATCGTGGCCCAGGTCGAGCACTTCTTTAAGCAGCGCCGCCAAGAGATCGTCTTTGATCAATTTTCCGGCGATCCGAATGCGTTCGTTATAGCGCACCAGATGCGGCTTGGTCGCGCAATGCACGGTCAGCCCTTCGGCCTCAAGCATCGCGCGCAGAAACGCGCAGGTCGAGCCTTTGCCATTTGTTCCGGCGACGTGAAACACCGGCGGCAGATCGCGTTGTGGGTTGCCCAGCCGGTCAAGCAGCGCGGTTATCGACTTCAGGCCAAGCCGTCCCGTCGGCAAGCTCAGCGCGCCCAGACGGTCAAGCTGGGCTTGCACTGCGGGGCTGTCTGAAACGGCAAAATCGCGCATGCGGATCAGGCCGCCCGGGCCGCGCCCATATAGTCCAGCACTTGCGCTAGTGTGGTGCGCAGCACGTGGCGGTGGGTGACCATGTCGATCATTCCGTGTTCCAACAGGTATTCGGCGCGCTGGAAGCCCTCGGGTAGTTTCTCGCGGATGGTATCCTGGATCACGCGCTGGCCGGCAAAACCGATCAGGCAGCCGGGCTCGGCAAGTTGCACGTCGCCCAGCATGGCATAGCTGGCGGTCACGCCGCCGGTGGTCGGATCGGTCAGGACCACGATGTACGGCAGTCCGGCTGAATTAAGCCGACGGATCGCAACTGTGGTTCTGGGCATTTGCATCAGGCTGAGAATCCCCTCTTGCATCCGCGCGCCGCCCGCCGCTGTGCAGATCACATAGGGGCATTTTTCGGTCAGCGCGCGGTCGGCTCCGGCGACGAAAGTCTTGCCCACCGCCATGCCCATCGATCCGCCCATAAAGGCGAAGTCCTGCACGCCAAGCACGCATTTGTGCCCTTCGATGGCACCGAAAGCATTGGTCAGCGCATCGGGATGCGGGTTGGCCAGCCGCGCGGCTTTCAGCCGGTCTGGGTACTTCTTCGAATCGCGGAACTTGAGCGGGTCTTCCCTGACCTTCGGCGTCTCCAGCACGGTAAAGCCCTCATCGAGCAATTGCGCAAACCGCGCATCGGCCCCGATCCGTCCATGATGATCGCAGCGCGGACAGACGCTGAGGTTTTCCTCATACTCCCTGGTGAACAGCATTTCCTTGCACGAAGGGCAGCTGGTCCAAAGATTGTCGGGGGTGTCGCGCTTCTCGGTAAACGGAAGCGCGTTGCGGACACGGTCAAGCCAGGACATGCGTTCTACCTAGCACCATGAACGGCGGCGGCAAGCGCGGCGGTCAATTGCCGCACTGGCTCCGCCGCATTGGCACCATGCTGCGCGACCAGTTCGACCAGCGCCGATCCGACCACCACGCCGTCCGCCACTTTGGCAATCGCCGCGGCCTGACTGGGGGTGCGCACGCCAAAGCCGACGACGACTGGGATTTTGGCATGAGCTTTGAGGCGGGCAACGGCTTCGTCGATCGAGCCTTGCGCGGCTTGTTGAAGCCCGGTGATCCCGGCGACGGACACGTAATAGAGAAACCCAGCCGAGCCATCGAGCACCGCCGGCAACCGCGCGGCATCGGTGGTGGGGGTGGCGAGCCGGATTGGCGCAATCCCGACGGCGCGCAAAGCCGGGCCCAGCTCTGGGTCCTCCTCGGGCGGCACATCGACGCAGATGACCCCATCCACCCCGGCCTGCTGACATTGGTCTGCGAACCACTCTGAGCCACGCGTGATCATCGGATTAGCATAGCCCATCAGCACCAGCGGCACCTGCGGGTGGCGCGCGCGAAAATCGGCGGCTATCTTGAACAAGTCCGCCGTGGTGGTACCCGCGCCCAGGCTGCGCAGATTGGCCTGCTGGATCGCCGGGCCATCGGCCATCGGATCGGTGAACGGCATCCCCAGCTCGATCACATCCGCGCCGCCCGCGACCAGTGCGTCAAGGATTTGCGCGGTCGGGCCGTCGCCGCCAGTGACGAAGGTGACCAGCGCGGGGCCGCGTGAGAAGGCAGTGGCGAGGCGGGTCATGACTGAAATATCTTCGGAAAACGCCAGCGCCAAAAGGTCATTGTGGCCGCGAAAAGAACAGCAATCGCTGGGTCGATAGCGCGAAATTCCGTTCCGCTCAGAACGAATCGGCCAACGAGGAACGCTACAAACATCCAAGCGAAAAATATGACAAAAGGACCCCATGCGGGCACACTTTGTGTTTCACCGGATTGCAAAACCCGACGCTCCTTTCGGACGCGAGCACGCTCTTTCGTCACAACTCAACCCCAAGATGCTCCGCGACCGAGAAGATGTCCTTGTCGCCGCGACCGCACAGGTTGAGCAGTATGATCTGGTCCTTATCCATCGTCGGCGCGATCTTCTGCACGGCAGCGATCGCGTGAGCGGGTTCGAGCGCGGGGATGATCCCTTCGGTGCGGCACAGCAGCTGGAAGGCGGCGAGCGCTTCGGTATCGGTGACCGAGGTATAATCCACCCGCCCGACATCGCGCAGCCAGGCGTGTTCGGGGCCGATCCCGGGATAGTCGAGCCCGGCGCTGATCGAATGACCTTCGGTGATCTGCCCGTCGGCGTCCTGCAGCAGATAGGTCTTGTTGCCGTGGAGGATGCCCGGGCGACCGCCTGCGAGGCTTGCCGCGTGCTCCTTGTCGAGCCCATGCCCCGCGGCTTCGACGCCCAGCATCTTGACCTCGGCATCGTCGAGGAACGGATGGAACAGCCCAATCGCGTTGCTGCCCCCGCCGATCGCGGCGACCAGCAGATCGGGCAGGCGGCCGGTGCGGGCGAGCATCTGCGCCCGCGCTTCGGTGCCGATCACGCTTTGAAAATCGCGCACCATTTCAGGATAAGGATGCGGACCGGCGGCGGTGCCGATAATGTAGAACGTGTCATGGACATTGGCGACCCAATCGCGCAGCGCCTCGTTCATCGCATCCTTCAGCGTGGCGGCGCCGGCAGTCACCGGCACCACCTCGGCGCCGAGTAGCTTCATCCGGAACACGTTGGGCGCCTGGCGGGCGACATCGGTCGCCCCCATGAAAATCACGCAGGGCAGGCCAAACCGGGCGCAGACTGTTGCGGTGGCGACGCCGTGCTGACCCGCGCCGGTTTCGGCGATGATCCGGGTCTTGCCCATGCGGATCGCGAGCAGGATTTGCCCGATGCAATTGTTGATCTTGTGCGCGCCAGTGTGGTTA
>JAYVML010000066.1:0-12556 GCA_043758955.1 Novosphingobium sp. | reverse complement strand
CGGCGGATCAGGCGCAGGTTGCGCGGCTGCACGCGATTGCGCTTGAACAGGGCGGCAGCGACGAAGGCGCACCCGGCCCGCGCGGCGAAGGAGGCTTTTACGCCGGTTATTTCCGCGATCCTGATGGCAACAAGCTCGCCGCTTTTGTGATGGGATAGGCCGGCAGGAAATTTCGCCTTGCGCGCTGATGTACGCGCGCGCGATTGCGCGACAATTGGCGACAAATCAGCAGGATTGCGGCATAGTGGTGCGACACCGTGGTCCTAGACACAGCGATGTAAGCCGCGCGGTGTTGATTGTTCTCCTCCCGCTGATCCGCGCGGCTTCACCCATTCTGAACCCAGGAGATGTTCGTATGAAGAAGTCACTTTTAGGCCTTTCGCTACTCGCGCTAGGCATCGCTGGCACCGCTTACGCTGCCGAAGCTATGCCGGGCGGCGATCCGCTGGGTGACAAGACCGTGACCAAGGCTGAATTCCTGGCCAAAGGTGCCGAGATGTTTGCCCGGATGGATGTCAACCACGACGGCAAGCTCGACCTTGCTGACCGCGCCGCGCACGAAGGCCAGATGTTTGATCGGGCCGATACCAACCACGACGGCATGCTGTCGCGCGATGAGTTCATGGCCGCCCATCAGCGCGGACCGATGGGCGAACACGGCCGGGATGGCGCTGGCGGTCCCGGTGCCAAGCATGGCGGTCGTCATCGCGGCGAGCATGGCGGCATGGGCGGCATGATGATGCGTATGGCTGATACCAATAAGGACGGCGCGGTCAGCAAAGACGAATTTTTGGCCGCGTACGCCAAGCATTTCGACATGATGGACACCAATCATGACGGACAATTGACCAAGGCCGAGCGCCAGGCCGCACGCCAGAAGATGCGTGCGATGGGCGGGATGCGACATGGCGGCAAGCAGGGCGGCAAGCAGGGCGGACACGCCATGGGGGCGATGGGCGACATGCCGCCCCCGCCCCCCGCCAACTGACCAGACAGGGCGCTTCCTGAATGGATCATGCTGCCACTACCCGATTGCTGCTGGTCGATGACGAAGCAGCGCTACGCGAACCCCTGGCCGACTATCTGGTCCGCCAGGGGTTCAGCGTTATTGAGGCGGCGAGCGCCGCACAGGCGCGTAGCCTGCTTAAGACCGAGCTGCCCGATCTGGTGCTGCTCGATATTATGATGCCGGGCGAAGATGGCCTTTCGCTCTGCCGCCACTTGGCCGAAACGCATGCCGTTCCCACGATTCTGCTGACCGCCAAGGGCGAAGCCACCGACCGCATCGTCGGTCTGGAAATCGGTGCCGATGACTATGTGGTCAAGCCGTTCGAGCCGCGCGAGCTGGTGGCACGGATCCGGTCGGTGCTTCGCCGCAGCGCCAAGGGCACCGGACCCGTGGCCGACGATGAGCAGTTCGAGTTCGAAGGCTGGCGGCTCGATCCACTAAAGCGCCGGCTGAGCGACCCCGATGGCGCAATGGTCTCGATCTCATCGGCCGAATTCCGCTTGCTGCTGGCCTTTGTTGAACACCCCCGCAAAGTGCTTGACCGAGACCGTCTGCTGGATCTGGTGCAGGGCCGCGAAGCGCATCTGTTCGACCGCGCGGTCGATAATCAGGTCAGCCGTTTGCGCCGCAAGATCGAAGCCGACAACCGCAATCCAGTCTTAATCCAAACCGTCTGGGGCGGCGGCTACATGCTCGCTGCCGATGTCCGGAGGGTGCGCCCGGCCTGATGCCGCGCGCATTCACCCGCCCGTGGCCGCGCAGCCTGCGCGGACAATTGCTGCTGGCGATCGGGGCTGCGCTGCTACTCGCGCAAGGGATCAGTGCCGCTTTGCTATACCGCGCGCAGAGCGCTCGGCGCGAGGCTGCTCTGGTCCACGGCGCGGCGATGCGGCTGTTTGCGGCCAATCACGATGAAGCGATGCTTGGCCCGCATCCGCCGGGTACATATGAAGCTGCGCGCCAACTCCGGGTCGAACATATGGCAAATGCGCCAGTGTTCGCGGGCGATCAACGCAGCCCCCAGGCTGAGGCTGAATTGCAGCAAATTTTGGCTGGGCAAGGGGTGGCGGCCAAGCAGGTCTTGGTGTTTCGGCGACCTTCAACCGATGACCCCCAGTTTGCTCGCCGCGCGGCCCGCCACGCCTTGATTTTGGGCCAGCATGCTGGCCCTCTGCCGCGCGAAATGATGGTCGCAGGGGTCGAACTGCCAGGCAGCGGATGGATGGTGGTGCGGATGCCGGTACCGCCAACCGAGCGTACGTTGCTCGCCACGCTAGTCGGGCAAACGTTATTGCTGTTTGCACTTCTATTTGGCGCAATCGCGCTGATCCTGGGACAGATCACCAAGCCGTTGGCCGCGCTGACCACCCGGATCGAGCGGTTCGCCGCCAAGCAGGACGCAGCCGGTCCGCTCGAGCCGCGCGGACCTGACGATCTGCGCCGACTGATCGTGGCGCACAACGCGATGGAAGCCCGGCTCTCGGCGATGCTTGATGAGAAGGACGTGATGCTTGGCGCGATCGGGCACGATCTCAAAACGCCGCTGGCCGCGCTGCGGGTACGGATCGAAAGCGTTGAGGACCAGGCCGAGCGCGGCAAGATGGCACGCACGATCGAGGATATTACCCGTTCGCTCGATGACATCCTTTCGCTCGCGCGGGTCGGCCGACCGAGCGATCCGCTCGAATCGGCTGACCTTGGCGCGTTGGTGGCACTGGTGGCCGAGGAATTCGAGGATCTGGGCGAACCGGTCACCTTCACTCCCGCAGCGCGGCGCATCGTGCTGCCGCTGCGCGCCACCTGGCTGCGCCGCGCGATCCGCAATTTGACGGGCAATGCGCTGCGGTACGGTAAGGCGGCGCGGATCAGTCTGGGGCACGAGAACGGGCAGGCGGTGATCCGGGTTGAGGATGACGGCCCGGGCATTCCAGAGGGTCAGCTCGCGCTGATGCTGGAGCCATTCACCCGCGGCGAACCTTCGCGCAACAGCGAAACCGGCGGTGCCGGGCTGGGGCTGACGCTCGCACGTGCGATTGCCGATCAGCACGGCGGCTCGCTGCAGCTGGCCAACCGAATCGGTCCCGGGGGCAGGGTAGCTGGCCTCACCGCGTCGCTCACGCTGCCGTGTTAGGGTGGTTTTGGACTCTTTGAAGCCATCTGAATTTGGCGGCATGACGAGCGAGCTGCGATTTACCTGCCAAGTGCCGTAAGGTTTGGTGTTGTGACCCTTGCGGGTCTGACCGATACCTTGAGCCAGGGTCCAGATCGAACCCCGCTGGTGTTTGCGCGATGGGCTTTTGCAACTGCCGGCAAGCATGGCTAGAAGCGCCCTCGATGCCCGCGCCTTTTATCCTGCTTGATGATGCCCGCCCCGATGGCGCCAACCCGGCGCGGCTGTATGAAAACCCGCGCGAAGTGGTACTGGCGCGGCGCGTTGACGAAATTGTGCCAGCGCTCGAACGGATCGCGATCCTGCGCGGCGAAGGTGCCCAGTTGGCCGGGTATCTAGCCTATGAGGCCGGGCTGGCACTTGAACCGAAGCTGGCCGACCTGACGGCGCCGCGCAGCGGCGCGGCCGGGCCGCTGGTATGGTTCGGCGCGTTCGATAGCTACCGCGAACTGGCAGCGGACGAAGTGCCGGCATGGCTGGCCGAGCGGACGAGCGGGTCGGCGCAGATCGGCCCGCTTGATCCGCAGCTTTCGGTAGGCGGCTATGCCGCGGCTTTTGCCGCATTGCAGGAGCGGATTGCAGCGGGAGACATCTACCAAGCCAACCTGACCTTCGCGCTGGCGGGATCGTATCGCGGCGATCCATTGGCACTCTACGCCGCCGTGCGCCCCGCTGCGGGCGCGGGCTATGGCGGGGTGCTGTTCGATGGCACGCACTGGTTGCTGAGCTTTTCGCCCGAGCTGTTTTTCGCCGAACGCGACGGAGCGGCTATGGTCAAACCGATGAAAGGGACGCGCCCGCGTGGCCGCGATGCGGCGGAGGACGCACGACTGAAAGCTGAGCTCGCGACGTCGGAAAAAGACCGCGCCGAAAACCTGATGATCGTTGATCTGTTGCGCAACGACCTCTCGCGGGTAGCCAAGCCGGGCAGCGTAAAAGTGGAAGAGGCTTTTGCTGTGGAAAGCTATCCCACGGTACACCAGATGGTCACCACGGTGCGCGCGCAGCTGAGCGAAGGAACCAGCGCGGCTGAACTGCTGCGCGCGCTGTTCCCGTGCGGCTCGATCACCGGCGCGCCCAAGATTCGCGCGATGGAACTGATCGACCAGACCGAACGCGATGCGCGCGGGCCTTATTGCGGCGCGATTGGCCGGATCGACGCGGGCGGCCCTGATGGAACCAGTGAGGCGGCCTTCAATGTCGCGATCCGCACGCTGCGGCTGACCCCGCAGGAAAACCAGCGCGGCGCGGCGGTGCTCGGAGTCGGATCGGCGATTGTGGCGGACAGCGAGGTGTTGACCGAATGGCGCGAATGTCTGGTCAAGGGCGGGTTCGTGCGGCTCGCGGCGGGCGGCGCAGACCTGATCGAAACGATGCGGTTCACCCCCGATACAGGAATTGCGCTGCTCGAACTGCACCTCGAGCGGATCAAGGCGAGCGCTGCTGAACTGGGCTTTGCGTTTGATCGCCATGCCGTGCGCAACGCAATCCAGGCGCTGTGTTTCGAGGCTGATGCGCCGGCCAAACTTCGGCTGCTGGTCTCGCGCGGCGGGGTCTATTGCCTGGAGCTGAGCGAGCTGCCTTTGCCAATTAACGAACCGGTGACCTGCGCGGTGCTGCCATTGCCGGTCGATGTGGGTGACTGGCGGCTGCGCCATAAGAGCAGCGACCGGCATTTTTACGAGGCCGCGCTGGCCGCTGCCCAAGCCGCCGGGGCAGACGAGGCGCTGCTGGTCAGCGATGACGGCCTGCTGACCGAAGGCAGCTTCACGAGCCTGTTCGTCGAGCGCGACGGCCTATTGCTGACCCCGCCCGCCGCATTGGGCCTGCTTCCCGGGGTGCTGCGCCGCTCGCTGATCGAGGCGGGGCGCGCGGTCGAGGCCGAATTGACGCTCGATGATCTCGATCACGGATTCTTGCTCGGCAACGCCTTGCGCGGGCTGTTCGCAGGCCGCCTGCTGTGAAGCTGAGCCAAGCCCTGACCCGCATCGCCCCATCGCGCACCGCCGCAATGATGGACCGCGCGTTCGAACTTCGCGCAGCGGGCCATGATATCATTTCGCTGTCGGTTGGCGAGCCGGATTTTGCCACCCCGCCGCATGTCATCGCCGCAGCCAAGGCCGCGCTCGATGCCGGCGACACCAAATATACCGCAGTTTCCGGCACGCTACGGCTGCGCGAAGCGGCCGCACTGCACTTTGCCCGTGATCTGGGCATTACCGTCCCCGCCAGCCAAACAATGGTCAGCGCGGGGGGCAAACAGGCAATTTTCCACGCGCTGCTCGCCACGCTCGATCCGGGCGACGAGGTGCTGATCCCGGTGCCTTGGTGGGTCTCCTATCCCGAGATCGTGCGATTTGCCGGCGGCACGGTGGTGCCGCTTGAGACCACTGCTGCGAGCGGATACCGGATCACTGCCGCCCAGCTAGAGGCCGCGATCACGCCCAAAACCGCATGGCTGCTGCTCAACAGCCCTGGCAACCCGACCGGCTCGGTCTATTCGGCGGACGAGCTGAGCGCGCTGGGCGAAGTACTGGCGCGGCATCCGCAGATCATGGTCATGTCCGACGATATCTATGCGCCGCTGCGCTATCTGCCGGGGCGTCACGCGACCATCGCGGCGGTATGTCCCGAACTCGCCCCGCGCGTGCTGACCGTCTCGGGCCTGTCGAAGAGCCACGCGATGACCGGCTTCCGGATCGGCCTCGCCGCCGGGCCCGAGTGGCTGATCAAGGCGATGGGCAAGCTACAGTCGCATTCTTCAGGTAACCCGTCGTCGGTCAGCCAAGCCGCCGCTGTGGCTGCGCTTGAAGGTTCGCAGGACTTTCTGACCGATTGGTGCCAGATCATGCGCCGCCGCCGTGACCGGGTGGTGGCAGCAATCAATGCCGTCCCCGGCCTCAGCACCCCCAGCCCCGACGGTGCGTTCTATTGTCTGGTCGATGCCGCCCCGCTGATGGACCGGTTCGCTGATGACGAGCAACTGTGCCTGCGCCTGCTCGACCACGGCGTTGCCTTAGTTGCCGCCTCGGCTTTCGGGGGCCATGACGGCTTCCGCCTCAGCTTTGCCGCAAGCGAAGCACAACTCGATGAAGCAGTGCGCCGCATTGCCGGAGCTCTCAAGTGATACAATTGCCGATCCTGTTCGAAGACGGCGAAGCGCTGGTAATCGACAAGCCGGCCGGCCTGCCGATCGACCCACCGCGCAACGGCGGGCTGTGTTTGGATAACTATCTCGAAGCACTCAAGCTGGGGTTCCAACGCTTGCCGATCGCGGTCCACCGGCTGGATCATGACACCTCGGGGTGCCTACTGCTGGCGCGCAATCCCAAGGCGCACAAGCGGTTTGCCGCCGCATTCGAAGCGCGCGAAGTGGAGAAGCGCTATCTGGGGATCGTTGCGGGGCTTTTGCCGGACGATTCAGGGACCATCGAGCTGGCACTGAGCAAGATCAGCAGCGCCGAGGCGGGCTGGCGGATGATCCCGGCAAAGAAGGGTAAGCCTTCTATTACGCACTGGTGCAGGCTGGCGGTCGAGGGCGGCCACACACTGGTCGAGTTCCGCCCCGAGACCGGCCGCACCCACCAGATCCGCATCCACTCACTGGCGGGTCTTGGCTTGCCGCTGCTCGGCGATCCGATCTACGGAGACGGCACCGGCGCTAAGCGCACGATGCTCCACGCGGCAGGTTTGACCGTCCATCGCGGCGAGAAACCCTCGATCGTGGCGGTCTCGCCGATGCCCGCAGACTTTCTCGCGCTGGGCTTTTCCGAGCCCGACTTCGCCGCAGTAATGCCGTGGGAAGTGCTCCCCGCACCTAGCGATGGCTGATCTGCCGTCCGATGTGGTGGCGCGCGCACTGGCCGGGCTGAGCGAAAGCTTTATCACCGCCACCGGGCCAGGCGGGCAGAATGTCAACAAAGTGGCCACCGCGGTACAACTGCGGATCGATATTTACGCGCTGCGGCTCGATCCGCAAGTTTACGCGCGGCTGCGCACTTTGGCCGGAAGCAAGCTGACTTTGGCGGGCGAGATCGTTCTGACCGCGCGGCGCTTCCGCACCCAGGACGCCAATCGCAGCGACGCGCGCGCGCGGTTGCTGGCACTGCTCGCCGATGCCCACAACCTCCCGCAAAAACGCGCCAAAACCCGGCTTAACCGCGTCGGCAAGGTCGAGCGGCTGGCGGGCAAAAAGATCCGCGGGGCAGTTAAGGCCGGGCGGGGAAAAGTGCAGCTGGACTAGTCGACGATCGGCACCTCAAGCCGATCCAGCCACGCCTGCGCCTGTTTGGGTTCACCGACGGCTTGCGAATCGGGTTTGCCGCGCGCGGCCAGAAATTGCGGGTGCATGTCAAACTGCGGCAGACCGAGCTGCTCGCGCATGCGATCAATCGTCTCCCCCAATTCATTCAATTCTTCGATCACCGGCGCCACCGCCGCGCGCGCAGAGCGATCACCGGTATGGTCGAATAGACCCCACTTGCCCGCCGCAGTAACTCGCAGCGCAGCCACCAACGTGTCGGTGTACTCGGTTTCAAGCTCGGCACGGCGAATGTCGAGGCGTTGGAGACGGTCTGCTTTGGCCATGGTGAGAACGGTAGCCGCGCGCGTCACATGCGACAAACGGTTAAGCAGCAACCGCGCTCATCACGGCGCGGCCATCGCTGGCATAGGCACCCAGTTCCCAGCCGCCGTCCTTCACTCGCATCACCAGATGCAATGCCTCGCCGCAGATCGCCGGGCTGAGGCCGCGAAAGGCGAAGCTCGCCAGCACGTTGTCGCCAAGTTCGCGCCTCGCCAGATCGAGCAGCAGGGTGGCGGTCAGCGGACCGTGGACGACCAGGCCGCGATAGCCTTCTTCGCGCTGGGCATAAGGGAGATCGTAGTGGATCCGGTGGCTGTTGAAGGTCAGCGCGGAGTAGCGGAATAGCAGAGTCTCGTTGGGCGTGAAAGATCGCGTGGCGCCCCATGCCGAGGCATCGAAGGTCACCCCACTCGGTTCAGGCGGCATCGGCGGAGCGCCGGGCGCCAGCGCGTCGCGATAAACCAGCGTCTGCACTTCGCGCACCGCCAATGCGCCGTCAGCGCGGGTTTCGTGCGCCAGGTCGACGAACACCAGATCACCCGAACCGCCACTTTTTTCGGTAATCGACTGCACCCGCGAGCAACGGCCAATCGCCTGACGCACGCACAGCGGTGTCAGGAATTCGACCTTGCCCGATGCCCACATGCGGCGCGGCTGGGGCAGCGGGGGGAGAAAGCTGGCGGGGCTATCATCCCGGCGCGGATGCCCGTCGGGACCAAGCGCAGCGGTGGCTGAATCGGGCAGGCCGAGGCACCAGTGGAACCCCTGTGGCAAGGCAACATCGCCCGGCGCAGCCCGGTCCAGCGTCGCTAGCCAGCGCGCAGCGTGGCCTGCATTCACGACATCGCTGCGCATCTCCTCGCGCCCAATCCACGCATCCCAGGTGCTCACTGCTGCGCGGCCCATTCGCGCAGCATGTGCTTGGCGATCTGGAGCTGGAGGATCTGCGTGGTACCTTCGTAAATCCGGTAAATCCGTGCATCGCGGAAGAACCGCTCGGCATCGTATTCGGCCAAGTAACCCGCGCCGCCGTAGATTTGCACCACCCGATCGGTCACTCGCCCGCACATCTCGCTGGCGAACACCTTGAACGCGGCGGCCTTGCGCAGCACATTCTCGCCCGCATCGGCGCGCGCGGTGACGTCGGCCATCATCGCTTCGGCAGCGTAAATCTCGATCTCGCTGTCGGCCAGCATCGCCTGGATCAGCTGAAAATTGGCGATCGGTTCGCCAAACGCCTTGCGCTCGTTGGCGTAGCGCAGCGCCGAATCGAGTGCGCGGCGGGCATAGCCGGTGGCCGCCGCGCCGACCGAGATCCGGCCATTGTCGAGGCTCTGCATCGCATAAGCAAAGCCTTTGCCCTCATCGGTCCCGAGCAATGCTTCGGCGGGAAGCGAAACCGCATCCATGATCACATCGGCGATGTGGCTGCCTGACTGGCCCATTTTTTTATCCGACTTGCCGATCGAGACCCCGGGGGTATCGGTCGGCACCAGAAAGGCCGAGACGTGCGCGTTCTTGGGCAAACTTTCCTTAGTCGTGCGCGCCATCACCAAAGCCAGTTTGGCGAACGGTGCATTGGTGATGTAGCGTTTGGTGCCGGTAATCGTCCAGCCGTTACCGCTGCGCTTTGCGAAAGTCTGCATCGCCGCTGAATCCGAGCCCGAGCCGGGTTCGGTCAGCCCAAAGCAGGCGACTTCACCCGCAGCCAAACGCGGCAGCCATTCGGCTTTTTGCGCCTCGGTGCCGCCGTTTTTCAGCGCCGAACAGACCATCCCGATATTGATCGAAATGATCGAGCGGTAGGCCGGCATCGCATAGGACAGCACATTGATCGTGCGGGCATACTGGCTGAAGTTCATCCCCGCGCCGCCGTATTCTTCTGGGATAGTCAAGCCGAACAGCCCCATGTCGCGCATTTCAGTCAGGATTGCGTCGGGGATGCGGTCGCTTTCGATCACCTCGCGCTCAGCCGGGATCAGCCGCTCGCGCACATAGCGTTCGAGCTGTTCGATGAACTGATCAAAAACGTCCTGGTCCATGCCGGATTTAATCATTGGGCCCTCAGATGGGATCGTAAGGGAAAACATGCGCGGACACCTCATCGGCGCGCGCCATGTCAGGAGTAAAGGCGGGGATCAGCTCGGCGGCGATGCTTTCGGGGGTCCAGCCATCGGCTTTGGTCATCGAGCGGATCGGGCGCGGTTTTGAGAACAGCACGATCTCGTTCTTACGCACCGCGAAGACCTGGTTGCTGACCGCCTTGGCGGCGTCGGAGGCGAGATAGATCACCAAGGGCGCGATCTTGTCGGCACTCATCGTTTTGAGCCGCTCGACGCGCTCCTTGGCCTCGGGAGTTTCGGCGGGGATCGAGGCGGTCATCCGGCTCCACGCGAACGGCGCGATGCAGTTTGAGCGCACCCCGGCGCGCGCCATATCGAGCGCGATCGATTGCGACAGCCCGACGATGCCAAGCTTCGCGGCGCTGTAATTGGCCTGGCCGATGTTGCCAATCAGACCGCTGGTCGAGGTTAAGTGGATGAAACTGCCCGATTGCTGGTCGCGAAAGTAGGGCGTCGCGGCCTTCGAGACATTGAAGCAGCCGTTCAGGTGCACGTCGATCACCGCGCGCCAATCCTCGTGGCTCATTTTATGCCAGATCGAATCGCGCAGGATCCCGGCATTGTTGACCACCGCATCGACCCGGCCAAAGCGCTGGACCGCATCCTCTACGATCGAGGCGGCGCCGATTGGATCGGTAACGCTGGCCAGATTGGCATAGGCTTGTCCCCCGGCCGCGATAATATCGTCGGCGGTTTGCTGCGCCGGGGCGGCATCACCGCCCTCACCGCCGCCGCCAACGCCGGGGTCATTGACAATAACAGCGGCCCCGTGACGCGCGGCGAGCAGCGCAATCTCGCGCCCCACACCGCGCCCTGCGCCGGTAATCACCACAACTTTTCCTGCCAGCATGCCCATCTGTGCCGAATCTTCCCGCTTAATTGCCTGTTTAAATCAGGCTTAAGCTGCACGCTCGGGAAATCAACCGGCGCGAAATCATCCCGCGGGTTTGGGGGGTGCCTTGGTGGGAACTTGCTTCACCACTGGGGTCTTCTGCGCCGGGATCGCGCCAACCGGGAGCTGCTGGTTCTGCAGCATCTCGGCCGCATTGTCGAGCGCGCGCGTCTCACCTGCGCTGACGCTACCCGCGTCGCCGGCATTATCGGACCTGGAGCAAGCGGCCACGAACAGCAGGGGTAGCAGAAGCAGGGATTGGCTAAGGGGGATGCGCATCACCCCAACATAGTGCGGGTCCGCAAAAGAAAAAGATGCCGCGGCAGGCTCAGGGTTTGGGGGCAGCAGTGGGTGCTGGCGAGCTGGCAGCTTCGGCTCCAGCCGCAGCACTAGCATCGGCAATGGGTGAGGCATCGACATCCTGCACTGCTTCTTCAGCCGGCATTTCAACATTGTCGGCCTGCGCCTGTTCCTTAGCGCTGTCTTTGCTGCCACATCCCGCAAGCGCCAGCGCAGCAGCGGATGCAATGGCCAAAGTGGCAAGTTTCTTCATGCGAATCCCTTTTCGCTACAGACGGCGCGGCGATGAAAGGGCCGCTATTGGCGCAATTCTTAACCATCCTGACGCGCACTGCCAACCGGCAATTTTCCTTACCTGGTTGCAATTGGTTAACGTCGGTCGTTGATGCCAGTTGAAATCATATAAAGATTTCTTTATATGACCTGGTGATGCGGATCGATCCCACCTTGCGCGCACTGGCGGACCCAACCCGGCTCAGGATTATGCGGCTGCTGGCCGCGATGGAACTGGCCGTGGGGGAACTGGCACAAGTGCTTGGACAAAGCCAGCCGCGCGTTTCACGCCATGTCCGGATACTGTGCGATGCCGGGCTGGCCGAACGCCGCAAGGAAGGCAGCTGGGTGTTCCTGCGGAGCGCCATCGGCAAGGGGCGCGCGCCGCCTCTGGGCGCGGCGGCTGCGGAATTGCTGGCCGTGGCGGAAAGTGACGACGCTCAATTTGCCGCGCAATGCAGCGAAGACCGCCGCCATTTGGCCGCGATTCGCGCCGCGCGCGAAGCCAGCGCCGCCGCCTATTTTGCCCGCCACGCCGCCGAATGGGACCAATTGCGCGGGCTGCACTGCCCCGATGCCCCGGTTGAGGCTGCGCTCAACCATGCATTGGGAGCGGAAAACCTGGGCGCGCTGCTTGATGTCGGCACCGGCACCGGGCGCATCGCGCAGCTGCTGGCGCCGCGTGCCAGTCAAGTGACTGCGCTCGACAACAGCCCCGAGATGCTGCGCCTGGCGCGCGCCCGTTTGCAGGACTTGGCCGCCGAGCACCTAGCGCTGGTCCAGGGCGATTTCACGGCGTTGCCGTTCGCCGAGGCGGCGTTCGATACGGTGCTGTTTCACCAGGTGCTGCATTATGCGCAGGCCCCCGAACTGGTACTGGCCGAAGCGGCGCGGGTGACCCGGCCGGGCGGCACGATCGCGGTGGTCGATTTTGCCGCGCATGACCGCGAGGAGCTGCGCAGCCAGCACGCCCATGCCCGGCTTGGCTTCTCGGACGAACAGATGCTCGCGCTGCTGGCCTCGGCCGGATTTGCCGCCGCGCCGCCCATCGCGCTACCGGGCACACCGCTTACCGTCAAAATCTGGACCGCACGGCGTGGTTCTGCCGTGTCCCAGCCGGTTCGCGCAACCAAGTCCGCTGCCGCATGACCCAAGCCGCACCCGATTTTGCCGCGCTGCCCGGCGATATTGCCGTATCGTTCGA
>JAYVML010000065.1:0-19241 GCA_043758955.1 Novosphingobium sp. | reverse complement strand
GCTGCCGGTGCTAAGCGTGCCGCCGTCGATCGTGGTTGTACCGCTGTAGGTATTGGTGCCGGAAAGCGTAGTGGCATTCGCGCCGGTCACAGTCACCTTTCCGGTGGTGGCGCCGGTGGCATCCACGATGTTGCCGGCAAAAGTGCCTGCTGCAGTGCCGTTGAAGTTCAACGTGGTCGCATTCGATAGTTTAACAGTGGTTGCTGCCGAGCCCAAAAATGCCGCGTTATCGGTCGCAAGCGATCCGCCGGTAACGTTTACGGCGGTCAATATACCCGCAGTGCCATCCAGCGTGTTCTGGATCAGCCAGCTGCCCGCGTCGTTCTTGTTGACGGTATTGAAGCCAAGCACGTTGACTCCCACCTGAAGCGTACTGGCGCCCGTACCGTTGAGGTTGAGCGTGTTGGTCGCGCCCGCCACTGTGCTGCCTTGCAGAGTGCCGGTAGTGACCCCTGTGATAATGTTAAGTCCCGGGAGGCGCAGCCCATTATCACCAGCAGTACGGGTACTGCCGGCGTTGAACACATTGGCCCCCGAACCGGTGATAGTTAAGTTGCCTTTCAGCGCACCGTCGTTGTTCACGGTGTTGTTCTTGTCAGCCATCGTTACAGAGCCGTCGATCGTGCCCTTATTGTTGATCACGGAGGTTCCGGTTCCAAGCGTGCCAAGTGTCACGTTGAAGCGAATTACTGCGCCGGTGTCGCCCGCGGGCAGGCCGGTACCATTACCGCTCGCAGCAACCCCGCCGCCAAGGTTATTTAGCGTGGTGCTTCCTTGGGTATTGATGCTGCCCCAAATGAATGAGTTGTTGATACCTTGGATCGGTGCCGCAAAGCCGCCGGCCACGCCGTTGTTGATGACTACCGTTCCAGCACCCGTCTGGGTGATGTCAGAAGTACCATAATAACCCATGAAGCCTTTATTATTGAGAGTGAAGTTGCCAGCAGCAGTTACGGCACCTTCCTGATCGGCCGGTCCGCCGATGACGGCGTAGTTGTTGTTGAGGATATTGTTGGTTGTACCGGTGGCGTTGCCAAAGGTGATCGTACCCTGCTCCGCCGTACCCGAATCGAGTGTCACGATACTGCCGCCGCCAACTGAAATGGCAGGGTTGGTTTGGCTGCCGGCATTGATACCGTATGTCGTTCCGGTACCGTTATTGAAGAGGCCCCCGTAGTTGATTACCGCGCTGCCCGTGCCAGTGTTGATAAGTGCCGCACCGCCCACCGAAGTGCTAACCGTCGATCCGCTGGTGACGGTAACGACGATATTGTTGGTAGCAGTACCATCCCAGCCATTATTGCCGGGATTGCTGCACACGATCTGGTTTGGATTCACCGGGGCCTGCGATACGCAATCAGCAAAGGCTGGCTGGCTGAACAGAGCCCCAGTCAGCGCCGTGGCAGTATAGAGGCTCGTCCGGACTGTAAGTTTGGGCATCGTCTTCTCCAACAATAGGCACAAATGGTAAACTTTCGCGAATTGCGGCCCCGAGCGCACTTTGGGCGCTTCATTTAATTGATATATCTGACAAATAAGGAAAAGTTTAGCGCCGTCAGGTAGTCAGTCAAATCACTGCCTTTAATCCACTACGTCGCGCAATCCTCCCTCTATCTATCAAAGCGCCGTCTCTATATGAGAGTTAATGTCCGATGGGAAGGGTGCTTGCGCAAACCCCTCACGAATTCCAATATAAGCCTGCGTCACACAGTGAATAAATTGAAATTGAAGAATTTTTTGTGCATTGCTATTCAGGGAAATTGCCTAATCGGCTCCGACGAAGTCAATTTTTTACGATCGCTTGGGGCCAAATCGCAACGGCAGGTGTTTAAGTCCGCCAACAAACGTACTTTTGGCGCGCTTGGGCTCGCCAGCTAGTTCCACAGAGTCAAGCCGGTCAAGCAGCGCGTCGAACAGAATCCGCATTTCCAGCCGTGCCAGGTGTAACCCCAAGCACTGATGCGCCCCGGCACCGAAGGCAAGGTGGCGATTGTGCGCGCGGGCCGCGTCGAACTTGCGCGGATCGTCGAACTGCGCGGGATCGTGGTTGGCCGCAACGTAGTTGATCATCAGCCAGTCGCCGGCCTTGACCGGCACCCCCGCCACTTCGGTATCGCGCGCGGCGGTGCGCATGAAATGCTGGACCGGCGTGGTCCAGCGGATCGCTTCCTCGACGATCCCCGGCACCAGGCTGCGGTCGGCCTTGACCCTTGCAAATTGCGCCGGATCGCGGGCCAAGGCGAGCATTGCGCCGGCGGTACTGGCGCTGGTGGTATCATGCCCGGCCGCAGCAATGATGATATAGTAGCCGGCCAGATCGCGCGCACTGATCGGCTGGCCATCGATCAAGGCATTGGCCAGCACCGAGGCGACATCGCCGGTTGGTGCGGAGCGTCGTTGCGCCGCCAGACCCTCAAAATATGCTTCGAAGTCTTTGACCGCGCCGGTCACGATCTGCAGGATCTGTTCAGGCGTCAGGCTGGCCAGACCCGACTTGTTGAGGTCCTCGTCCTGTCCGCCGAACATCTGTTGAGTCAGGAACAGCATTCGCGGTTCGTCTGCCTCGGGCACACCCAGGATCTGCATCACGACGTGCAAGGGATAAGGCGCCGATACCAGTCTGACGAAATCGGTTTCAGGCCCCGCCGCAACCAACCGGTCAACCGTGCGCACTGCGAGCTCGCGAATCGCAGCCTCGATCGTACGCAGGTTTTTGGGCATGAACCAGTCTTGCGTCAGTCGCCGCAATTTGGGGTGTTTGGGCGCATCGAGCACCACCAGACTGCTGACCAGATTGGGGCTTTCCTCACCCTGTTGTGCGGTAATTTGGCGGGCAAAAGCCTCGCCGGTCTTGTTAGTGAACACGGTCGCCCGCGGCGCGTTGAGGAAAGTCTGGTTGTCTTTGCTGATCTGCATCGCCGCGTCATAGCCGGTGACCAGCCAGAACGGATCGTGGTCACCGGTCATGCTTTCGACCCAAGTCAGCGGGCTGGCGCTGCGCAGCTCGTCGAACAGGTCGAGCAACGGGTCCCAGTCAGCATAGCTTTGCGGATTTAACACCGCGATGGCCTGTTCGGGGGTGGCGATCGGGGCGCTGATGTTGTCAGGCACCCGCTTGCGCAGCGTCATACGCCGCCTTGTACTCATCGCGCAGGTGGCGCTTGTAGAGCTTGCCGGTCAGCTCGCGCGGCAGTTCGGCGCGAAAATCGATCTGGCGCGGCATTTTTATGCGGCTCAATTGCGGTGCGAGATAGGCGGTCAACTCTTCGGCCAAAGCCGGACCAGCGTGCGCCATGTCAAGCGGCTGGACCACCGCCACCACGCGCTCACCCATGTCGGCATCAGGCGCGCCGATCACCGCCGCATCGGCAACCTTGGGATGGGTCACCAACAGGTTCTCGATCTCCTGCGGGTAGATGTTGACCCCGCCCGAGATGATCATGAAGCTCTTGCGGTCGGTTAGGTAGAGATAGCCGTCGGCGTCCTGATAGCCAACATCGCCCAAGCTCGACCAGCCATGGTGATTGCGGCTGTCAGCAGTCTTAACGGGATCATTGTGGTATTCAAACGGTACCATCTGCTCGGTTGGCTCGAAGAATATCTGGCCCTCGGTGCCGCGCGGGACTTCGTTGCCGGCATCGTCGCAGACATGCAAAATCCCCGATAGCGCCTTGCCCACCGAACCAGGGTGATCGAGCCATTCCGCGCTGGTGATAAAGGTCGAGCCGTTGCCTTCAGTCCCTGCGTAGTACTCGTACAGCACCGGCCCCCACCAGTCGATCATGGCGCGTTTGATCGGCACCGGGCAGGGCGCGGCCGCGTGAATAGCGCATTTGAGGGAGGAAACGTCGTATTTCGCGCGGGATTGTTCGGGCAACTTGAGCATTCGCACAAAATGGGTCGGCACGAACTGGCCATCAGTGATATTGTAGCGTGCAATTGCCGCCAGTGCGGCTTCGGGATCGAACCGTTCCATCACTACCACCGTGCCGCCGATCTTGTGCACGGTCATCGACCAGCGCAGCGGTGCGGCGTGATAAAGCGGTGCGGGCGAAAGATAACGCGCATCCGTATCAATCCCATAAGCGTGCATCGCCGACTGGACCAAGACGTTGGTCTGATCAATCGCGGGATCGACCGGCAGCGGGATTTTCACGCCCTTGGGCCGCCCAGTGGTGCCCGAGGAATAGAGCATGTCCACTCCTGCTCGCTCGTCGGCGATGGGCTCGGATGGTAGCGCGGCCAGCACCTGTTCAGCATCCACACCAAAGCGCAATTGCGGGACTTGCGGCGTGAGCGCTGCGACTTGATCGAGGACCGGGGCGAGGTAAGCCGTGCCGAACAGCAGCTTGGCGGCGCTGTCTTCGAGGATATAGGCGAGCTCCGGGGCGGTCAGGCGGCTGGAGACGCAGACAAAGTGCACTCCGGCGCGTTGAAAACCCCAGGTCAGGCAAAAGAACCACGGATGGTTTTCCATGCACAAGGCCACCGTATCGCCAATCCCGATACCGCGAGCCCGGAGCAACTGCGCGACCTGATTCGAGCGGGCATCGAGCTCGCTATAAGAAACCACCTCACCGCTTGCCGCCATGATGATCGCCGGTTTATCGGGATGAATGCGGGCGTGAACGGATGGGTGCATGTGAGAACTCTCCACTACCGCGCTATTGGCGGCTCATGGACAGGTTAACCGTTCGGTTAAATCGCGCAATGGAATCTTTGTGAGGTGCGCTATTCGCATAGGCGAATAGCCCGCAACACCGGCCCGCACCGGCGGTTAGCCAGAAACAAAAGAAAAAGGCGACGGTCACCCGTCGCCTTTTTGCCAGCATCCTCTCGAAAGCTGGTAAGGGCCGGGGTCTTGGCGCCCCGTGCCCGATCACATATCTTATTCGCCGTCTTCGCCGACGTTGATGACGAATGGAGCGGGTGACGCAGCCGCGGTCTGCACACTGCCCTGCAGATAGGGAACCGGGTTCACGGCGACCCCGGCGATCCGCACTTCATAGTGCAGGTGCGGGCCGGTCGAGCGGCCAGTAGTGCCGACATAGCCGATCAAGTCGCCCTTGTGGACGCTTTGCCCGGCGGCGACGTTAAGCCGCGACAGGTGGCCGTATCGGGTCTGGATGTTGCCGCCATGCTCAAGGCTGATGAACAGCCCGTAGCTGGAAAACCAGTCAGCACGGCTGACGATGCCATCAGCGGTCGCATAAACCGGGCTGCCAACTGGTTCAGCCAAATCGATGCCCGTATGCTGGCGCCGACCGCCAAGCACGGGGTGGACCCGCATGCCATAGCCGCTGGTCAGCTTAGCGCCGTTAACCGGCATGCGCGAAGGGATTGAAACCGAAGAGGGGCGGTACGTCGCGGCTGACGGAGCGCTGGCAATCTTGGTGATGGGACTGAGGACCAGGTGGCCGTTATCCATCGACTTCCAGCCGTTAAACAGCGAGCGGAATTCATCGTCGCCGCCTTGGCCTGAAGGTTTGGCGGCCTGAGCAGCGCGCAAGGGAGAAGTAACATCGGCATTAGATGCAGCGCTGTTAGCCATGGCGGGAGTTGAAACGGCCAATCCCGAAATCGCGGCGATCATGCCCACGAACCCACGAAGACTGGCAAAAAAAGTTAAACTGACCACTCAAACCAACCTTGTCTTTTTCGGCCCCTTGCGGCGGCCGTGCGAACCCTAGCTTCACTGACTGAAACAGCCAGTGCGCGCATGTTATTGAGATGGTCGGTAGCCCCCCGCCGTCTCGAGAAGCGGCTTAGCTGGGGGGTTGGTTAACATTCAACCCCTGCATAGATTCCGCGCGGTAGACCGGCGCGGGAACGCGCTGAGTCGTTGAACGGCGGCTTAACGGCACCGCGAAAATGGCGCGCAACCAACGTTTTCCACAGCTGCACGGGCGAATCTCCGCGCGCCATCGCCAGTGCGATAAAGTGCGTTGTACCGAACCGGACGTGGCCGATTTCGTCGTCAAGGATTCGTTCGAGGATCTTTGCGCCGCGCACATCGCCGCTCGCTCGGACCCGCTCCAGCATAACCGGGGTCACATCCAGCCCGCGCGCCTCGAGCACCATCGGTACCACCGCCAGCCGCGCCGCGACATCGTGCCGGGTTTCATGCGCCGCGTCCCACAAGCCGCCGTGCGCGGGCAGCGCGCCGTAATGGCTGCCGAGCGCGCGCAAATGGCGGTCGAGCAGCGCGAAATGCATCGCTTCCTCCGCCGCGACCTTCAGGAAATCACTGACAAACGCGCGCCCCATCGCCGCTCCAAAGCGCCCGGCCATGTCGAGTGCGAGATCAATCGCGACGAATTCGATATGCGCCAGCGCATGCCACAGCGCGATGCGCGACTGCTCGGTCCCCGCTTTGCGGCGCTTGGGCATTTGTCCGGGCGCGAGCAGTTCGGGCCGGGCGGGGCGGCCCGGCTGGTCGGGCATTGCCGCATCGAACGCGAATTCCAGTCGCCCCTGGCGCCAGTCCCGCACCAGCGCGCGGGTGCGCATCACTTTGCTCCGCGGGTCAGCTTCGAGCAGTGCCGCGCGGATCGCGGCAGCGATGCTGGTCACAGGCCCTGCGCGGCGGCGAGCACTTCGGCGGCATGGCCCTTGACCTTGACCGGACTCCACACCCGGGCGATCCGGCCATCGGCGCCAATCAGATAGGTCGAGCGGATCATCCCCATATAGCTGCGCCCGTACATCGACTTTTCGGCCCAAATCCCCAGCCCATCGCTAAGCCCGCCGGCTTCAGCGTCGCTGGCGAGCGGCGCGGTCAGGGCATACTTGGCGATGAATTTGGTGTGTTTGGCCGGTGGGTCCTTGCTGATCCCGAGCAGCGCGGTGTCGGCCTGAGCAAAATCTGCTGCCAGTTCCGAAAAGTCCTTGTTCTCGGTCGTGCAGCCGGGGGTGTCGTCCTTGGGATAAAAAAACAGCACGAGCTTGTGGCCCGCGAATTTGGCCAGATCGAGCGGGCTACCGTCAGCGGCGATCAGCCTTGCAGCGGGCAGCGGGTCGCCCACGCCGGGGAATTGGGACATCAGACAAACTCCACTGTTAGGTCTAGCGTTTCACCAAAGGTCTGCTGCCAGGCCGCGGCGACCGTTGCACGCGCGGCAGATAGACGGGCAAGCAATTGTGTCCAATCGCTACATTCGCAAACCTGCGCAAGCACGCTGCGCGCCGCCACTGGCGGTTCCTGCGGATCGGGTGCCAGCAGCCGCGCGGCGACGAGGAAGCGCGAGAGCAGGAGGTGCGCACCGGTCAGTTGCGCGGGCAACAATCCCGCTGCGATCAGTTCGGTCAAGGCTTCTGCCAATCCCGGGACCAGCGCCCGGCCATCGCGCAGCTGCAGAAAATGGATCAGGAATTCGAGGTCGACCAGCCCGCCGCGCAGCAGCTTGACGTCGAGCTGCGAGCGCGCTGGTTTGTGCTGCGCCATCTCGCCGCGCATGTGCAGCACGTCGGCACGCAATTTGGCGGGGTCACGCGGGGCCAACAGCACTTCGGCGATAATCTTGGTGAGCGCTGCGCGCGCTGCCCCCGGTCCATAGACTGCGCGGGCCCGGGTCAGCGCCATATGCTCCCAGGTCCACGCACTCTCGCGCTGATAGAGCGCAAAACTCTCGAAGGTCACCGCTAGCGGGCCTTGCGTGCCCGACGGACGCAGGCGGGTATCGACCTCGAACAACGCACCCTCCGCGGTTGGGACAGACAGTGCGGCAATCACCCGCTGCGCCAATCGGTTAAAATAGAGCGTTGCGCCGAGCGGCCGCTTGCCATCGGATTCGGCGGCAAGATCGCCGGTGAACAGGAACACCAGATCGAGATCGGAAGCGTGTGTCAGCGCCCCGCCGCCCAGCCGCCCGAGCCCCAGCACGACCAGTTCCCCGCCGGGCACGCGGCCGTGCACCGCCTCGAATTCCTGCCTGGCCGCATCGGCCAGCACGGCGAGCGCTGCCTCGGCCACCCGACTCAGCCCTGCAGCGATGTCGAGCGGATCGCACACGTGCTCGATCAACTGCACCCCAAGCGAGAAGCGAGCTTCGCTGACCCGGCGGCGGACTCGGCCCAGCACAGCCTCATAGTCCTCATCTGACTCGCGCTGCGCGAATTGAGCCCGCAATTCAGCCACCGTTCCGGGCAAGTCAAACGCGGAAGCGTCGATCAACGGATCGAGCAGATCGGCGCGCCGCGCCAGCGCATCGGCCAGTGGCTGAGCCAGACCAAGTATCCGGGCGAGTAACCCGATAAGCGCGGGCCGCGCCTCAAGCAGATGGAACAGCCCTAACGCGCTGGGCAATCCGGCGAGCAATTGCTCCCAACGGAGCAGCGCGCGCTCGGGCTCGGGCGACTTGGCAAAGGCGGACAGCAGCGGCGCCTGGATCGCATCGAAGGCCGCGCGCGCCGCTTCGCTGCGCAGCGCGCGCACCTTACCCGAGCGCCAACCAGCGATCCGCTCGGACAAGGCGGCAGGATCAGCAAAGCCCAAGGTTGCAAGCTCGGCCACCAAAGCCCCGCCGCGCGGTGCCGCCGCCGGGATCGAGGCACCGTCATCTCCGTGCTGCGCGAGCAGTGCATCATAGCGCGCGCCGACTGCTTCGGTGATCGCGGCAAATTCGGCCACCAATGCGCTGCCGTCGGCCAATCCATCAAGCCTGGCCACGCTGTCAAGCGCGGCAGGGTCAAGCGGCAGGCAGTGCGTCTGCTGATCCGCGACCATCTGCAAGCGGTGTTCGAGCGTGCGCAGCCGGTCGTAACTTGACCCCAGCAGTTGGGCATCCGCGGGGTCGATCAGCCCGGCAGCGGCCAAAGCATCGAGGCTGGCGCGGGTCCCGCGCTGGCGCAATTCTGGCCGCCGCCCGCCGTGGATCAGCTGGTGTGTCTGCGCGTAGAATTCGATCTCGCGGATTCCGCCGCGCCCTTTCTTGAGGTCGAACCCCGGCCCGGGGCGCGGCGGTCCGGCATAGTTGGCGCGGATTTGCCGGGTCAGCCGCGCAATCTCGGTAATCGCGCCAAAATCCAGACTTTTGCGCCACACGAACGGCCGGATCGCCGCCAAGAACGCCTCGCCCGCGGCGACATCGCCAGCACAAGCGCGCGCGCGGATGAAGGCGGCGCGCTCCCAAGCCAGCGCCGAGCTCTCGTAATGGCCAAGCGCCGCCTCCAGCGAGATCGCCAAAGGGGTGACTTCACTTGCCGGGCGCAGCCGCAGGTCAACCCGGAAGACATAGCCTTCGTGCGTGACGTGGCTCATCAGGGCCATCAACGAGCGCGCCACGCGCTGCGCCGCTTCGCCCGGATCGTCGCGGGTGCGGCGCGGCAGCAGCGCGGGATCGTAAAGCAGTATTGGATCGATGTCGGACGAATAGTTGAGCTCACCCGCGCCGAGTTTGCCCAGCGCGAGCGCGAGAAACCCCGCTGGCTCGGCCCCCGGCACGCGTTCGCTGATCGCGGCGGCGATGGCCCGATCGAGCGCGCGATCGGCAAATTGGCTGAGTTCGGTCATGACCCGCGCCAGCGGAAATGCTCCCGCGAGATCGCCAATGGCAAGGGATAGTGCCAGAGCGCGCTTTTCTCGGCGCAAGGCGCTGCCGGTTTCTGTAGTTCCTGCCCCTGCCCGCTTGGCCCAGTCGAGCGCAGCTTCGCCCTGACCGTCCGCCAGCAGCGAGGCGAGCTCGGGCAGACGCTCCACCCCCTGCGCCAGATACGGTGAATGCGCCTGTGCGCGTGCAATCGCTGCGGTCCAGTCGTGCCTGGTCATGCTGGCGGGATGGACGCTGGCGCGCGCGCAATCAAGTGGTCGTGGCGGGGGGGGGGGCACGTCGGATGCGGCCTTGCACGCGGCGGCGGGCTTTGCCAATGTCGCTGCGAACTGCTTGAAGGGTGTAACCGGTTATGTTTCGTGTTTCGATCAAACATTTTCCGCTGCTGGCGACCGCCGCCGTGCTGGTTGTAGGTGTCGCCGTCTCGGCTCACGCTCCGCGCTCCCGCATCGGCCTGATCCCCGTGCCTCAGATCATCGTGCCGACGATCACCGGCGACACCATCCGCGATGTCACCAAGGAGCTATCGTCCGATGCCTATGAAGGCCGCGGTCCCGGCACCCCGGCTGAGGGCAAGACCATCACTTATATCATCAAGCGGTTCAAAGCGGCGGGGCTGCAACCGGGCAACCACGGCGCTTGGCTGCAGGACGTGCCGATTGTCGAGCTTACCGCTAAGAATTCTGACGGCTTGTCGGTCAAGGCGGGCGGGCAGTTGATGCACTTCGATTATGGGCCGGACATGGTGGCCAGCAGCTACCGCGTTACTCCACGCACAGAGATAAAAGACGCTCCCTTGGTGTTCGTCGGCTACGGCATCAACGCGCCCGAACTCGGCTGGAATGATTATGCCGGGGTCAACATGAAGGGCAAGATCGCGGTCATCCTGGTCAACGACCCGGATTATGAGACCGCTGACGAAAGCGGGCTCTTCAAGGGCCGCCGGATGACCTATTATGGCCGTTGGACTTACAAGTTTGAGGAAGCCGCGCGGCAGGGCGCGGCGGGCGCACTGATTGTGCACGATACCTTTCCGGCGGCATACGGCTGGCAGGTGGTCAATTCGAGCTGGACCGGGGCGCAGCACTACGTCGCCAGCGCCAATAATGGGATGGACCAGACTCAAGCCAACGGCTGGATCCAGAAGCCGGTGGCCGAAGCGGTGCTCAAAGCCTCGGGACAGGACCTCACCGCGTTGACCGCGGCGGCCAAACAAAGGGGCTTCAAGCCGGTGTCCCTGGGCAGTACGGCCAGCCTGAGCTTCGATAACGAGGTTAAGCGGGCCATTTCGCACAATGTCATCGGGATTTTGCCGGGCAAGAAGCGCCCGAACGAATATGTGCTTTACACCGCTCATTGGGACCACTTGGGGCATTGTACGCCTGACAAGACTGGCGATGACATTTGCAACGGTGCGATCGACAATGCCACAGGGGTGGGTGCGCTGGTTTCGCTGGCTGAGGCCAATGTGAAAGCGGGCGCGGCTGACCGCAGCCAGGTGTTCATGGCAGTAACGCTCGAAGAATCGGGGCTGCTGGGTTCACGCTACTATGCCGAACACCCGGTCTATCCGCTTGCGCGCACAGTTGGCGGGGTCAACATGGACGTGGTCAGCCCCGGCAGCCCCAGCCGCGACGTTTCAATGACCGGCGGCGACAAGAGCGATCTGACCCGTTACCTGACCGCAGCGATGACCGCGATGGGACTCTATCAGACCCCCGAAGACCATCCAGAGCGCGGGAGCTATTACCGTTCGGACCACTTCAGCTTTGCCAAGTTGGGTGTTCCGATGTTCTCGGTCGGGCGCGGCAGCGATTGGGTCAATGGCGGCAAAGCGGCGGGCCAGGCCAATAGCGAAGACTATGTCCAGCACCGCTATCACCAGCCGAGCGACCAGTATGACCCCACGTGGGACTGGGCGGGCGCGGTCCAATCAATTTCACTTTACTACCGCCTTGGCCGCAGCTTGGCTATGACCACCGACTGGCCCAATTGGCACAAGACCGACGAATTTCGGCGGATCCGGGACAAGAGCCGGGCAGGAGCCAAGTAAACCGATGAACCAGTTGCCGGTGCGGATGCCGCCCGAATGGCATCTGCAGCAGTGGCTATGGGTGGGCTTTCCGCACGATCCAGTCGAGTGGCCGGGTTATCTCGGGCGCGCGCAAGAGCAGATCGCGGCGTTCGCCTCAGCGGTCGCGGAAAGCGGGCAGGAGGTGCGGCTACTGGTGCGCGACGAAGCCAACGGCGCGCGCGCGCGCGCGCTGTGCTCGGCCAAGGTGAAGCTTGAAGTGCGGCGTTTCGGAGACGTGTGGCTGCGCGATACTGGGCCGCTGGTGGTTGAGCGCGGCGAAGTTTACCTAGCCAAGCGCTTTGGCTTTAACGGCTGGGGTGGGAAGTACCCGATCGACGGGGATCAGGAGATCGGCGCTGAACTGGCGCGCGATGCTGGGCTGGTAGTCGAGACATCCGACTGGGTGCTGGAAGGCGGGGCGCTTGATGGCGACGGAACCGGGCTGGTCGCAACCACCGAGCAGTGCCTGCTCAACCCCAATCGCAATCCCGATTTGGCGCGCACCGACATCGAGCAGCGGCTGGCCCGCGATCTGGGATTTGACCGGGTGCTGTGGCTGGCGGATGGCCTGATCAATGATCACACTGATGGGCATGTCGATAACCTCGCGCGGTTTGTCGCGCCCGGTGTACTGGCGGTGCCGCGCGCCACCGGGGCAAACGATCCCAACGCGGCGATCTACGCCGATGCCAAGGATCGCGCCGAGGCGTTCGGGGTAACGGTGCATGAAGTTCCTTCGCCCGGGCGGTTCGAAACCGATGGCCGCATCGAGCCCGCAAGTTTTATGAACTTTGCGATCACTTCGCGTCTGGTTGTGGTGCCGACTTATGGCTCGCCGCACGATGCCGATGGGGTCGCGGCGATTGCCGAATTGTTCCCCGACCGCGACGTTGTCGGGATTTTGGCCGATGCGGTACTGGCAGGCGGCGGCAGTTTCCACTGCGCGAGCCAGCAAATGCCGTTATAGGCCCGCAGGCTATGTCCAAACCGCTGCCCAAAATGTTGCCAAAGTCGTTGCTAGCCTCGATCCATGATGTCGGCCCGCGTTTCGAGCGCGAGGTGGACCAGTTGGCCGGGGTGCTGAATAGCATTCTGGGCGGACCTAAATTCGCGATGTTGGTGGTGCCCGATCATTGGGGCTCGGCGCCGCTGGCTGAAGCGGCGGCATTCCAGCGGCGGCTGCGCGACTGGGCCGATCAGGGCGTCGAGATGTTTGTTCACGGATGGTTTCACAAAGATCTGGACCAGCACAGCGGTGCGGCGGCGTTCAAGGCCAAACATATGACCGCGGGTGAGGGTGAGTTCCTGGGGCTGACCCAAGCGGTGGCAGCGCAGCGGATGGCCGACGGCAAGGCGCTGATCGAGGATGTGATCGGCCGTCCGGTGGCAGGATTCATCGCCCCTGCCTGGCTCTATGGCGAAGGCGCGCGTGCGGCCCTGGCCGCAAGCGATTTCGCCTTGGCCGAGGATCATATGCGGGTATGGCATCCGCAGAGCGGGCAGGTGCTGGCCACGGGCCCGGTCATAACTTGGGCCAGCCGCTCACGGCCGCGGCAATTATCCTCGCGGTTGTTTGCCGGCCTCGCCCGGCAAGCGCTGCATGGCCAACGGGTGGTGCGCGTGGCGGTGCATCCCGGTGACGTGACCGTGCCTGCTTTGCTCGGCAGCATCGCCGCCACCTTTAAGGCCTTTGCCGTGCGTCGCCCAGTGGGGCGTTACGCCGATCTGCTGGCACGATGATTGCTCCGCTGCGGATCGCGGTTCCGATCCACAGTTTCGAGCCCGGCGGAGTCGAGCGGGTTGCGCTCAATCTGGCGGCGGCTTGGCAAGCGGACGGGGCCGAGGTCAAGGTGCTGCTCGGGCGTGCTAAGGGCGCAATGCAGGGTACTGCGCCCCAACTTGACTACATAGTCCGACCGGAACCCGTTCCCACTGCAATTTTTGAAACGCTGTGGATGATCTGGGTGGCGTGGCGCTGGTTGCGGCACAATCGGGTCGATGTGCTGTTCGCAGCGGGCAACACCTATGCAATTGTTGGAATTGCGCTGAAACTGGTGCTCGGCGCGCGCTGTCCGCCGATCGTGATCAAGATCAGCAACGATCTCGCCCGGCGCGACCTGCCCGCTCCTGCACGGTGGGGCTATCATCGCTGGCTGCGGGCGCAAGGGCGCTGGCTCGACCATTTCGTCGGGATGGCGGTGCCGATGCGCGCCGAAATTTCCGAGGCCATGAGGGTGAGCGACGAGCGTATTATGATCATCGAAGATGCGGCGCTCGAGGCAGCGCAATTTGCCGCGTTGGCGAAGATCCAGCGCAGTGCCGCTCTGCCGCGCGCCCCGTCCTTTGTCGCGGTCGGGCGGCTTACGGGGCAAAAGAACTTAACTTTGCTGCTCCGCGCCTTTGCTCGGCTGACCGATCCCGCCGCGCGGTTGGTGATCGTGGGTGAGGGAGTGGAACGAGCGAAGTTGGAGCGGCTGGCAGAGCAACTGGGGATTGGCGAACGGCTGAACCTACCCGGGCACTGTGATCCGCTGCCGCACCTAGCCGCCGCCGCGGCCTTTGTGCTCTCGTCCGATTACGAAGGCGTGCCGGCGGTGGTGATTGAGGCACTGGCGGCGGGGCTGCCGGTGGCCGGGACCGATTGCAGCGTATCGATGCAGGCACTGACCGGGCACGGCGCGTTCGGGGTATTGGTGCCGCCGCACAATGAAGCCGCGCTGGCCGTGGCGATGCAGCAAGTGCTAACCATGGCATTCGATCCGGCGGCGGCTCGTAGTTCGACCCGACACTTTACGGTTGAAGCGGCGGCGGCGCGCTATCAGGCGTTGTTTGCGCTGTTGGCGGGACGATGATGGCTGCAAAATTCAGCCCGCGTTCAGCGATTTGCCGCCACTGCGCGTCGCTATGCCGGGGCGCTCTGCCGTGTGGCCACCAAGGCCTAATACGTTGCCTGCTGGCGGGGCGCAGCGCGTGGTAACCAGCGAATCCGCAATTCCCCCCAGCAGCAACCGACTTCCCACTTTTGCCAGCATTGCGATCTCGCTAGCGCTGCTGGTCGCGGTGGCGGTGCAGTTTCGCGATCTGGATGTTGCACGGGTGCGCGCGCTGGTGCCGTCCAGCCCAGTGTTCTGGCTGGCCTTTGCGGTCTATTACCTCGCCGGGCCGGTCAGCGAATGGGTGGTCTACCGTCGGCTGTGGGCCATGCCGCTGGCTGGGATCGGCGCATTGCTGCGCAAGCTGGTCGCTAACGAATTGCTGCTGGGATATTTGGGTGAGGCGCAGTTCTATGCCTGGGCGCGGGCGCGGTCCCGGCTGAGCGCGGAACCGTTCGGCGCGATCAAGGATATGACAATCCTATCGGCACTGGTCGGCAATGGCGCGACCTTGGTAATGGTGGCTTTCGCCTGGCCGTATGTATCGGCAGGTCAATTGGGGATGGAAGGGGCCACCGCGTTCGCATCGTTGGGAGTGGTCTTGGTGACGTCGCTCGGCGTTCTGCTGTTCCGTCACCAGTTGTTCAGCCTGCCGCGCCGTGAGTTGTGGTTCATCTCATATGTCCACCTGACGCGGATCGTGGTGATCCTGATCGTCTCGGCGGTGATGTGGCACGCGGTGCTGCCCGCGGTGGCGGTCACCCTGTGGCTGGTGCTGGCGACGTTGCGGATGCTGATCTCGCGCTTGCCGCTGATGCCCAACAAGGATGTTGTCTTTGCTGCGATCACTGTGCTGTTATTGGGCAAGCAAGCTGAAGTCGCGGCTCTAATGGCCATGATGGCGGTGCTGCTGTTGGCGGTCCACCTGGTAGTAGGAACGATTTTCGGGCTGATGGGCTTGTTCGATGCGGAGAAAGTACGATGAAGTCTTTGGTTCTAGCGCTGGTGCTGCCGCTGCTCCTTGCCGCCGGGCCAGTGCTGCGCTCGTCACCCGATTTAGGTAAAGCTGAAGGCCGTTGCCGCCCGGGCGAAAGCGGCCCCGCGCTGCTCGTCGAGGCAGTCGGCATGAAAGACCGCAGCGGTCTAATGAGGATCGAAGTCTATCCGGCCACCGACCAGGATTTTCTGGCGGACGACAATGTGCTGATTGCAGCAGGCAAGACTTTCCGCAGAGTCGAAATTGCCACGCCCCCGGCGGGCGATGTGGTGGTTTGCGTGAGGATTCCAGGTCCGGGAACCTATGCCGTGTCGGTGCTGCACGATCGCAATTCGGATCGCCGGTTCAATTGGAAGATCGATGGGATCGGCTTTTCGGCCAACCCAAAACTCGGCTGGTCTAAACCCAGAGCGAGCGCTTCGCGGGTTATCGTAAACGGTGGCGGCGTTTCCAAAATCTCGGTCGTGATGAATTACAAACACGGGCTGGGCATGGCACCGCTGAAACAGCACTAAGTGCGGCTGGTCGATGTAAGCGCGTTTTACAGTCCGCATGGCGGGGGTGTGAGAACCTACGTCGAACAGAAGCTGCGATTGGGACCTGAGCTTGGGGCCGAAGTGGTGATCCTCGCCCCCGGCGATGACCATAGCGTAACGCATTACGGTCCCCAAGCTCGGATTGTCACAATCCCCAGCCCACGCCTCGCTGTCGATCGCAACTATTGGTATTTCGGCGACGAGGCCGCGCTGCACGCCGCGCTTGACCTGCTCGCACCCGATCTGGTCGAGGTCGGATCGCCGTGGCGCAGTCCGTCCTGGGTGGCGAATTGGCGGGGGAATGTCCCGCGCAGCCTGGTGATGCACGCCGATCCGATGTCGGCCTATGCTTACCGTTGGCTTGGCGCGGGGATGTCGCGGTCCTCGATCAACCGGATGTTTGCACCTTTTTGGCGGCATCTGCGGCGACTGGGCGCGCAATACGACAGCGTGATCTGCGCCAACCGTGATCTGGCCGAGCGGCTGGCGGCGGGCGGCGTCGCGCGCACCCGGCTTGAGCCAATGGGGGTAGAAGAGGGCGTTTTCTCACCGACTAACCGCGACCCGGCTGTGCGCGCGAAGCTGCTCGCCGAGTGCGGCCTACCCGAAAGTGCCGGGCTGCTTCTTGGTGTGGGACGGATGGCGGCGGAAAAGCGTTGGCCGATGGTGATCGATGCGGTGCGTTCGGCCAGGCGCGAACAGCCGCTGGGGTTGGTACTGCTCGGGGCCGGCCGGCAAGAAACCAGCGTGCGCGCGGCAATTGGCAGCGATCCGCAGATCAAACTGCTCGAGCCGGTGCGCGACCGGTCCCGGTTTGCTGCCATTGTCGCCAGCGCCGATGCGCTCGTCCACGGCTGCGAGGCAGAGACCTATTGCCTCGCGGCCGCTGAAGCCCGCGCCAGCGGTGTACCGGTGCTGGTCCCTGACCGTGGCGGCGCGGCGGACCATGCAGCGGACGGCGGCGGGCTTACTTACCGGGCCGCCGATCCCGCCGCATTGACCGCATCAATCGAGGCGATAGCAGCGCTAGGCTGGCCGCGCAGCCATGCACCGGTGCAGACTATGCGCGATCATTTTTCGCACTTGTTCACGCATTACGCGGACCTGATCGCCGCGCACAAAGCTTGACTTGGGGCGCATGTGCAACTAGTTACATTTGCAACCAATCACCGCTGGAGTGCGTTCCACATGGCCGACTTGTTCGAAAATCCGCTAGGCCTCGACGGGTTCGAATTTGTCGAATTCTCGGCTCCCACCAAAGGCTTGCTCGAGCCAGTGTTCGCGGCGATGGGGTTCAGCCAAATTGCGCGTCATCGCTCAAAAGACGTGCAGTTGTGGCGGCAGGGCGGGATCAATCTGATTGCTAACTACGAATTGCGCAGCCCGGCAGCGTACTTTGCGGCCGAACACGGCGCATCGGCCTGCGGGATGGGGTGGCGGGTCAAGGATGCGGCGAAGGCCTATACGGAAGCGCTGGCGCGCGGGGCCGAGCCGGTCGAGCTTAAAACCGGTCCGATGGAACTGAGTCTTCCGGCCATTCGCGGAATCGGCGGCTCAATTATTTATCTGATTGATCGTTACGAAGGCCAAGCGGGCGGCGACTTGTCGATCTACGATATCGACTTTGTCTATGAACCGGGCGCGGACCGTCATCCCGTTGGCGCAGGGCTCAAGCTGATCGATCACCTGACTCACAACGTCTATGGCGGGCGGATGGCGCACTGGGCTTCGTTCTATGAGCGCATCGCCGGATTCCGTGAGATCCGCTTTTTTGACATCAAGGGCGAATATACCGGTCTGACCAGCAAGGCGATGACCGCGCCCGACGGCAAGATCCGCATCCCGCTCAATGAAGAAGGAAAGGCCGGCGGCGGGCAGATCGAGGAATTCCTGCGCGCCTATAACGGCGAGGGGATCCAGCACATTGCTCTGATCTGCGACGATCTGATCGCGACCTGGGATCGGCTGAAGGCAATCGGCACGCCGTTCATGGCGCCTCCGCCTGATACTTATTACGAGATGCTTGAGGACCGGCTGCCAGGCCACGGCGAACCTGCCGCCGAACTGCAGAAGCGGGGGATACTGCTGGATGGTTCCACTCAAGACGGCGATCCGCGGCTGCTGCTGCAGATCTTTTCCGAAACGCAGATCGGCCCGGTGTTCTTCGAATTCATCCAGCGCAAGAAGGACGAAGGGTTCGGTGAGGGTAACTTCACCGCACTGTTCCAGTCGATCGAGCGCGATCAATTGAAGCGCGGCGTGCTCGCCGCCAAGGAGCCCGTCTGATGTCTCAACCTCTAGCGCTGGTCCGCATCCACCACGTTGCTTATCGCTGCAAGGACGCAAAGCAGACGGTCGATTGGTACGCGCGCGTGTTGGGGATGACTTACACCACCGCCTTTGCCGAGGATCACGTGCCCTCAACCGGTGAATTCGATCCCTATATGCATGTTTTCCTCGATTGCGGGGGGGGCAATGTGCTCGCGTTTTTCGAGCTGCCGCATCAGCCAGAAATGAGCAAGGATCCCAATACCCCGGCCTGGGTCCAGCATATCGCGTTCGAGGTTGCCGATGTGAACGTGCTGTTAGCCGCCAAGGCGCATATCGAAGCGCAGGGCGTGGATGTGCTCGGCCCGACCTATCACGGCATCTTCCGTTCAATCTACTTTTTTGATCCCAACGGCCACCGTCTTGAACTGGCTTGCAACATCGGTACGCCTGAGCAATATGCCGAACTGCGCGCACTAGCGCCGGTGATGCTCAACGAATGGGCCGCAACCAAGCGCGCGCCTAAGCACGCTGCTTGGCTTCATGAGGACCCGGCCGAACGCGGCGACGCATAGGGGCATTTCAAGCTGTAAACTTGCGGTAAGGGCGGCGCGTGAGTAGTTGTTTAAAACTTTGTTTGATCATCGGCACGACGCTCGTGGCACTGCCGCATGTTGCCTGCGTGCAGCGCGCGTCGGACAATGTCACCACCCAGTCGAGCGATGCATTTGGGCGCTCGGTCGGAAACGAGATGAGCTGGTTTTACGCAACCGACGATTTCCGCGGGTTCAACCCGGTTGATGCCGGGAACGTCCGGCTTGAAGGGTTCTATGGACTTGTAACGGTTTTGCGCCGGTCACTTGAGAGTTTACCACTCGATCGAGGAGACCAACGAGAAGATCAAGCATACAGGTGAGTTCAAGCAGGAAGCGGTGCGGACCCTCG
>JAYVML010000064.1:0-6090 GCA_043758955.1 Novosphingobium sp. | reverse complement strand
CCAATGCCAACCAGCCTTACGATATGCACGAGGTGGTCCGCAAAGTGCTCGACGAGGGCGAGTTTTTCGAGATTCAGCCGGGCCATGCGGGCAATATTCTGGTCGGGTTCGGGCGGATCGAGGGCCGCAGCGTGGGCGTGGTCGCTAACCAGCCGACCGTGCTGGCTGGTTGCCTCGATATCAATTCGTCGAAGAAAGCCGCGCGGTTCGTGCGGTTCTGCGATGCGTTCGAAATTCCGATCCTGACCTTCGTCGATGTCCCCGGGTTCCTGCCCGGCACCGCGCAGGAACTGGGCGGGATCATCAAGCACGGCGCCAAATTGCTGTTCGCTTATGCCGAGGCGACCGTGCCCAAGATCACCGTGATCACCCGCAAGGCCTATGGCGGGGCCTACGACGTGATGGCCAGCAAGCACCTGCGCGGCGATCTGAACTACGCCTGGCCCACCGCCGAGATCGCGGTGATGGGCGCCAAAGGCGCGGTCGAGATTATCTTCCGCTCTGATCTCGGCGATCCCGCCAAGATTGCCGAACGGACGCGCGAGTATGAGGACCGGTTTGCCAATCCGTTCGTCGCGGCGAGCAAGGGGTTTATCGACGAGGTGATCCACCCCCACTCAACGCGACGGCGGATTGCCTTGGGGCTGCGTAAGCTGCGGGGGAAGAGTTTGGAAAACCCGTGGAAGAAGCATGATAATATTCCGCTTTAGCGCAGCCTTGTTCGCGCTCGCGGTGGCGGGCTGCGGCATCGGCGGATTCAAGCCGCGAAACGACTTGGAGGCCATGCTTCAAGGCAATGTTGGAGAGGCAATTGCAAATCTGGAGCGATACATTTCGCAAAACGCCAAAAATCCGAAGAAAGTAGAATCTGAATTGTTGCAAGCCGGGTCCACAAAAGCGGAATTCGTGAAATATTCGTCAGAGGAAGGCGTCGTTAGCACAAACTGCCAATTTTACAGCTACCGTCGCAAGGGTGGTCTGTCTGGGTTTGGTGCGGGCGCGAAAGTTTGGGTTTGCGAGAAGGGCTCAGGAGCCAATTTTGGATACATTGCACCGTGAGGAAACAATGAAACTAGGCCGTCTCAACCACATCGGGATCGCAACGCCCTCCATCGCCGATTCCATCGCGCACTACCGCGATGTCATGGGTGCGACCAAGATCCATGAGCCGTTCGACCTACCCGATCAGGGGGTGAAGGTCTGCTTCGTCGATACCCCCGGCGCGGATGGTGCGCTCAATGGCACCCAGATCGAGCTGGTCGAGCCGCTGCCGGGCAACACCTCGATCGCCGCCTTCCTTGAGAAGAACCCGGCGGGCGGGCAGCATCACATGTGCTACGAAGTGCCCGATATCCACGCCGCCAAGGCTGCGTTCGAGGCCATGGGCAAGCGCGTGCTGGGTAAGCCCCGCATCGGCGCGCATGGCACGCTGATTTTCTTCGTCCACCCGCGCGATATGCAGGGGGTTTTGACCGAGATTATGGAAACACCCCAGGATGGGGAACACTGGTCGAATTAGTCAGCAGCCCGTCACCCTGAACTCGTTTCAGGGTCCATCGCGCCTCCGGGAGCGGCGGTCTGTTGGGAGAAACGGATGCTGAAACGAGTTCAGCATGACGAGTTTGGAATTTGGGAGAGACGAATGACTTACGAAACCATCCTGACCGAGCGTGTGGGCAACGTGCTCAAGATCACGCTTAATCGGCCCGAGCGGCTCAATGCCGCATCGATGACGCTGGCCGAAGAATTGGGCGCGGCGTTCTATGATCTGGGCGATGCGCGCGCGGTGGTGATTACGGGGGCGGGCAAGGGGTTCTGCTCAGGCGCCGATCTGGCCGCGCGCGGGGACGCCAGCGCCATCCAGCAGAAGGGCGGCAGCCACCGTGCGCTGCAGAATTTCTACAACCCGCTGGTGAGCCAGATCCTGCGCGCGCCGGTGCCGGTGGTGAGCGCGGTCAACGGCGCTGCCGCTGGTGTGGGCTGTTCGCTCGCGCTGGCGGGGGATTTCGTGCTCGCCGCGAAGAGCGCCTATTTTCTGCAGGCGTTCGTCAACATCGGGCTGGTCCCGGACGGCGGCAGCACCTGGCTGCTCGCCCGCGCCATTGGCCGCGCGCGCGCCACCCGGATGATGATGCTCGGCGAAAAGATCAGCGCGGCGCAGGCCGAAGACTGGGGCCTGATCTACAAGGCTGTCGACGATGCGGCTTTGATGGACGAGGCGATGGCGCTCGCCACGCGGCTGTCCGAAGGGCCGACGGTTTCGTACGCGACGATGAAGGCCAACATCCAGACCGCGCTCGACGGCACGCTGCCGCAAGTGCTGCTGGCCGAAGCCGAAGGCCAGCGGATCGCCGGGGCCAGCGCCGATGCGATGGAAGGCGGGCGCTCGTTCCTCGAAAAGCGCAAACCGGCGTTTCAGGGCCGCTAAACCCGTCCGTTCGTGTCGAGCGAAGTCGAGACACCAGCGCGCGGCATCTCGACTTCGCTCGATGCGAACGGATTTAGAAAGTATTACCCAATGATCTTTTTCAACAGCCCCAACCCCGCCCCCAATCCGCGCCGGGTGCGGATTTTCGCCGCCGAGAAGGGGATCGTGCTGCCCACGCGCGACCTTTCGATCCCGGCGCGCGAGCACAAGTCGGACGAATTCATCGCGCTCAACCCGCGCGGGCAGACCCCGGCTTTGCAGCTGGGTGACGGGACCGTGATTGCCGAGAGCGTTGCGATCTGCCGCTATCTTGAGCTGCTGCAGCCGGAGCCGCCGTTGTTCGGGACAAGTCCCAAAGAGCAGGCGCTGATTGAGATGTGGTGCCGCCGGGTGGAGATGATCCTGATGCCGCCGGTCGGCGCGGTCTGGGTGCATACCCACAAGTTCACCGAGCGCCTTCCAGGGCGCAACAGCGAATGGGGCGAGGCCAATCGCCCGCGCGTGTTCGATGCGATGCGCTACTTCGATGGGGCGCTGGCGGGGCGCGAATTCCTCGCCAGCAAGAGCTACTCGATTGCCGATATCCTGCTGCTGACCACGCTCGATTTCGCGGGGTTTGTTGGCATGGCGATGCCAAGCGATCTGACTAACCTGCACCAGTGGCACGCGCGCGTGTCGGCCCGGCCTAGCGCCGCCGCCTGAGAGACAATATGACCAAGCCCACTGTCCCCGACTGGCAAGCCGCCGCCGCCAAAGAGGTCAAAGGCCGGGACCTGACCTGGCACACGGCTGAGGGCTTCGATATCAAGCCGCTTTATACCGCGGAGGATGCACCCGATCCGGGCCTGCCCGGCTTCGCCCCGTTCACGCGCGGGGTGCGCGCCAGCATGTACGCCGGGCGCCCATGGACGATCCGGCAATATGCGGGCTTCTCCACCGCAGAAGAGAGCAACGCGTTCTACCGCCGCAACCTCGCCGCCGGGCAAAAGGGGCTGTCGGTCGCGTTCGATCTGGCGACGCATCGCGGCTACGATTCTGACCACCCGCGCGTGGTCGGGGATGTCGGCAAGGCCGGGGTGGCGATCGACAGCGTTGAGGACATGAAGATTCTGTTCGACGGGATCCCGCTCGATCAGATGAGTGTCTCGATGACCATGAACGGCGCGGTGATCCCGATCCTGGCGTTCTTTATCGTTGCGGGCGAGGAGCAGGGGGTGAGCCAGGCCCAGCTCGACGGGACCATCCAGAACGACATCCTCAAAGAGTTCATGGTCCGCAACACGTACATCTACCCCCCCGAGCCGAGCATGCGGATCGTCTCGGACATTATCGCCTATACCTCGGCGCATATGCCCAAGTTCAACTCGATCTCGATCTCGGGCTATCACATGCACGAAGCCGGGGCGACCGCGGTGCAGGAGCTCGCCTTCACCATCGCCGACGGCAAGGAATATGCGGTCCGCGCGATGGCAGCAGGGCTCGATATCGACGCTTTCGCCGGGCGGCTGAGCTTCTTCTTCGGCATCGGCATGAACTTCTTCATGGAGATCGCCAAGCTGCGCGCGGCGCGCACCCTGTGGCACCGGGTGATGGACGGGCTTGGGGCCAAGGACGAACGCAGCAAGATGCTGCGCACCCACTGCCAGACCAGCGGCGTCTCGCTGCAGGAGCAGGACCCCTACAACAACGTCATCCGCACCACGATTGAGGCGATGGCGGCGACTTTGGGGGGCACGCAGTCGCTCCACACCAACGCGCTCGATGAGGCGATTGCGCTGCCGACCGAGTTTTCCGCGCGGATCGCCCGCAACACCCAGATCGTGCTGGCCGAGGAAAGCGGGATCACCCGGGTGGTCGATCCGCTGGGGGGCTCGTATTACGTCGAGGCCCTGACCGCCACGCTGGTCGACGAGGCGTGGGGCCTGATCGAGGAAGTCGATGGGCTGGGCGGGATGACCAAAGCGGTCGCCTCGGGCATGCCCAAGCAGCGGATCGAAGAAGCGGCCGCAGCGCGGCAGGCGCGGGTTGATCGCGGCGAGGACGTGATCGTCGGGGTCAACAAGTACCGTCTGGCCGAAGAGGCTCACCTTGAGACGCTCAGCATTGATAACCACGCGGTGAGGGATGGTCAGATCGCGCGGCTAAAGGCGCTGCGCGCCGGGCGCGATGAGGCACAGTGCCGGGCGGCGCTGGCGGCGCTGACTGAGGGTGCGAGCGCGCGTCCCCGCGAAGGCGGGGATCTCAGGCTGATTAGCGCTAGGCCGATTAGCGCTGAGCGAGTCGGCTCGGGGACAGTCGGCGCTTCACCGCCTGAGGCCACCGCCTTCGCGGGGGAACTGGACGAGTCCAACCTGCTCGCGCTCGCCGTCACCGCAGCCCGCGCGCGCGCCTCGCTCGGCGAGATTTCCGATGCGATGGAAGCAGTGTTCGGACGCTATGCCACCCAGCCGGTGCCGGTGACCGGGGTTTACGGCCCGGCCTATGCTGGAGACGCGCGCTATGCCCAGGTGGTCGAGGGGGTTGAGGCGGTCAGCCGCCGCCTGGGCCGCGCGCCGCGCCTGCTGGTCGCCAAGATGGGCCAAGACGGCCACGACCGCGGCGCCAACGTCATCGCCAGCGCCTTTGCCGATATGGCCTTTGATGTGACCAGCAGCCCGCTGTTCCAGACGCCGCAAGAAACGCTGGCCCTGGCGCTCGAAAAGCAAGTCGATGCGATTGGTGCGAGTTCGCTGGCAGCGGGCCATAAGACGCTGATACCCGAACTGATCCGGCTGCTGCGCGAGGCCGGCCGCCCCGACATCAAGGTGATCGCCGGCGGCGTGATCCCCCCGCAGGACTACGACTTCCTGCGCGAAGCCGGGGTTCAGGGGATCTACGGCCCGGGCAGCAACGTGGTCGAATGCGCAGCGGATATGCTGCGCCTGCTGGGGCACAATATGCCGCCGGTGGATACCTGAGCGGTGTTGCCCAACTTCGCCACACTCAAACCCGTCGCCCCGGACTTGATCCGGGGTTTGGCTGCCTTTGCAACGCCGCGAGAAAGCCTAACCCCGTGTCAAGCACGGGGCGACGAAGGAGGGGAGCGTTTGTCGTGAGAGCCACGATTTCCTTTGCGATCTTGGTCGCGGCCGTTGGCGCACAGCCCGCTTGGGCTTGCCGAGTGCCCATTCCATCCGCGAGGTTTCGCGTTGCCGATATCGTCGTTGATGGCGTTGCCTTCTGCTTGAAGAGCGGCGAGTGTCGTCTCACTATCCTTCACGTGCGCAAAGGCCAGCTTAAGCGAGCAAAGCACCTGCGGATCGTCGTCGATGACGCGCCGCCACTACGGCAAGCAGGTCCTAGCGAGATCATTTTTGGCAGATGTCCTCACACCTTTGAGCCAACAGAGGCGATCAGCAAAGGGCGCTTTTATCTTCGGATAAGAAGCGATGGTTCGCTCTACGCCTTCGTTCCTCCTGACCTCCAAGAGACGGAAAACTAATGTTCAAAAAAATCCTCATCGCCAATCGCGGCGAAATTGCTTGCCGGATCATCAAGACGGCGCGGCGGATGGGTATTGCGACGGTCGCGGTTTATTCGGATGCCGATGCGCGTGCGCCGTTTGTGCGGATGGCCGACGAGGCGGTGCATATCGGGCCTTCGCCGGCTTCCGAAAGCTATCT
>JAYVML010000063.1:0-19635 GCA_043758955.1 Novosphingobium sp. | reverse complement strand
GCGGCCCGAGCCCGCGCAGACTCTGTCGGTAATCGGCAAAGGTTTGCGCGCCGAAGTAGTACCTCCCGTTCTCGGTAAACAGCGCCGGGTTGAAGCGCCCGGTCACGATCCCTGCCAAAGTCGTGCGGACATCGCCCAGCCGCGCGGCCTCGCCGATATTTGCTTGAACCGATGCGGGCAGCACGATCCCGGCGATCGTGTGCGTAAGCTCTTCCTGAACCCCGGCAAAATCGCCATTGGTCAGCACCACGATCGCTGTCTGGTCATCGATCCAGACCGAGTTCTGCGACAGGAAACCAACCGATTCGCCGCCATGATCGATCACCCAGCGCCCATCGACCAGATGCTTGGATACGCCCAGCCCGTACGTGGTATAGGTGCCATCGGCCAGCCGCACCGGGCGTTCCATCTCGGCCCAGTCCTCGGCGGTCAGCAGCGTGCGGTTCATGCGTGCGATGTCCCAGGCGGCGAGCTCGGCGGCGGTCATCGATAGCTCGCCTGCCGCCCACAGCCAGCCTTTGGCGGGCGGGGTCGCGGCGCGCACCGGGCCGAGCGCATTGCGGTGATAGCCTTGCGGAAACTTCGGCCCATTGGTTTCGTCAATATCGTAAGGATGGATCCCGAGCGGATTGAAGATCCGCACTGTAAGTTGCTCAAACAGCGGCGCACCGCCAGCTTTTTCAGCAATCAGCCCAGCCACAACATAGCCGGTGTTGGAATACTGCCAGCGCGTGCCGGGCGCATAATCGAGCGGCTTCATCCCCCAGCGCCGGACAATGTCCATCGGTTCCACCGGGTGCTCCATCGCCGCGAACGAATAGTCCTGCGGCCAAAAATCCTGCAGCCCCGAGGTGTGAGAAAGCAGCTGGCGCACGGTTATCCGGTCGCCGCTGGGCAGCTCGGGCAGCCATTTCGACACCTTGTCGTCAAGGCTAAGCCGGCCCTCATCTTCGAGCAGCAGTAGCAAGGCGGCCAGGAACTGCTTTGAGTTCGAGGCGATCTGGTAGGGCAGGTTGGGGTCGGGCTGAAGCAGTATCTCCGACGGTTTGCCCCAAGCGCGATTGAGCACAATCTCTCCGCCACGCACCACCGCAATCTCGGCCGAAGGGACCCCGGTCTCTTTAAGCGCCTTGGTCACCGCTGCATCGATTGCGGTTACCTGAGCAGGGGGCAGCCGTGGCGTGGCGGCCAGCATTGGTTGCAGCGGCACGATGAGCGCGAGCAACGCGACAGTGAAGCGTTTCATGCGCGTAAAGCTAGCGCGATTGTCGCCGTGCGCAAGCCGTGGCATTGGCCTGAGCCCCATCATCGAGGAATCACAGATATGGCCGCAGCCGGCTCGAACCGCGTAATCTTGACCGCACTGGCTGCCAATGTCGGGATTGCGATTGCCAAGTTTGCGGCTGCGGCCTTCACCGGATCTTCGGCGATGCTGACCGAGGGCGTCCACAGTCTGGTCGATTCAACCAATCACGTGCTGCTGCTGTATGGCACCAAGCAAAGCCGCAAACCAGCCGACAAGATCCACCCGCTGGGTTATGGCCGCGAGCTGTACTTCTGGTCGTTTGTGGTGGCGATGCTGGTGTTCACGCTGGGTGCCGGAGTTTCGGTTTACGAAGGCGTGCTGCATATGCTTGATCCCGAACCGGCGGGCGATCTGCCAATCGCGTTTGGTGTGCTGGGGGTGGCCGCCGTGCTGGAAAGCTGGTCGACCTGGGAAGCGTTCAAACAGTTCAACGCGGGGCGCGGGGCAAAATCAATCGTGCGCGCGCTAAGGGATACCAAAGACGCGCCGACGCTGATTGTGTTGCTGGAAAACGCTGGGGCCTTGGCCGGTCTGGCCATTGCTGCCGCCGGACTGGGGATGGCTTGGGCCACCGGCAACCCGGTGTGGGACGGCGCGGCATCGGTGTTGATCGGGCTGGTGCTCGGCGCGACCGCAGGCCTGCTGCTGGTCGAGGCCAAGGGCTTGCTGATCGGCGAAGCGGCTGACCCGGCGCTGGTCGAGGCGATCCGGCGCTGCGCCGAGGCGCATAGCGGCGTGGTCTCAGTCGCCGAGGTGCTGACGGTGCATCAGGCACCGGACCGGGTCGTCAGCGTGATCACCGCCGATTTCGACGACAAGATCTCCGCGCGCGACGTGGAGCAGACGGTGCGCGATATCGAAGCTGAAGTGGCGCGCCAGTTCCCAATTGTCGCGCGGGTTTATGTCCGCCCACAGGATTCGGCGATCGCTAACTGAGCCGTCAACCTGCGGCGCTCGCCATTTCACACCAGGCAATTGACCCGGTCTGATCGCGCCAGGTTTTGTGGGTCATGCCAATCTCGGCCGCATACTGTTCCAGTTCTCGCTCGTCACGAAGGATCAGCTGCCAGTCCATCACCGCGTCCAGCCACCCAGTGCCGAGATGGTCCGGAACGAAATTGGCCAGCAGCAGGGTACCATCCGGGGTGAGACAAGCTTTCATCAACTTGTGCAGCAACCGCATCGATCGGGTATCGAGATAGTCGGTCAGCCCGAGGGTATAGATCAGATCGAACGGCGCGCCCGCCTTGGCCGCTTCCCGCAAATAGCGAAAGACGTTGGCTTCGATCAGGTTGATTGCCTTGCCGTGTTTGGCGCGGATCTGATCGAGCGAGAGCGGATCCTGATCGACCAAAGTAATGTTGGTCAGATTGCTGCCGATCAGCGCATCGCCTTCGCGGAAATGGCCACCTGCCAGCACCAGAATTCGCTGCCCGCGCTGCCAAGCGGCGGTGACCATTGTTTCGGCGTAGTTGCGGCGCTGCCGCACGGCTTCGGGGGCCTGAAACTGGACGGTCACTTCAAAAAGGCTTCGGCCCAACGCGCTTGCCTCGGCAGGTGGCTGTCTATCGTATAGCAAATCGATCAAACCGGCATCGCCTGGGTATCCGCGCGGTCGGCTGGTGCTGTGCGCGCTGATCGGATCCTGCAACAGCACTTGATGCAACGGATGGGCATGCAAACTGGCGCGCGTTTCTACCCAGCGGACCGAATCAGCATGCGCGTTGCACAGTTTGCCGATCAGCAAGGGCACCGCGACCGACAAAGCCCCTTGGTTAATGAGATCGAGCGTCTGATCGAAAAAGCGTTGATTGTGCATGGTGCCTCCTATGGTCGTTCGAGGGTCAGAAGTTCATCAGCGGCATCGATCACGGTGCGATCATGGCTGACACAAATGACAGTGGCGTCCTTAGCGCGGGCGTAGCTTTTGAGCGTTTCGGCCACGAAGGCGGCATTGCCCACATCGAGCGCGGCAGTCGGCTCGTCCGCCAGCAGCAGAGTGGGCGCGCAGGCCAGCGCCTGGGCAATTGCTACGCGCTGTTTCTCGCCGCCAGAAAGCTGCGCGGGGAGCTGGCGTTTTTTGTCGGCCAGCCCGAATGCGTCGAGCAGCCGGTCGGCCTCGGCGCGCACATCAAGCCCGCGAATTTGCCCGCCGAAGCAGACGTTCTCGTGCGAGGTCATCACTGAAACCAGTCGGCTGGTTTGAAATATCAGCCCCAGATTGGCCCGCCGCCAAGCTGCGGCGGCCGCTGGCTTCAGCTGCGTTAGCGGGAGGTGTCCCCAATGCAGCGAGCCACTGCTGGGCGGCACCGCCAGCGCGAGCAAAGACAGCAGCGTGGTCTTGCCCACGCCCGATGGACCGCTGACCACATGTAGCCGGCCCGGCGCAAAGCTGCGGGTGAGGGGGGCGAGCATCCGATGTTCTTGCCCGCCTTCGACCATCGAGCGCGACACACTGTCAAGCATCAGGACCTTGGCGCTCATCGCATGAACCCCACGGTTACGCGCAGCCCGGCTACGGCGGGCAGTCCCGGCTCATCCAGAGTTATAATCGCCTCGCGCACATCGCGATCAAACCGGTCGGTCGGGTCGAGCGAGCGCGCGCTGCGGCGACCCATCACGGCGGCCAGCTCGCTGACGTGCCCGCGCCAGCGCCGCGGTGAACCATCGATCCAGATGTGCACGGGCGCGCCGATCGTCAGACCCGGCAGATCGCGCTCGCCCACTTCGGCGCGCACGATCCGGCTGCGCATATCGCCCACGACCAGCAGCGGCGTGCCTTGGCTCGCCCCAGAAAACTCGCCCTCACGGCGGAGGACTTGCAGCACTTGGCCGTCGACTGGGCTGCGCAGTTCGCACTGGTGCAGCGCTGCCCGCGCTGCCTGCGCCGCGCCGCGTTGGGCGCGGGCACTCGCCGCCGCTGCGACACGCTCAAGCGGGCGCGCGCCATTGGTCAGTTGCGTCAACTCCGCCATTGCCTGATCGCGCACTGCGCGTGCGGCATCGCGCTCGGCGGTGCGCGCCTCAAGATCGCGCTGCGAGAGGAACCCGCGCGTGACCAGCGCGGCCGCGCGATCAAGCGCTTGCTGGGCATTGACATGCCGCGCTTCGGCCGCGGCCACCCCGGCGCCAGCGGCGGTGATAACCTCGGTGCGGGGGCCGGCCTGGACCAAGGCGGCAGCGGCGCTGCTCTGCTGCGCTCCGGCGAGAGCGGCCTGCGCTTGGCCCAGACGCGGCGCGCAATCAACCATCAGCAGCACTTGCCCGGCTCGTACGCGTTCGCCGCGCCGCACCAGTACGCGGGCGATCACGCCATCAGCCGCCGCGACCAGTTGGCGGGCTTCGTTCCCGCTGTCGATCCGTCCCACTGAAGCGGCGCGATAAGGCGAGGGGTCGGCGGTCTGGCCCGGCGAAGTGCCACAGGCGGAGAGCGCCAGAGCACCGCCGATGAGTAGAGCGGCCCTCATGTCCGGAACACTGCTTCGGGGCCAAATTGGCGCACGGCGCTGCCCGCGCTGACAATCGCGCCCAGCAACGCGATCAGCATGGCCGCCGCTGGCACCAGCGTATCGCCCGGCACAAACGCCACCCACGGCAGCAATGGCTGCGCCGCTGCGATCATCACCGGGGTGAGGACCAGCATCGCGCCCAAGGTCAGCGCCGCGACCACCACCGCGATCCCTGCCGCCACCAGCCACACTTCGCGCTGGCCCGCGCCGTGACCCAGCATCGACAGCAGGTCTTGCGCATAACGCTGCAGAAAGCGCAGCACGCCGTTGGCCAGCAGGATCATCATTAGCAAGCTGGCGAGCACCGCGGCGAGCAGGATCGCCGCGCCCGCGCCGGTTTTGAACTGCCAATAGCGCGATGAACTGGCTGCAAATTGCTGCTGAGTGCGCAAGGTCAGCTCGGGATACTGCGCCTGCGCCGCGCGCAGCTGTCCGGCCAGGGCAGCGGGGTTAGCCGTATCGCCATCGAACACCAGATAGGCGGCCGATCCGGGATCCATCCGCAGCAATCGGCGGGCTTGTTCGAACGAGGTGACAACGTAAGGCGCGCCGAGGAAAGTCGGAAGTCGCTCGGTCGCCCCGGCCAACTGCATCGTCTCGCCGCCCAGTGTAGCCAGTTGGCCTGCACCGCTCGCCAGATCGAGCCGGGCCAAGTCGGAGCGGTCTGCTATGAACTCGGTATCTGCCAGACGGGCGTGGGCGGCACTCTGCGCACTGTCGACCCCGATCACCGCGACATTGCCGCGACGTCCGGTGGGCGAAGTCCAGCCAGCGAAGCCAAAGGCCACCCGCCGCACGTTCGAAGTGGGAAAATAGCGTGCCAGCAGCCCGGCGTAGTCCTCGCCAATCACCCCGGGAAAATCGAAGCATTCGATCGAACCCGCGCTAACCCAGACCGCGCCTCCGATAAACCGCGGGCCGACCGAACCGGCGCGCACGAACGAGGTGTAGACCTGATATTGGAACGCGGTGACCACCGCCGCCACCGCGCAGGCCACCAGCGTGACCTGCAGCGAGCGCCAGTCGCGCAACACTACTGCGCGCACAAACGCGAACGGCGCGGCCAGCGCCAAGTGGGCGGGTGAGCGGCTAGGCGATTGTGTTGATTCAAACCCCATCCCGGCCCGCATACCGGGCTGGGATGCGTTCGGGCGTGACGGCGATCACGCGGGCCGATTATGTGGCAAATACATTCGCAGCCTGATCAAACCGGTATTCAGCCGCGGCGCGGACCGCCGCTGTAACCACCGCCGCTGCCGCCGCCGCCCTGACGGCGCGGACCTTGCGGACGGTCACCTTGCGGGCGATCACCGCGCGGGCGGTCGCCGCCTTGGGGACGATCACCGCGTGGTCGATCACCTTGGGGCCGATCACCTCGGGGCCGGTCACCCTGGGGCCGGTCGCCGCGTGGCCGATCACCTTGCGGCCGCTCGCCGCGCGGCATTTGGCCGAACGGGCGATCGCCTTGCGGGCGATCACCGTGCGGACGCGCGGGGCGGGCGGCATCGCGGTGCGGGCGCTCGTTGTTGTGGACCGGACGGCGCTCGCCGCCGCCTTGGTTGCCGTCCTGCCGGACTTCGCCGAGCGGATTGTACACCGGGCCGCGCGCAGGTGCAGCCGGGCGGCTTTGCGAACGGTCAGCTGCGATCCGATCGTTGCGGACGTATTGATCGCGCGATTGGCCATCGCGGGCCTGGCCGCCGGTCGACCGGTTCTTGTTGCCACCGCCGCTACGGCCACCGCCGCCGCGTGCCGCCGGCCCGCCGCGTCCGCGCGCATCACGGGCGTCGCGGCGGGCATCCTGCTCCAGCTCTTGCGGCTTGCGGGTCGGCGCGGGCAAGCGTGCGGCTTCCTTGAGGAAATCCTCAGGCAGCGGCGTCGGGAACAGCTTGATCTTGGTCAGCCGCTCGATATCGCGCAGGTAATCGCGCTCATCCGGGGCGACATAAGAGATCGCGATCCCGTCAGCGCCGTTGCGCGCGGTGCGCCCGATCCGGTGGACATATTGCTCGGCGACATTGGGCATCTCAAAGTTGAACACGTGGCTCACGCCGGTCACGTCAATCCCGCGCGCCGCGATGTCGGTCGCGATCAACACCGGGGTCGTCCCCACCTTGAACGCGTTGAGCGCGGCGGTGCGCTGCGCCTGGCTCTTGTTGCCGTGGATCGCAGCGGCCGAAACTCCGGCCGAGACCAGATGGCGCACCACCCGGTCGGCCCCGTGCTTGGTCCGGGTGAACACCAGCGCGCGTTCGATCTTGCCATCTTCAGCCAGACCGGCGCGCAAAGTCAGCGAGAGCAGCGCCTGCTTTTCGCTCTGGTTAAGGTGCGTCACGCGCTGTTCCACCCGCTCGGCCGTAGTGGCCTGCGGGGCAACCTCGACCCGAACCGGGTTGCTGATGAACTGCTTGCCCAGGTCAGCAATCGCCTTGGGCATGGTGGCCGAGAAGAACAGGCTCTGGCGTTCCTTGGGCAGCATGTTCGCCACTCGCTTCAGCGGCACGATAAAGCCCAGGTCCATCATCTGGTCGGCCTCGTCGAGCACGAAAATCTCGACATTGCGCAGCGTCAGTGCGCGCTGATCGATCAGATCGAGCAATCGCCCCGGCGTGGCGACCAGAATGTCGACCCCGCCAGCCAGCGCGCGGGCCTGCTTGCCCACCGGCACCCCGCCAAAGATGCACTGCACGCTCAGGTTCAGATACTTGGCATAGCCGCGCATGTTCTCGGCGATCTGCGCCGCCAGTTCGCGCGTCGGGCTCATCACCAGCATCCGGCATGAAGCGTTCATCCGGCCTTTAGGGTTGGCGGCCAGACGGTGAAGCGAGGGGAGCGAGAACGCGGCAGTTTTGCCGGTGCCAGTCTGCGCAATGCCCAGCAGATCGCGCCCCTGCAGCAGCGCCGGAATGGCCTGCACCTGAATCGGAGTGGGATCGGAATAGCCCTTGGTTTCAAGCGCACGGATAAGCGGCTCGGCGAGCCCAAGGTCGGTAAAATAAGACATAAAAAGAATCCAAAATTATAGCCGGGCGCACGCCGGGAATCGGCGCGGCTGGACAGGTGCATCAAATGCAACCCTGCGTGACAAAGGCGGCTGGTAAACGGTCAACCGGGCGTTCGGGGCAATCCTGCCATCAGGCAAGCTTCACGCGGCGCCAAACTGGCTTACCGAGGCAGATGCCCGGCAAGGTCCGGTTGGATGTGAGCGCGCCTATATGCTGCGCTGCGGTAAAAAGCAAGGAAATTACGCGGGGTGACGTGCTCCCCTGAAATGGGACCAAAAATGAGTAGAGTCCGACGCACAAGGAGTCTGATGCATGAAGCGCAGCCGAATTGTTTTGACGACCGAGCGCGGCGGCAAGCTGCTGTATCTCTGGATTGCCCGAGTGGAGCTTCCCGAACGATAACTGGAAATAGAGGTAGAGCGCGAGAATAGTCTCTTCCTCCATACAGAGACTTTGGTCGAGGCCAACTGATAGCGCAAGCGGCTCTGTGATTTGAAATCTGTAGCACCCAGACAATGGTTCGCAGAAATGCAGGCAAAGACCCTGCAGCTCGTGGTGCCGAAAGACATTTTGCAAACCTACAAGCCAAAGCAGCAAGCTTGGTTGTGGGCGCCGCGCGATTTTATCGGTGAGGCAAGACGGCGGCAGAGTTAGAACCCTGTTTCCTACACCCGCCGCATATGCTTTCCTCCCGCCATCGCGCCGATCTCGCGCTGCCTCTCGCGTGTCCCGCTCCGCCAGAATGGTGTCACCCGTCACCCACACCTGCAACTCTTTAAACCAAAAGGAGAAACTGCCCAGCCAGCAGAGTTACACCCTGTCACCTTTGTCACCCTGTTCCGAAGCTGGCGTCGCTGTCCCAGCGCCATTGCGCGCTGTGGGTCGCCTTTGGCATCCGCGCCAAGGGGCAATTTTTTCTGGTTTCAGAACCCTGTGAATTAAGTAAAGTTTTGCGCCTGCTCGGACGATCTCGCGGGCGGGTAATGCGTCAGCTGGAACCCTATACGCGCGGTCTCTCGGTGTGGCCCAGCAAACGCAGCTGCCAGTATTCTGTGAAGAACACGCCGGCTGGATCGCGCTTGGCGCGCAGGGCGAGGAAATCGCCGAGGCGGGGGAGATTGTCGGCGTAGAATTTGGCCCAGCCGGGGAAATCGTAGAACGGGATGAACTTGCCCCAGTGGAATCGGAACGGAATATCATGGGCGCGGAGCAGGTCCCAGTACTGGGTGAAAAAGGCGTGCGCGGTGTTCGGGGTGCCGGCGTTATCGCGGTACCAGTACACGTCGAAGCGGCTGACCCCGTCCTTGTAGGCATCGGTGCCGTCGCTGTAACTGGGATTGATCCACGCTGGGGTGGGGGCGGCGGCGTAGATTTCCAGCGCGAAAAAGCCGGTGGCGGCGCTGCCCTTCGCATCGAACATGCCTTGCAGCAGGTTCATGACGTGCTGGGTGTGCTGGATCGGCAACCAGATCTCGGTGAATTCGGTGCCCAGCAGCACGTCATCGGCGGTGTTATCCATGCACAGGCTGCGCCAGTACCAGTCGGAAAAGCGCGTTGGAGGGTGAGCTTTGGTTAGCGAATTGAACATCGGCAGCAGCGTGGAAAACAGTCGCTGCATGGTTCCCGGCACGATCCCGAGGATCAGTCCGGCGAGGCCCAGCACCAGCCCGGCCAGCACTGCAGGCAGCCAAGCGAGCACGGCTCCCGCCGCGCCGAGCGATCCGCGCGACCACAAGGCGGCCACATTCCGGCGAAACTGCGCGGTGTTCTTAAGCAGCAAGCGGAAGATCCGCCCCAGGCTGCGGTTTCCGAGCAGCACGAAGAACAGCGAGGCCATCAACTGCTTGGCTTGTCCAGCCAGATCGGGGGTGAATTCCTGGTAGGGGACCAACCCCGCATCGCTGACGGGAACCCGGCTCGCTTGCCAGATCTGGACCCGCTCGCAGCCCTTTTGCGGCCACCAGGTAATCCGGCTGTAAGGGGTGTCGGTCAGAAACTGTTGCAACGAAGGCCGCGTCTTATCGCCCGGACCAAGCAAGTCGATCGGGCAGTCCGCGCCCATCGTCGTGGTCACTTCGGTGCCTTGGATATTGTAAGTCGGGACCAGCTGGAACCGCAACCTGGTGATCACCCCGAGCAGCCCGACGTGAGTCAGCATCGCGCCAAATTCCGGATCGCCCTGCTCGATCCAACTGGCCGCGCCCAGTCCATCGACCACGCGATAGGCGGTGACATTGTCAAACGCATACAGGATCGAACCCCCGGCAGAACCGGTTCCGGTAAAGCCACTGACCGTCTGGTGCGTAATCCCGCCGACGATATTGACCGCCCAGCCTTTCACGAAAACCTGGTGGAGGAAGCTCTTTTCCAGCGTTGAGACGCCGAATGGATCGCTGGGATCTTTGCCCAGATGCATCCCCGGCCCGGCTTCGACGATGCCGGCGTCAGCGTCGATCCAGCTCAGTGCCATCATCCGGTCAAAGGCGATATTGATATTGTCGCCCGCAGGCGGCTCGCGTTCGAGCGTCTTGTTCTCCGGCTTGCCATCTACCGGGTCGGAATAGATGCTCAGTGCAACAGAATGAGTCGCGCCGCGCGCCCGCACTTGCAGACCGTTGGCGCGCGCGTAATTGACCAGTGCGATCACCTCGCCCTCATCCGCTGGGTGGAAATAGCCATCGGCGGCGCGCGCTATGGGCGGTCTCGGCATGTCATTCTTCCCCTCGCTCGCGGCACGGGCCTATCCGGCCAGATCTTTCACCGCACTCTCGGCATCGGCTGCGAGCGGGGTAGCGTCCCATGCCTGCTTGAACAGCTCGGCATTGCGGGCGCGCGGCCCGTCGGCTTGCCGCGATGCCAGGATCGTCCCCATGAACATCTCAAGCGGTTCCCCCGGTGATCCACGGCGCAGCTCAGCAATGTCGCGGCAGGCCAGTTCGATCTCACCCTGTTCAATGTAGAATGACGAGCGCAGCATGAATGCAGTGCGGTCCCCCGGATTGATCGTCAGCACTTGACTGGCGACCGCGATCGCCTCGTCAATCCGTCCCATGCCGAACAGCACCCAGCAGCGATTGATCAGCGAGATTGCTAACGTGAATCCGCGCGGAGCCATCCGGTCTGCTTTGTCGAGCAAGTCGAGCGCCTCTTCGTAGCGTTCGAACCGGGTCAGTGCCCCGGCTAGAGTGCGGAGTGCATCGGGCATATAAGGGTTCAGATCGACCGAACGCTGGGCAAGAATGAGCGATTCTTCCCATTCGAGCGCGTAGGATTTGACCAGCGCTACATGGAACAGCACCGTGGGATGTTCGTCGCGCTGCATGGCGCTCTTGCAATGAAGCAGGGCCTCCGCGAGCAATTCGGGCTGCCGCGAGCCATTGCGCTGGTAAAGCACGCCCAGCGCCAAGGCTAAGCCAGATTCGGCCAGGGCATAGTCGGGCGCGAGCGCCAGCGCCTGGCGCGCGTTGGTGATCGCCCGCTGCAGCCCTTCCTCGGTGAACTTGGGAATCGAGGCCCAGCTGCGCTTTATCGCTTCCCATGGAGTCGCCGGTTCGGACTTCTTCAGCGCCCGGTCCATTTCGATGTTCTGGATCTTGACCCCGAGATGGGCTGAGACATCCGCGACCAGCTCGTCGAGCAATTCGGCCTGCTGCGAACTGGGCCGATCAAATTTCTGAGTCCACAGGATCGCACCGCTATGGCTATCGACCAATTGCGCGGTGACCCGCAAGGTTTCGCCGAGGCGGCGGACATTGCCTTCCATGATATAATCGATCGCCAGATCAGCACCGATCCGGCGCACATCGATCACCTGCCCGGCAAAGCTCGACATGGTGCCATGCGCGAGCACGCGCAGCCCCCGGTCATGCGACAGCGCGGCGGTGATATCTTCAGCCATGGCATCGCCAAACGCGTCGTCCGTAGCCTCGCTAGAGCGGTTAGTGAACGGCAGGATCCCCAAGGTTGGCCGCCGGCCGGCGCGGTATTCCGCGACGGGTGTCTGTGCCGTGGCGACCAGCACTGGCGAAAGTTCGGCTGCGCGCAGCGGCACGGTTGCGGTGTTCGCGGCAGGGTCTTTGGCCGCAATCAGGCGGCGGACATCCGCCAGGAAGCCCTGCCAAACCGGATCGGCCGATGCGCCGTGCCAATGGATCAAGTCGGCGGTCTGGGTCAGCTCGAACATGATCGGTCGCTCGCACGGCTCGATCATAGCCGGCAGCAGGGTCCGGCAGCGGTCGGCAATGGTCGCTTCGGCGCGGACCCAGCGCGATACCGCCGAGCGCGGCGACCACAGCACTACCACAGCTTTGGCACCGCGCAGCGCGGCCTCGGTCACTTCATCGTAGGCCTCACCCGAGCGCAACGTCACATCCCACCACACCGTCAGCCCGGCTGCTGCAAATGCTTCGGCAAACAGCCGCGCGCGCGTCTGATCCTCGCGGTTATAGGACAGGAAGATGTCGGACATTGCTCCCCCGTTGAAGCCACCAATGCTCGACTTTACAGGAGTTTCGCGGGCCTGTCGAACAATCCGGCAAGCCTGGGCGCCGTGAGCCGCACCGGTGCTTTCATCTGACCGGACCTGCGCCTATGGCGCGGGCACAATGCTGCGCCTTTCCGACCTTGCCCTGCCGCTTGATCATCCGCCGCAGGCTGTGCTGCCCGCGATTGCAGCGCGGCTGGGGGTGAGCGAGGCGGCGGTGCTGCGCCACACTTTGGTGCGGCGGGGGAATGATGCGCGCAAACGCGGGGCGATCAAGCTGGTCTATTCGTTCGACGTAGAACTGGCGGACGAGGAGGAAGCCGCGGCACGGCTGGCCGGGGACGCGCACGTGCGGCCTGCGCCCGACATCGCTTACCGTTTCCCCACCAGTGCCCCCGCAGACTGGTCCGGCCCGCGCCCGGTGGTGATCGGGGCCGGGCCATGCGGATTGCTGGCGGCACTGGTATTGGCGCAGATGGGCTTCAAGCCGATCATCATCGAGCGCGGCAAGGCGGTGCGCGAACGGACCAAGGACACCTGGGGGCTGTGGCGGCGCGGGGTGCTTGAGCCGGAAAGCAACGCCCAGTTCGGTGAGGGCGGGGCGGGGACCTTTTCGGACGGGAAGCTCTATTCGCGGATCAAGGACCCGCGCCATCTGGGCCGCAAGGTGCTCGAAGAATTCGTGCTGGCCGGGGCGCCGCCGGAGATCCTGACCGAGGCGCACCCGCATGTCGGCACCTTCCGGCTGGTGACGATGGTGATGAGCCTGCGCGCCAGCATCGAAGCGCTGGGCGGCGAATACCGCTTCGGCACGCGGGTCGATGGGCTCGAGCGGATCGACGGGGCGATCACCGCGCTGCACCTTTCGACCGGCGAGCGGCTGGAGGCACGCCATGTGGTGCTGGCGGTGGGCCATTCGGCGCGCGATACCTTCGAGCAGTTGTATGAGGCGGGGGTGCATATCGAGGCCAAGCCGTTCGCGATCGGGGTGCGGATCGAACACCCGCAAGGCTGGATCGATCGGGCGCGCTATGGCCAGGATGCTGGCAACGTATTGCTCGGTCCGGCGAGCTACGCCTTGGCGCACAAGGCCAGCAATGGACGGTCGGTCTATTCGTTCTGCATGTGTCCCGGCGGGCGCGTGGTCGCCGCGACTTCCGAGGAGGGCCGCGTGGTCACCAACGGGATGAGCCAATATTCGCGGGCCGAATTCAACGCCAATTCGGGGTTGGTGGTGGATATTTCGCCCGAGCGTGATTTCCCGGGCCATCCGCTCGCCGGGGTGGCGTTGCAACGCGAGTTAGAGGCGCGGGCTTATGTGGCCGGCGGGTCGAACTATCACGCGCCGGGGCAGAAGGTCGGCGATTTTCTGGCGGGTACGACGTCTCAGGCGTTTGGCACGATTACACCGAGCTATCAGCCAGGGGTTAAATTGACCGACCTCGGCGAGTGTTTGCCCGGCTTCGTAACCGATGCAATCCGCGAAGCACTGCCGGTGTTCGGGCGGCAGATGCCCGGCTACGATCACCCCGACGTAGTGATGACCGGGGTCGAAACCCGCACCTCCTCACCGGTGCGGATCACCCGGGGGCCGGACTTGCAGAGTTTGAATACGCGCGGCCTGTATCCGGCGGGCGAGGGCGCGGGCTATGCCGGGGGGATTTTGTCGGCGGCGGTCGACGGGATCAAGGTCGCCGAAGCGCTGGCGGCGGAGTTGGTGAAGTGAGCGAGCAATACGATGCCATCGTCTTGGGCGCGGGCGCGGCGGGGCTGTTTTGCGCAGCCCAAGCCGGACAGCGTGGGCGGCGGGTGCTGCTGCTCGATCACAACGACGAGGTCGGGCGAAAGATCCTGATTTCAGGCGGCGGGCGGTGCAATTTCACCAACCTGGGCACCGTTCCCGAGCGGTTTATCTCGGCCAACCCGCATTTCGCCAAGTCGGCGCTGAGCCGCTACGCGCCGCGCGATTTTGTTGCGCTGATCGAGGCTTACGGGATCGCCTGGCACGAAAAGACGCTGGGGCAATTGTTCTGCGATGGCTCGGCGCGGCAAGTGGTCGATCTGCTGCTGGCCGAATGCGCCAAGGGCGGGGTGACCGTGCGACTGGGCGAGCCGGTTGGCCCTGTCGAGCACCGCGATGGGGCATTTCATGTCGCCGGGGCAAGCGCTGCGGCGCTGGTCATCGCCACCGGCGGGCCGTCGATCCCAAAGCTGGGCGCGACGCCGCGAGCTTACGAACTGGCGCGGCAGTTTGGGCTTAAAGTGGTCGAACCGCGCCCGGCCCTGGTGCCGCTGACGCTGGGCGGGGACGAGGTGCTGTTTCGCGAGCTGTCAGGCGTCTCCGCGCCGGTGGTGGCGAAGTGCGGCAAGGCGGCCTTTGCCGAAGCGGCGCTGTTCACGCATCGCGGGTTGTCAGGCCCGGCGATCCTGCAAGTGTCGAGTTATTGGCGGCACGGCGAGCCGGTCGGGATCGATTTCCTGCCCGAACAGACAGCTGGCTGGCTGGTCGCGGCGAAACGCGCTGCCCCGCGCCAGTTGGTGCGCAAGCTGCTGGGCGAGACTTTGTCCGAGCGGCTGGCGACGGTGCTCGCGCAGCGGCTGCAGATCGATGGTGAACTGGGCCAGTTCAGCGACAAGGCGCTGAGTGCCGCTGACGCCGCGCTTCGCAATTGGCAGTTCCATCCCAACGGCAGCGAAGGTTTTGCCAAGGCCGAAGTCACCGTCGGCGGAATCAGCACCGCCGAGCTATCCAGCCAGACGATGGAGGCGCGCAAGGTGCCGGGGCTTTATGTTATCGGCGAGGCGGTCGACGTGACCGGCTGGCTGGGCGGCTACAACTTCCAGTGGGCCTGGGCCAGCGCGGCGGCGGCGGGCGGCGCGGTTTAGGAGGCGATCACCCCGAACAGGTCGTGTTCGTCGGCATCCTCGACCAGCACATTCGCGAAATCGCCCGGTTTCAGGCTGGTCGGCACATTGCGCAAATAGACCGCGCCGTCGATTTCGGGCGCGTCGGACTGGCTTCGCGCGGTGGCACCCAGATCGCCGTCTGCATCGGGCTCGCCGACTTCATCGACAATCACCTGGATTGTGCGGCCGACCTTGGCGGCGAGTTTCGCTGCGCTGATTGCTTCGGTCTTGGCCATGATTCGGGCGTAGCGCTCTTCCTTGACCGCCTCGGGCACCGGGTCGGGCAAGCCATTGGCGTGAGCGCCCGCCACCGGCTCGAACCGGAACGCGCCGACCCGGTCAAGCTGGGCCTCGTCGAGCCAGTCGAGCAAATACTGGAAATCGGCCTCGGTCTCACCCGGAAAGCCAACCACGAAGCTGGATCGCACCGCGATTTCGGGGCAGATCGCGCGCCAGCTGCGCAGCCGTTCGAGCACCTTGGCCTCGTTGGCGGGTCGCTTCATTGCCTTGAGCACGCTGGGTGCGGCGTGCTGGAACGGGATGTCGAGGTAAGGCGTGAGCAGCCCTTGCGCCATCAGCGGGATCACCGCATCTACGTGGGGGTAGGGATAGACGTAGTGCAGCCGGACCCACGGCGTTTCGCCCGCTGGGGTCCGAAGCCCGCCCAGCTCGCGCGCCAGATCGGTCATATGGGTGCGCACCGGCTGGCCCTGCCACAGCCGCTCCTCATGCCGCACGTCAACCCCGTAGGCCGAGGTGTCCTGGCTGATCACCAGCAGCTCGCGGGTGCCCGCCGCAACCAGCTTCTCCGCCTCACGCAGCACCGCGTCGATCCGCCGGCTGGCGAGTTTACCTCGCAGGCTGGGGATGATGCAGAACGAACAGGCGTGGTTACAGCCTTCGGAAATCTTGAGGTAGCTGTAGTGGCGGGGGGTGAGCTTGATATCGGGCTGCGGGATCAGGTCCACGAAGGGACCCTGTGATGGCGGCGCGGCGAGGTGCACTGCTTCAACCACCGCCTCGTACTGGTGCGCCCCGGTCACCGCGAGCACCGAGGGGAACTTTGCCCGGATCAGCTCGGCTTCGCTGCCCATGCAGCCAGTAACGATTACGCGGCCGTTCTCAGCAATCGCCTCACCGATCGCGGCGAGGCTTTCCTCCTTGGCCGAATCGAGGAAGCCGCAAGTATTGACCAGCACGACGTCGGCCCCGGCATAGTCGGGGCTCATCGCATAGCCATCGGCGCGCAGCCGGGTGAGGATGCGTTCGCTGTCGACCAGTGCCTTGGGGCAGCCCAGGCTGACCATGCCGACGCGCTTGGCATCGGGGATCGTGAGCAGTTCGGGAACACGGGGACGGGAAATCTCTAAAGTCATCGGCGCGGCGCATAGGCGCATTTGTGCGCCGCGTCACCCTTGGCTAGAATGCGCCGATGCAGATCACTTTCACCAAGGGCGCGCGCGAGGACTGGATCACGATCGTCCGCGATGATGGCAGCCGGGCAGAAACCCGGTTTCCGCACAAAGGCCCGGTGCCGCACGATGCGGTGCATCTGTTTGTCGAGGCTGGCTTTGAACTGGAACGCGGCTTCTGGGGGATGGTCGGCAGCGGGGTTCACCCGGAGGAATTGATCGAGATCGCCAAGGCGGCAGGCCATGCAAGTGCCAGCCGCGCCCGCGATCCCGATGCCCATATCGTCGAACTGCTTCAGGCCGAACGGCTGGTCGAAGTGTTCGAGGCCGACCTGTGGAGCGGCAGCCACGGCGACGAAGCCGGTCTGCTAGACATGGGACTTACCGCGTGCAGCTATTCGCACGTCGCGCTACCCAGGGTGGCGGATGGCGCGGTCGAAGCAATCCAGCTGGCGATAGCCGATTTTGCGCACGGCTGGGCTGCGGCGCCGGTTGGCCACGTTGCTGAATTCAGCTGGCCCTTGTCCCTCTCCTGACGCTGGTCGAATGGTTGTTGCCATGTTGTGGCACTCATGGCTCACTGCACTCGGGTCGCGTTTGGGGGAGATATTCGATGTGGGACATGAACTGGATCGCCGTGATAGGTGCAGCGCTGGCGGGCTTTGCGATTGGCGGAGTGTGGTATGGACCACTACTGGGTAAGGCCTGGCAGAAGGAAAGCGGGCTCTCGGATGAGGCGATGAAGAGCGCCAACATGGCGCAGATTTTCGGGCTGACCTTCGTGCTCAATCTGGTCGCCTCGTTCATTCTTGCCCATGTCATGGCGACGTACCAGCATCCCGGGCTGCACATTGCGGCGATGGTCGGGTTCGGGATCGGGCTCGGCTTCGTCGGCACCTCGATCGGGGTGAATTACCTGTTTGCGCGCAAATCGCTCAAGCTATTCCTGATCGACGGCGGCTACTGGACGGTGGTCTACACCGTGATGGGCGCTATCTTCGGCGCATTGGCCTGATGGGACCGGTCAATTGGCTTGCGGTATTGGTCGCCGGAGTGCTCGGCGCGGGGGTGCTGTGGCTGCTTCGACCACCTGGGACTCGCGGCAATTGGCTTTATGTGCTCCAGATCATTCCCGCTGCAATGCTTGGCCATGCCCTTGCGCGGATCGGGCCGGACAAGCTCGCGGTCAAACCGCAGCTCTACGCAATGCAAGCGGGTGGGCTGGCGTTGGCGATCGTGATTCCGGCGTTGTGGATCGTGCAACTACGCAGCGGCGGAAGTGTCCGCCAGACGTGGCGCGACAGCTTCGCCTTCCTGCTCGCCTACTTGGTGATGGGCGGGGTCTTCTGGGCAATCGGTTTCAAATAACGCGCCGGGTCGAGCGCCAGTTTGTTGCGGCGAATTTCGAAATGCAGCTGCGGTTCGCTGGCGAGGCCGGTCTGGCCGACCAGCCCGATCCGCTCGCCTGCCTTGACCTTGTCGCCCTCCTTGACGGTGATCTTGGAGAGGTAGCTGTAAGTCGTGGTCCAGCGGCCCGAGTGGTAGACAATCACGGTCAGGCCGTATTCCTCTGGCCCCTGTCCGGCGAAGATCACCTTGCCCGCCGCCGAGGCGCGCACTGGGGTGCCTTCAGTGCCCAGGACATCGATGCCTTCATGCCCAGCATTCGCACCGACCGGTGCGCTGAAGCCGCGCCGGACTTTGCCTTGCAGCGGCCAGGCAAACGAAGGGGCGACGGTATCGGGCAGGCCCTTGGGCGCATCGGTCGAGATCGAGGGTGAGGGAACCATGTCACCGTTCCCGGCGAGCGTCGGGATCACCAGCTTCTGCCCGGGTTTGATCTTGGCGTTTGCCTTGATTCCGCTTGCCGCGGCGATCTCCGCCCACGGCACGCCCTCGTCCATCGCGATGTCGAAGGTGGTCTCTCCAGCCTTGACCTTATGGCTCTTGCGGCGCGGGATCACCAGTTTCTGCCCCGCCTTGACCGCATAGGGCACCTTGAGCCGGTTGGCCTCGATGATCAGCACGCGCGGCACTTCGGCGCGGTTGGCGATGCCGGCAAGGCTTTCGCCGGGCTTGACCACATGCAACGTCTCGGACTTTGGGTCGGTCTTGGGTGGCTTGTCCTTGGCGAGGACCGGCGAGGCGGCCAGTGCCGCTGTCGCCAGAGCCAGGCCAAAGCGCCCGATCATCCCGAATAGCGCTCCGCCAGCGCAGCCAATGATGGCCCGTGGGTAAGATCGAGTTGCAGCGGGGTCACTGACACATATCCGTCCTGTATCGCCTCAAGGTCGGTGGCATGGCCGGGGGTGTGCTCGATTCCGTGCAAGCCGAACCAGAAGTACTGGTACCCGCGCGGGTCGGTCCCTTCAACCACCGATCCGCGCGCATAATCGTGGAAGCCCTGGCGGCACACGCGGATGCCTTGCACCGCCTCGGCGGCAATCGGCGGGAAGTTGATATTGACCATCGTGCGCGGCTCGAACGGCACGCCCAGCAGCGGCTCCAGTACCTTGGCTCCCCACGCCTCGGCAGCGGCGAACGGCACGGTGTCGCCCATTCCTTCCTTCTCGTAGACTTGGCTGAACGCGATCGAGCGGATCCCCGCCAGCGCGCCCTCGATCGCGGCGGAAACCGTTCCCGAATAGGTCACATCGTCGCCCAGGTTGGCGCCGCGATTGACCCCGGACAGCAAAAGATCGGGCGCACCCGGCAGCACCTTGCGCAGCGCCATCATCACCGCATCGGTCGGCGTGCCCGAAACTGCAAAGCGGCGCGGCCCATGCTGGCGCAGCCGCACCGGACGGCCGAGCGTGAGCGAGTGGCCCGCGCCCGATTGCTCCTCGCTGGGGGCGACGATCCACACATCGTCGGAAAACTGCCGCGCAATCGCCTCGAGCACTTCGAGGCCCGGGGCGTGGATGCCATCGTCGTTGGTGAGGAGAATTCTCATGGCCTAACCTTGCCGTTCGTGTCGAGCGAAGTCGAGACACAGGCGCGCGGTGTCTCGACT
>JAYVML010000062.1:0-1597 GCA_043758955.1 Novosphingobium sp. | reverse complement strand
TTCGACTCGGGACCCCTTCTGACCCGCGCGAACCATTCCGATCTGGCGCACAGAAACGGCAAAAATTCCAAGCATCCGTTTCTCAGTCGCCTTCCCGTTCCGCCGCCCACATGCCGCAAAAGCTGACCCAACACCACGACCGCCACTCCCACTCTGGCCGCCGAAAAGCGCATCGCATGGCTTTTCGGTGGCCGCTGGCCGTTGGTGCTGCACACCACGATGAGGGGGATCGCGCAGAGCATAAAAAAGGGGCGACCGTCAGGCCGCCCCCTCTTTGGCATCACACTACGCGCCCAGGCTGGCCAAATCCGGCCACCCCGCACCTTCAATTGCGCCTAGCGCAGGATATTGATGATGCTGCGGATCAGCTGGGTCGTGGGATCAACTGTGTAAACGCGATTGCCTTCGTAATAGTACCGCTGGCCCGAAACGTCGGAATAGCGATCGCGGTAATATGACGGGAGCCTGTTGTAATCGACATAGCGATCACGGCTCCATGGCGCGCGCTGACCAATGCGCCAAGCCTGCCCCGGGGGACGGCAGCCATTGTGCTTTTTGGCCAGTCCCGGCGGGCAGCCAAGCCGGCGGCCCTCGCTGCGCTCGCCACGGTCTTCACGATCTCCACGGTCGTAGCGTTCATATTGGTTACGATCGTGACCGTGTCCGCCGCGCCCGTGATCCTTGGCGACTGCCGCAGCAGGAAGCGCAAGAACCGAGACGGCTCCTGCTAAAATCAGTAGTTTGCGCATGGCATTTTCCAATCATGGTATTTCGTTGATATCCATTCAACCGCTGAACAGCGGTGACGTTCCCACAAGTCGGGCAGATGCGCGCGGTCCGGACCCGGTGGCGGCTCGCCCAATCGTTCCGCCGCTGCCAAGGAACGCCGCGCGGCGCGCCCCAATCGGCTTCCCCCCAGCCCCACCATAGGCTAACTCCGCTCGCATGTCCGCCATCCCCGCCTGGCCCCCGAAAAGCGCGCCGCGGCTGTTTGTTGCTGGGCCGCTGGCGCCTGACGCCACTTTGTCGATCGAAGGCCCGCAGGGGCATTATCTGGCGCGGGTGATGCGGGTCGCTGCGGGCGATGGCGTAATACTGTGCGATGACCTGACCGGTGCATGGGCGGCGCGGGTGATAACGGCGGACAAACGCGCGGTTTCGCTGCGGATTGAGCGCTTACTCGGCCCGCGCGAACAGGTGCCCGATTTCACCATGTGCGCCGCGCTGCTCAAGAAAGACCGCTTCGATCTGATTTTGGAGAAAGCCTGCGAGCTTGGCGTCGCGCGGGTGCAGCCGGTGCTGACCCGGCGCTGCGTAGCAGACAAACTTAACCTTGAGCGCGCTCGCAGCATTCTGACCGAGGCGGCGGAGCAATGCGCGCGCACCGCGCTGCCCGAATTGCTCGCCCCGGTGAAGCTGGAGGCTTTGCTCAAGGGCTGGGATGTGAGCCGCGTGCTGTTCTTTGCTGATGAAACTGGCGGCGAAAATGCAGCACAGCAATTTGCCGCATGTGCAGGTCCCGCTGCGCTGCTGACCGGGCCAGAAGGTGGGTTTGACGACGCCGAACGCACCGCTATCCGCGCGCTGCCACAGGTCC
>JAYVML010000061.1:0-6188 GCA_043758955.1 Novosphingobium sp. | reverse complement strand
GGGCAACCTATCCTGAACCGAAGCGGTCTTCTAACCTCTCGGGTGACGCAAGAGATCAAGGCTGAAGGATCTGCGGAGCGAGTTGCAAGGCTATATGACGTTCCACTGGGGACGATAAGAGATGCCGTTCGCTTTGAAGCTGGTTTGTCTCGGCGGGTCCATTGAAAGTTTTTGTTGACAACAATCTACCTCCAGATTTGGCGCGCGGATTGAACGCGCTCTTTCGCAGCGACCATGAGGTCATTTGTCATCGCGATAAATTTGGTCGCACTCACATAGCCGACGAAGAATGGATAACTGCCTTGGGTGCCGAAGGTGGGTGGGTAGTAGTCTTAGGCGATTTAAACATCGCTAGGAAACGGCCTGCTCGGGAGCTATTTCTCCGTTCACAACTCGTCGGTTTCTTCCCTCGAGCCAGCGTTATGGAGCTACCTTTGGCCAAAAAGGCATCCCGCATCTTATATGTTTGGGATAGGATGGAGCGCATCGCACAAGATGTTCGGCCCGGTATGTTTGAGCTCCAACAAAGGGGCGAAAAATTCAGCTCTCTGTAGGTCGCGCGTTCAGCCCTTCTCCACCCGCTTCCTGATCATCCCTTCCTGCGCCACGCTCGCGATCAGCCGCCCGTCACGGGTGAACACGCGCCCGCGGTTGAAGCCGCGGCCGGCGCCGGACCACGGGCTGTCGGTGGCATAGAGCAGCCATTCGTCAGCCCGAAACGGCTCGTGGAACCAGATCGCGTGGTCAAGGCTGGCGCTCTGCACCTCGCCGCGCGCCCAGCTGAGGCCGTGCGGCAGGATTGCGGTGCCGAGCAGCGTCATGTCGCTGGCAAAGGCCAGCATCGCGCGATGAACGCGCGGATCATCGGGCAACGGCGCGACCGCGCGGACCCATGAGTGCGAACGCGGTGGGGCGGGGTCGGAGTTCATCCAGTGCCGCCCTTCAATCGCGCGCATTTCGATTGGGCGCGGGCTTAGGAAGTGGTGCCGCGCTTCGGGCCGGGCTTTCTCGGCAAAGCGGCGGCGCACATCGACTTCTGGCTCAAGCTCTTCGGGCGGGGGCACGTCGGGCATCGCTGCATCGAGGTGGTGCAGACCCTGTTCGTGCTTTTGAAAGCTGGCGGTCAGGCTCAGGATCGGGCGGCCTTGTTGGCTCGCGACAACGCGCCGGTTCGAAAACGAGCCGCCATCAAAATCGCGTTCGACCTTGTACTCGGTCTCAAGCTCTTCACTGCCGCCGCGCAGGAAATAGGCATGGAGCGAATGCGCCGGGCGCTCGGGATCGACGGTCAGTTCGGCCGCCGCCAGCCCTTGCGCGATCACTTGCCCGCCGAACATCCGGCCGACACCGCCGCGCTTTTTGCGGCCGACAAAGTGATCGTCGCCTTGCGGCTTAACCGCGAGCAGCTTGATCAACCCGCTGATCAATTGTTCCGGAGTGTGTTCAGTTTCCATCGCGCCGCCTTTGCGCAGCGCACCGGTCAGGTCAATGGATTGCGCCGCAATTCGGCGCGCGCCAGCTGCGCAAACAGCGCGCGGCGCAGACCGCCGCCAATCGCAATCGACAGCCGCCCGATCGGGCGGCGCTCGCGCCAGATGTGATCGATCATCGGATGATCGGCAGCGGCGCAGCTATCGCACCAATCAATCCCAACTGCGGCGAGCAGCGCGACGTTCTCACGCTGAACCAAGACGCCGGGCGAATAGCGGGCATAGCGTTCATCGAACGCGGTCTTGAATGAGAATGCTCCGGGCGCAGTGATGAAGTTGGCCAGCATCGCGATCGGCTGGTCATCGAGGGTCAGGGTCAGGCGCTCAAGCCGCCCGTGGCTGGCCGCACCGAACAGCGCCTCCTTGAACATCTGTGTGGTGGTCTGGTCCGAGGCAAGCGCTGAGCCATTGGTGCCCTTCCAGCCCGAATGCTCGAGCGCGAGGAACTCCTCAATCCAGCGCGCCAGCCCGGCTTCGTCACTGCTCCGGACAAAGTCTAGCTTGCCCAGTTCGGCCAGACGGGCCGATTGCCGCCGCAGCTCCTTGCGCTTTTTGGCGGAAATCGACGCCGCGAAATAATCCTCGGGCGCCAGGTCCGAGGCGAGCATCGCCCGCTCTTCGCGGTGGACCAGCGCAGCAAACCGGCCTTGCTCGCGCAGCAACACTTGCAGGGCTTCGTAAGCCGGGCCGGTCAGCGGCATTTGCGCCAGATGCAGAAACAGCCCACGCGCCGCATGTTTGTCTGCCCAATCGAACAGCGCGCGCCAGAACTCATGCTCCAGCCCGCGCGCGACCAGCGGTGCACCCAAAAAGCAGTTGGGATGGACCCAGCTGGCCAGCTGCGGGATCGGCCAGCGATAATAGCGCGTCGGAGCGTGCAGCGGCAGCAGCCCAGCCAATTCGCCATCCGCTTCGAACCGCAGCAGCTGGACCGCGCCAGCGGGATCGAGCGCGCGTAACGCGGCGAGCAAATACCAGCTTTCGTGAAACGGATTGGGTTCAGCCGCGCAGGCGGCCAGCGCATCCCAGGCCAATCGCGCGTCGGGGGCGTCCATCGTGGACCAGGCGGCGGCGCGGATCGTCATCGCGCGAGGCTCGGGCGGGGGCGCAGGCCGCTGCTGCTTCGCCGGATCAGCCAGAGCGGTGCTCGCCACGCGATTATGCCTCCACCTCAGCGGCGCAAGCCGCCTCGGGGAAGGGTTTAGACGCGAAACGCCAAGGAATGGCTAACGGCGGACAGCAGCCGCGCGGTCAACGAAAACCCCGCCCTGCCAATCTCGAAAGAGAAGGGGCCAGGCGGGGCTTCATTGCACCAAGGTGCGGCGCGTTAGTGTGCGGCGGCCAGTGCGGCCAGCAGCAGCAAGGCCACGATATTAGTGATCTTGATCATCGGGTTGACGGCGGGGCCAGCGGTATCCTTGTACGGATCGCCGACCGTGTCACCGGTCACCGCGGCTTTGTGAGCTTCGGAGCCCTTGCCGCCGTGGTGGCCGTCTTCGATGTACTTTTTGGCATTGTCCCACGCGCCGCCGCCCGAAGTCATCGAGATCGCGACGAACAAGCCGCTGACGATTACGCCGAGCAGCAGCGCACCCAGCGCGGCAAAGCCCTGCGCTTGTCCGGCCACCTTGGCGATCACGAAATAGACCACGATCGGCGCGAACACCGGCAGCAGCGAGGGCACAATCATTTCACGGATCGCCGCCTTGGTGACCAGATCGACCGTGCGGGCATAGTTCGGCTTGCTCTCAAAGGTCATGATGCCGGGGTTGTTCTTGAATTGGTCACGCACGTCCTTGACCACTTCGCCCGCCGCCCGGCCCACTGCGGTCATGCCCATCGATCCGAACAGATACGGGAGCAACGCGCCGAGCAGCAGCCCGACGATGACGTAAGGGTTCTTGAGGCTGAAATCGACCGTGAACTGGCTACCGAAATACAAATCAAGATCGGTGGTATAGGCCGCAAACAGGACCAGCGCGGCCAGCCCGGCCGAACCGATTGCATAGCCTTTGGTCACTGCTTTGGTGGTGTTGCCCACCGCATCGAGCGCGTCGGTCTTTTTACGGACCTCGTCGTCAAGGCCGGCCATTTCTGCAATCCCGCCGGCATTGTCGGTGACTGGACCGTAAGCATCGAGCGCCACGACCATTCCGGCCAGGGCCAGCATCGCGGTGGCGGCATAAGCAATCCCCATCAGACCCGCGAGCTTGAACGCGACGATGATGCCCGCGCAAATTACCAAAGTCGGCAGCGCGGTCGATTCCATGCTGATCGCCAGGCCCTGGATGACGTTGGTGCCGTGGCCGGTTTCCGAAGCCTTGGCGATGGATTGCACCGGGCGGTAATTGGTGCCGGTGTAGTATTCGGTGATCCAGATGATCAGCGCGGTGATGACCAGGCCGACCACGGCGCAATAGAACAGCGTGCGCGCGGTGTAAGCCTGATCGCCGATTGCGGTTTCCATGCCGGCCATGCTGAATCCGCCGGTCACCGCATAATCGATCGCGAACCAGATGGCGGGAACCGAGAGCAGCGCGGTGACCAGGAAGCCCTTGTACATCGCGCCCATGATGTTGTTCGATTTGCCAAGTTTGACAAAATAGGTGCCGATGATCGAGGTCACGATGCAGACGCCGCCAATCAGCAGCGGCAGCGCCATCAGCGCGGCCAGATTGCTCGCGCCCTTGAGCAGCAGCGCGGTCAGCACCATGGTTGCACCGACGGTCACCACATAAGTCTCGAACAAATCGGCCGCCATCCCGGCGCAGTCGCCCACGTTATCGCCAACATTGTCAGCGATCACTGCGGGGTTGCGCGGATCGTCCTCGGGAATCCCGGCTTCGACTTTGCCAACCAGATCAGCGCCGACGTCAGCCGCCTTGGTGAAGATCCCCCCGCCGAGCCGCGCGAAGATCGAGATGAGCGATGCGCCGAACGCCAGTGCGACCAACCCGTCGATCACCTTGCGGCTATCGGCGGCGTAGCCAGCAGGGCCGGTCAGGTACCAGAAAAACACCGCGATCGCGAGCAAGGCGAGGCCAGCCACCAGCATGCCGGTGATCGCCCCGGCGCGGAACGCGAGGGTCAGGCCATTCTGCAGGCCGACCTGGGCGGCGGCGGCAGTGCGGACGTTGGAGCGCACCGAGATATTCATGCCGATGAACCCGGCGGCACCTGACAGCAGTGCACCGATCAGGAACCCGGATGCCGAAATGGTACCGAGGAAATAGGCGACCACCACAACCACGACCACGCCGACGACGGCGATGGCAGTGTACTGGCGCTTCAAATAGGCTTGTGCGCCTTCTTGAATGGCCGCTGCGATTTCCTGCATCTTGGCATTGCCGGCCGATGCTCCAAGCACTTGACGGCTGGTGATGTAGCCATAAACAATGGCAGTCATTCCCAGAATAATTGCGATCGTGACGAGATTCACCGGCCGCTCCCCCTTGTTTGTTTGTTCATAACGAAAGCCCCGCAACTGGCGGGGCGGCGGGCAAGCTATAAGGCGGATTTGCCGCAATGCAACGCTGCTTTGGCGGTTTTTACCGGCAGTTTAGCGGTGCTGGTAACCCAGCGCGCCGCTTGGCGGTGAACCGTCGAGTAGTAACGGCGCAGCGCCTTGCAGCCCCGCAATGCCAATGCGGACAGCAGCCACCGGCGGAATGGTTCCGGGCGGCAGAGTAAACAGCAACTGGTAATCATCGCCCCAGCGCAAAGCTTCATCGCGGCGCGCCTCGGGCACGGCAATCGGCACCGCTGCGGCGGTGATGGCGAACGTCACTTGCGAGGCTGCAGCCATGCGCTGCGCATCGATCAGCAGTCCGTCAGACACGTCCATCATCGCGCTGACGAACGGCGCGAGTTGCTGCCCCTGCGCCAGCAGCGCGGCGGGACGGCGGTAAGCCAGGCTGTCCCCGCGTCCCGCTTTGAGCGCTTCAAACCCCAGCATCGCCGCGCCGAGCGGCCCCGTCAGCCAGAGCTCGTCGCCGACCTGCGCGCCGCTGCGTGAAGGGACGGGACGGTGCGTCGCCCGCCCCAGCGCGGTCAGCCCCAATACTTGCTGGCCAGTGGCGGAGATGGTGTCCCCGCCCAGCAGCGGCACATTGTAACGGTCCAGCACGTCGCGCAGCCCTACGGCAAACCGCGCGTCATCGCTGCCCAGCTGGTACCCGAGCAACACGCCCAATGGCTCCGCGCCCTTGGCCGCAAGGTCTGACAGGTTGGTCGCAACCAGCTTCCACGCAACATCGGCGGGATCCTGACCGGGAAGGAAATGCACCCCCTCGGCCATCGCATCATGCGTCAGGATCAGCGTCTCGCCGCCCAATTCCAGCACCGCGCAATCATCGTCTAGCCCCCGCGCAGCAGGATGCGTGGCGAGCCCGCGCAAGGCGGCGATGAAGGCGCTCTCTGCGCTCAGCTGCGCACCACCTTCGCCAGCGCGTCGAGCAGCCCGTTGACGAACTTGGCCTCGCGCGATTCGAAAAAGGCGTGGGCGACGTCGACGTATTCGGTGATCACGCTGGCGGTGGGCACGTCGGCGCGGGCGAGCAGTTCGTAGGTTCCGGCGCGCAGCACTTGCAGCAAGGTCTTGTCGAGCCGTTCGAGCGTCCACCCGGTCGCCAGCTTGGTCGCCAGCAAGGCATCGATCTCGTCCTTGCGCGCCGCCACGCCCTGTACCACGTCGTCGAA
>JAYVML010000060.1:0-3073 GCA_043758955.1 Novosphingobium sp. | reverse complement strand
GGTGCCCTGGCTCAGGCCATAAGCGACTGCCACTCGGCCAGTGCGGCCGAGCGGCGGGTCTTGTAAGTTTGACGGTCGACGAGGTGGCGTTCTGAATTGTAATGATTGTGAAGGGAGGCATGAACCGAAGCGAACTTTTGCAGCGTCTTCATTTGCCTGAAGCGCAGCATGGCTCGCTCTCGTCGCCGGAACGGCAGGTGGCTGTTCAGGGCCCGATTGTTCATCCACCGGCCCATCTCGCGGCGGTCGATGTTGCCGAGCTCGCGCATGGCAGCGGGATATGATCGCAAGCCGTCAGTGACGACCACCTCAGGACGGCCGTGGCGCTTCAGCGTCTTCTTGATGAACGCCCATGCCGCAGCTTTGTCGCGTTTCTTCGTGACATATGACTCGAGGATCTCGCCCTCATGGTCCACCGCGCGCCACAGGTAATGTGTCTCGCCGTTGATCTTGACGTAGACCTCATCCAAATGCCAGCGCCACTGCCGGAAACCCCGCATACTCGATACCCGCTGACGCCGGATATCGGCTGCAACCATCGGGCCAAAGCGGTTCCACCACTGCCGTACCGTCTCGTGGCAAATATCGATGCCACGCTCGAACAGCAAATCTTCGACGTTGCGCAGCGACAGCGGATAGCGAACATACAGCATCACCACGAGGCGGATCACCTCCGGCGACGAGTGGAAATAGCGGAACGGGCTAGCTGGTTTGCGAGGGCGAGGCATCTACGTGCCCTACCACGCCGTCCTCACCTCGCCAATCGGTGCAATCCCTTTGACAGTGCCGACGCGGTCCTTGCGGCCTTACGGGAAGCACAAGGCAATCCGATCAGTGTTTGCGCTTTGCCACCTTACGCGCTGGGGTAGCGCTCAGATCGTTGATCCTTGCCCGGACTAACTCGACATTTTCGGGCCTGGAATCAAACGTCAAAGCCTGATGATAAAGCTGGAGCGCCCGCGCCGTATCCTTCGTCACGCCTCGCCCATCCCGGTAAAGATCACCAAGATGGATACAGTCCGATGCATCGCCGCCAGTGCATACCTGCTGGTAAAGTGCGGCCGAGCGGACCAGGTCCTTCGCTACGCCTTGGCCTTGCTCGTAACGCCTACCAAGGCGGCCGCAGCCCCCCATACTGCCGCCAGTGCAGGCCTGCTGGTAAAATCCAGTGGCGCGGACCTCGTCCATAGCCACGCCCTGCCCATTCGCGTAGAAATCACCAAGGCGGTCGCAGCCCCTTACTGCGCCTCCAGTGCAGGCCTGCTGGTAGAGTTCAGCAGCGCGGGCCTGGTCTTTGGCCACGCCTGCATGGTCTTGCCAGTAACGGTCGCCAAGGGTGGCGCACGCCCACGCATCGCCGCCAGTGCAAGCCTTCTGGTAAAGACCGGCCGCACGCACCTCGTCCTTGGTCACGCCCTGCCCTTGATCGTATAGGAAACCAAGACTTTCGCAGGCTGTTCCATCGCCGCCAGTGCAGGCCTGCTGGTAAAGGCTGGCCGCGCGGGCCTCGTCCTTGGCCGCGCCTTCGCCCTGCAAGTAACGGTCACCGAGACCGGCGCAGCCCTTCGCATTGCCGCCAGTGCAGGCCTGCTGGAAAAGTGCAGCCGCGCGGAGTTCGTCTGAGGTTACTCCATGGCCACGCGCGTATAGCTCACCAAGACCGGTGCATCCCGCCGCATCGCCGCTAGCGCAGGCCTGCCGGTAGAGGCCAGCCGCCCGGACCGCGTCCTTGGTCACGCCCTGATCGGGATCGTAGAGCAGGGCAAGTTTGTAGCAGCCCCTCGCAGCGCCGCCAATGCAGGCTTGCTGGTAAAATCCAGCCGCGCGGACCTCGTCCTTGTCACCGCCCCGGCCCAGCTCGTAGATGAGACCAAGAGCGTAGCATCCCATCGCTTCGCCGCCCATACAGGCTTGCTGATAAAGCACTGCTGCGGCCGTGTGGTCACCGCGTTTTTGGGCATCGAAACCAGCGTCAAAAGCGCTTTTCGCGATTTGCGTTTGCGCCTGTGCCTCACAAGCAAGAAGCATTGCGCCGCACAACGCTAGACATGTTACAAGAAACCGCATCGCCGCCTCCCGAAAAGTTACTGCATTGGTTCGCCCGGTCTGCCCATTACCAGCAATTGCGGATTGGGTGAAGGGCGACGGGAAGCGATGATTGCGACCGGGAGGCATACGCATGGCCCGCCGATCAATGTTTGCGCTTTACCCCTTACCGCGCGGGGGGTTAGGGCTACGGCCCGATGAGCCACACTTTGGACACCCAACCGTACCAGATCATCAAAAGCTGCTCAAATGTCGCCTTATTATCGAACTAACGACAGACGAATATTCCAAAGGTGCCTCGGCTACGCCCGAAGCGCCCAGACAATTGGTTCAGCCTCTAAGGCGAGATGCCGGGTCCCCAGCGGACTGAGTTTGCCATCTGCCAGAAGATCGGTGTTTGCTGATCATAGTGGGTTGGTGTCGCTGAGCTGGTCATTATAAAAGCTACTTTTTGTGGGCCGTCATTAAGTGGAACGGTGACGTGGCAGATCAACGAATTATTATATGCATCCCCCTCCTTTGAGGCATAGGTGATGCAGTCTGATCCAGCAATTTTGACGGAACGCTTTCCGCTCATTGACTTACCTTGCGCATAGTCGGCTACTTCGTTTTCAAGCGAGCCGTTTGCTTTTGAGATGGTAACAAATACGCTGCCCTGAGAGCGGTCACCGCCCGGCGAGAACGCCGCGTCGGCGCCCGCATTCCGGGTAAAGTCGCTGTCAACAAGGCTCCAGCCTGCGCTGATTGTGAGGCTATAGAGTTCTGTTTTTGACCTAAACAGCGAACCCTCTGCAGCACTCACTGCAGGGCAAGAAATTAGAACTCCGACGCTCGTTACAATCGAGACGAAGCCGATTCGCCAAGAGCTACTCGATCCCGATTTCATGGCGCATTCCTCCAGCAGTGGCCTGACTGGGAAGCCAGAACTGATTTCGCCCTCGTTCAGCGTCTCCCTTGCCTCTCTCATTATGATCCAAAGCCAATTTGGCTGGCAAGCCATTTCTGTTCGATCGCCATCAGACTGGTA
>JAYVML010000059.1:0-1941 GCA_043758955.1 Novosphingobium sp. | reverse complement strand
CGCCCCCGCCGGTTGGCGCGCGCTGGCTTCACCGGCCGCCATTGGCGCGATGGGCCAAGCACAATACCTGATGGTCGAAGGCGGCGCTGAAACCGCGCGCGCGTTCCTGGCTGCGGGGCTGGTTGACCGGATGCTGCTTTACCGCGCGCCGCGCGCCGTTGGCGGCGATGGCGCGGCCCTGCCTGAGCTTGGTCCGGCCGCACTTGCCGTTGACCCCGCTTGGCACCAGACCGATACGCGTCCGCTTGGCAACGACACGCTGGACGTCTACGAGCGGGCCTGATGTTTACCGGGATCGTCTCTGCTATCGGCACCGTGCGCGAAGCGCGCCAGCAGGGTGACCTGCGCTTGGGTGTAACCTGCCCTTACGATCCGGGGCAAATCATGATCGGCGCCTCAATTGCCTGTTCGGGCGTGTGCCTGACCGTGGTTGAGCGCGGCGGGCTTTCCGGAAATTCATGGTTCGCGGTCGATGTCTCGGGCGAAACGTTGGCCTGCACCGTGCCGGGGATGTGGGCAACTGGCGCGCAGCTCAACCTCGAAACCGCGCTCAAACTGGGCGACGAGTTGGGCGGGCACATTGTCACCGGCCACGTCGACGGCGTCGGCACCGTGCGCAGCGTGGAGCCGACTGGCGATTCGCTGCGAATGGTCATCGTCGCCCCGGCAGATCTGGCCCCGACCATCGCCGCCAAAGGCTCGATCACAGTCCAAGGCGTGTCGCTTACGGTGAATGAAGTGGCCGACCAGGCCGATGGCACCTGCCACTTCATGCTCAACCTGATCCCGCACACCGGCGAAGTGACCACGCTCGGCAAGCTAAAACCGGGCGATCAGGTCAACCTCGAGATCGACGTGCTGGCGCGCTATCTGATGCGGATGCAGAGCCTGCGCGCACGAGCGTAAGCTGCGTACCCGCCTGAGTATCTGCGCGCGCAAGCAGCACTACGCGACCGCCAAAGACGCCGCCGCCGCTGCATTGAATGCCAACCTCGAGCTTAGATATTACCGCTGCGACCGGTGTTTCCGGTTCCACCTGACCAGCCGGACCAAGGGCAAGCGGGTGCCGCGAGCGACTGTCGAGCAGCGGCGATAACGAGACCCCATCGCGCTGAAAGTAGCCGATTTCATTCCCGCGCCGCGATTGAGTCTGCTAAGCCGCAGGAGTCGAATCGACAGTTTTGACGGGAGATAATGATGTTGAAAGTTTCAACCGGCGCTGCACTGGTATTTTTCTGTCTCGCAGCCTCCGCATGCCAAGTTAAAAAGACCGAAGACGGCAAGTTGCCCGACGTATCGGTCCAAGCAACCGGCGGCCAGCTTCCTAAGTATGATGTTCAAGGACCGGAAGTAAAAGTTGGCACAAAAACCACGACAGTGCAGGTGCCGACTGTTGAGGTAAAGACTCCAGCCGAAAAGAAATAATGCACACCGATCTCTTTCGAGATGGTTACTATATGACTTCGAGCTAGCTCAGCAAATCTGTTGAGCTAGCTCGTAGTTATGGCCCTTCCCGTCATCGATTGATCCGGCTTTTTGGTCAAGCCGCCATTTGCTCAAGCTACCGGCCCCTGATACCCAAGGGAGATCGCAAATGCCTGCACTCGCGCTCGCACTCGCCGTCGTCGCTGCGCCTGTTGCTCCAGACCCCGCGGTCGCCGAACTCACGCTGCTTGAGCAACAATGGGGCGAGGCGTTCGTCAAACGCGACTTCGGTTTCATTGAGCGGATTGTTGCACCCGAATATCGACTGGTCGTTGCCCATCCTGACGGCAGTATCGCAATCACCCGGCGCCAAGAGTGGATGAAGAATTCTCGGGACTGGACGCATCAGGCGTTTGCGATCGAAGTGGTCGACATCAACCGTAGCGGTGACACCGCCATTGTCTCGGCGCAGGGATTATGGACCGTAACCAGGCCGCCAGCGACCAAAGCCCAGGC
>JAYVML010000058.1:0-4461 GCA_043758955.1 Novosphingobium sp. | reverse complement strand
GCGGCCCAGCTCGCGCACTTCATCCTTGAACAGCTCGCGCAGCGGCTCGACCAGCTGCATGTTCATCCGCTCGGGCAAGCCGCCGACATTATGGTGGCTTTTGATCGTCACGCTCGGCCCGCCGGTGAACGACACGCTTTCGATCACATCGGGATACAGCGTGCCCTGCGCCAAGAATTCGGCGCCGCCGATCGCCTTGGCTTCGGCCTCGAACACATCGATGAAAGTCTTGCCGATGAATTTGCGTTTGGCTTCGGGGTCGGTCAGTCCGGCCAGACCGTTCAGGAACAGCGCGCTGACATCCTTGTGGATCAGCGGAATGTTGTAGTGACCCCGAAACAGGCTGACGACCTGCTCGGCCTCGGCCATCCGCAACAGCCCGTGATCGACGAACACGCAGGTCAGCTGCTCGCCAATCGCTTCGTGGATCAGCACCGCTGCAACCGCGCTATCGACCCCGCCTGACAGCCCGCAGATGACTTTACCGGTGCCAACCTGTGCGCGGATTTCGGCGATCTTGGTCTTGCGGAATTCGGCCATGGTCCAATCGCCGGCTAGCCCGCAGACGTGGCGCACGAAATTCTTGTACAGCCGCCCGCCATCGGGGGTGTGGACCACTTCGGGGTGGAACTGCATCGCGTAAATGCGCTTTTCTTCGTTGGCGATCACCGCGAATGGCGCGCCCGGGCTGGCGGCGACCGGGCGGAACCCGGGGGCGAGGCTGGTCACCTTGTCGCCGTGGCTCATCCACACCTGATGCTTTTCACCCTCGGCCCACAGGCCATCGAACAGCGCGCAGCCGTCCGAAATTTCAATAAACGCGCGGCCAAATTCGCCGCTATCGCCCAGCGTCACTTCGCCGCCCAGCTGGTGCATCAGCGCCTGCTGGCCATAGCAGATCGCCATGATCGGCAGGCCAGAGTCCAAGATCTCATTCGGGATGCGCGGGCCGTCGGCGTCAAGCACCGAGGCCGGCGAGCCCGACAGGATGATGCCCTTGGGCTGCATCCGCGCAAAGGCTTCGGCGGCCGAATTGAACGGCGCGATCTCGGAGTAGACCCCCGCTTCGCGCACCCTCCGGGCGATAAGCTGGGTCACCTGGCTGCCGAAATCGACGATCAGGATCGAATCTGAAGGCTGGGTAGTCATTGTGGGCCGATAATGAGAGCGGCGCGCCGTGGCAAGGGTGGTACGTATGCTTCGACAGACTTAGCATGGGCGGGCTTTATTCTGTTACCCACTCCTGTTCAGCCTGAACCTGTCGAAGGCTGCGCGCTACGTCAGCAGGTCGCGCAGTTCGGTTTTAAGCAACTTGCCGATGTGGCTGCGCGGCATTTCGCCGATCGCATGCAGCGCCGAGACCCGCTGGGTCTTGCCCAAGCGGCTGTTCGCCACCGTGCGGATATCCTCCAGCGCGGTTTCCTCGACGCCAAGTTTAAGCACCACGAAACCCACCGGGGTTTCGCCCCATTGATCGCTGGGCACACCCACCACTGCGGCTTCGACGACGCGCGCATCCTTAGCCAGTTCGGTCTCCAGATCGATCGGGAAGATGTTGAACCCCCCCGAAATGATCACATCCTTGGTCCGCCCGACCAGCTCGACGAAGCCTTCAGCATCGACCCTCCCGACATCGCCCATGCGCTGCCAGGTCGATCCATCGGCGGGATCGGTCCAGTACCCTTCCAGGGTTTTCTCCGGTTGGTTTTTGTAGCCGAGCATCATCGTCGGTGACTTGCCGACCAGTTCGCCGGCCGCGCCCGGCGGCAGTTCGTGGCCCGCCTCATCAATAACTTTCAGCGAATGACCGGGGGCCGGGAAGCCGACGGTATGCAGCTTGTCGGGAAATTCATGCACCGGAAATATACAGGCGACCCCGCCTTCGGTCATCCCGTAGATCTCGATCAGACCGCCGGGCATGCGCTTCAGCACCTCGGCCTTAAGATCGGCGGGGAACGGCGCGCTGGTGCAGTATTTCATCGTCATGGCCGACAGATCGTAGTCACCGAAATGCTCGAACTGCATCAGCCGGCGGTATTGTACCGGCACCAGCATGGTGTGGGTAATGGCTTCTTCGGCAGCGCGTTCGAGCCATTTTTGCGAATCGAACTTGCCCATCAGCGAAGCGCAGCCACCCGAATACATAGTCGGCAAAAACACCGCCATGGTGGTGTTCGAATAGAGCGGGGTCGAGGTCAGCGTGCGGCTGTCGGGGCCATAGTTGAGCGCGGCGCGAAAGGTCATCTGCCGCCAGCGCATCCCGTGCGAATGGACGATCCCTTTGGGCACGCCGGTGGTGCCCGACGAATAGATGATGTTGAACGGATCGCGCTCGGCCGGATCGAACGGCGCGGCCAGGGTTCCGGCGGGGGCCATGAAAACGTCGAGGTCTTCATCGAGCACGATTTGGCGCTCGACCGGCAATTTGAACGCCCCCAGTTCGCTCAGCTTGGCGCGGTCGATAAACATGTGCAGCGCGCCCGAATCAGCGGCCATCCCGGCCAGCTGTGCCTCGCTCGCGCTGGTGGTCAGCGGCGCGGCGCAGCCCCCGGCGCGGATCGCGGCCAGATAGACCAGCGCATAATCGACGCTGGTGGTGCCCAGGATCGCCACCGCCTGGCCGCGCTTTAGCCCATCGGCCTGAAGCCGCGCGGCGATCCGCTCGACCCGCGCCGCGGTCTCGCGCCACGATAGCATGGTCTCCCCGTCATACAGGGCGGGTGCGTCGCCGCGAAAGGTACCCCAAGCGGCGATCAGAGCGGGGAAAGAGCCGAATTCGGCATCGAGCAGCTTGGCGGGGTTTTCAGTCATCACCCGCAGGTCTGGCAGCAATTGCGAACAATGACAATTTGAGTGCAAAAACTGCATCGTAAATCGCCCGGTTGCAAAATCTGCAACACCCATAACGGCCTTTGCACTGGTAAACTCTACTCAAAGAGTTATGTTGCAAATGCGAACTGAGTTCGCGAATGCAACAGGAGATACCCAATGCGCAGCATCCTTTCGATCGTGCTGCCGATCATCGCCGCGATTTCGATCAGCGGTCTGATGTTTACCGCCACGCTTGCGTAAAGCGGCGGTTCGGCACACCTCCACACAATTAATGGCCGTCCCGCCTTCCAGCGGGGCGGCCATTAAGATTTAAGTCGCTGCTCATTTGCTCGAAAGTAGCTTCACCAGCGCGTAAAGGTAATCACGCCCGTCCATCAGCGCGCGCACTTCCATATGCTCGTTCAGCCCATGGATATTGTTCATCTTGCTGTCGGTCCAGATCCCCGGAACGCCGTAAGTAGGGATGCCGACTGCGGCCGTATAGACCCCGTCGCTCGCCCCGGTCGAGATCGTCGGGACCACTGGCACACCGGGGAAAAACTTGGCAGAAAGCTGCCGCATCGGGCCAATGATCGCCGGATCGAGCGGCGGGACCTTGGCGATCGGCTTGTCCTTGATCCGCTGTTCGATGGTAATGGCGGGGTTCCCGATCACCTGTGTCAACTCAACCTGGGTCTCGTCCGAGGTGCGCCCCGGGAACATGCGGCAATTGACGTTGACGGTCACCCGCTGCGGCAAGGCATTGAGCGCATGGCCGCCTTGCACCAAGGTTGGCACGCAGGTGGTGCGCAGCATCGAATGGAGACTGCGATCCTGGCCGACCACTGCCTCGGCTGCGTGATCCTGCGGGTTCGCCGCCAGCGCAGCCATCGCCTTGCCGATGGCGCCGGGGTACAGCGGCCCAGCCGTCGAGAAGAAGGTGCGTGTGGTGTCGTTGAATTCCAGCGCAAACTCGTGGTCGCGGATCTTGGTCACCGCGTCAGCCATCGCGTAGATCGCGTTGTCGCGGATTGGGGCGGACGAATGTCCTCCTTCATTAGTCGCGGTCAGGGTAAAGTCCTGATAGGCCTTTTCGCCGACCTGAATCGTTTGGACCAGAAGCTTGCCGCTCGCGTCTGAACGCCCACCCCCGCCTTCGTTGAGTGCATAAGCAGCGTCAATCAGGTCGCGCCTGTTTTTGGTCAGCCACTCGGCCCCGTTGAACGCGCCCGAGGTTTCCTCGCCGCAGGTCAGCGCCAGCTTGACCGTGCGCTTGGGCTTGTAATGCTCCTTGGCAAATCGGACCATGGTATCGGTCCACACTGCCGCCTGCGCCTTGTCGTCGCTGGAACCGCGAGCATAGAACTGGCCGTTCTCCTCGATCAGAGTGAACGGATCACGAGTCCAGTCCTCGCGCTTGGCCTCGACCACATCGAGATGCGCGAGCAGCAGCATCGGTTTAAGGCTTTTCGAACTGCCCGGATAGACCACCACCAGCCCACCATCCTTGGGATGGTCGGGGACCGAAAACAGGGTGATCTGGCTGTCGGCGATCCCAGCACTGCGCAATCGCGCGGCCATCCGATCGGCCGCCAAAGTGCAGCTGCCGGATGATAGCGTCGTGTTGGTTTCCACTAGCTCTTTGTAAAG
>JAYVML010000057.1:0-3680 GCA_043758955.1 Novosphingobium sp. | reverse complement strand
CCATGCGTGCTGGCCTCCAATCCCAGCACACAGCTTGAATCAGAAAAATCCAGCCTTGGGAATCCCCAATCGATTCAGGCAAATCTCATCCCGCTCTAGTGCCCAGCGGATGGGGGGATTGCCAGCCATTCGGGGACAGCGCCGCAAGTGCCTGTCGGCAATAATGAAGGGACCAAATCTACTATGCGTAATTCGATTCGTTTTGTTGTGGTCGGCGCGCGGTTCGCCGCTTCGACCGGCTCGATCAGGCCCTATGCAAACGTGACCTACCGCTACAACGTGGACGACAACCCCAGCGTGGTGACCGGCTACTTTAACGGCGTTTCAACCGCACCGTTCACCGTCTCGGCGATTGGCTCGGGCCGTTCGGCGTTTGATGTTGATGCCGGGATTAGCGCCCAGATCGGCACCGGGGCCAGCGTGTTCCTGGGCTATCAGGGCACGTTCCGGAATGACCTCGACAGCCACGGCGTCAACGGCGGCCTGCGCTTCTCGTTCTAAGCGGGGGCGTCAACCAAACGAATTGCGGGCGGGCAGCAATGCCCGCCCATTTTTCGTGGCGCTGATAAATGGCGCGCCAGCAGACGCGCAAATGCAGCCTAGCGGGCCAGCCGCAGCCGCAGCCGGTTGCGCTTCAGCGGCATGTACCGCGCTTCGGACTCGGCTGGTGTCGGCCTGCTGACTGCGGAGGGATCAGCCAAGCTGGAGAACCCCCAATCGACAGGGATTCCGGGAATCTTGGCGTACCAAGCGGTCCAGTCGAAAGTTGTGCGATGAGTGATCATATGTGATCCCTTGCCGTTCCAGAGTTGCGTCTTGATGACATTGCCCCCCGTTCGGTAGTGGCCCGGTCTGGTCCACCTAGACCGGGCCGCCGCTTGCCAGCGCGCGTGTTTAGCGCTTGCAAACTTGTTTGGTCTGGTTCCCAGCCAGACTGCAATTGTAGGTCACCACCTTGCCATTGCTAAGCCTGGCCTGGACCATGCGGCCATTAGCAGCCGGCCGGGCGGCGACCGCGCGCGGTGCGACCAGCTTTGCTTTGGCGGCCGCAAAGAAGGATGGCTTTGGCTTGGCTGCGACCGTAACCGGGTGCGCTTTGGAAGCGGCCAGCTTAGGAGCTGGTTTGGCCGCCGACTTGGCGGTCATCTTCGGCTTGGCAGTCTGGCTAGCTGTGGCGGCCAGCGCCGGGCTGCCAATTGCCAACACCGTAGCTGCGACCAGGCCGGCCACGACCGGAAGTTTGAAACTCGACATGCGTAGATCCTTTCACGAAGGTTCAGTCTCTAGGTCCAAAGCAAGCCAGCGGCCCGCGAACGCGAACAGGCAATGCCTAGACATCGCCGGACTACACCGTGTCAGAAAACGCAGCGGTGACCGTTGGATTACATCGGGTTCATCTGCGGCGGCACTATGATGACCAAACTTTCATCTTGCCGACAACTAACAGACCCGAATTCGTGGTAGGATGTGTGAACCTTGGCGAGGCGCTCACCGATGTCGAAAAAGATTCTGATAATCGAAGACGACCAGCGCACCGCCGAATTTCTGTGCAAGGGGCTGAGCGACGCCGGCTACTTGACCGACCGTGCCGCCGACGGACGCGAAGGTTTGTTTCTGGCGACCGATGGCGGTTATGCCGCAGTGGTTCTGGACCGGATGCTGCCAGGTATTGACGGAATGGCAGTGCTGGCCGCCATGCGCGCGGCCGGCGTCCAAACACCGGTGCTGATCCTTTCCGCGCTCGGGACAGTCGATGCAAGGGTTGAAGGCCTGACCTCCGGGGCGGACGATTATCTGGCCAAACCGTTTGCATTTTCCGAACTGCTGGCCCGGCTCAAGCTCCTGATCGCCCGCTCGGACAAAGGTTCCACGGTGGTTGAGGTAGCGCTGAGCTGCGCCGATCTGGCGGTCAATCTGTTGACTCGCCGGGTCACCCGCGGCGGTCAGCGGATCGATTTGCAACCGCGCGAGTTCCGGCTGCTCGAATATTTGCTGCGTCACAAGGACCAGGTGGTGACGCGCACAATGATGCTTGAAGGCGTGTGGGAATACCATTTCGATCCCGGCACTAATGTGGTCGATGTGCATGTTAGCCGCTTGCGCCGTAAGATCGACGACGGCTTCGGGCCGCCCTTGCTGCATACTGTGCGCGGTGCCGGATACATGCTCGGAACCCCGGAATGAACGAGCCGAAGCGGACGCCGATCCAGCTTGGTTCCACCACCTGGCGCCTCGCCGTCACGCTGGCGTTGATCCAGATCACCACACTCGCGCTGGGCCTGGGCATGATGCACGCGTTCACCCGGCAAACGCTGGCCAACGATGCGCGGATTGCCGCAGAAGTGGCCAACGACGATCTGCGGGGCGAATTGCGCAACGGCGGCACGCAGGCCTTGATCCGGGCAATCAGCGACCGGCTGAGCGCACCGGACGACCGCAATTTCGTGGTACAGTTGCGCGGCCCGGGCGGGACGAAACTTGCGGGTAATCTGGTCGCCTGGCCCATTGCGCCTGCACCTCCCCTGCATTGGACAATCGGCACGCTGACGCGCAGCGGCGCGGATCGGCCAGAGTCGATCGGCTACCTGATCCAGCCGCTGCCGGGCGGCCAGAGCCTGCTGACCGGCGAAGTCATGGAGAACCAGGTACAGCTGACCCGCACGAGTGCGCAGTCATTCGCTTATGCGATGCTGGCCGGTCTCGTGATCGCAGCACTGGCGTCGTGGATGATCCTGCGCGTACTCGAACGGCGGATCGATCAATTCAGCCGAGCCGCGCGCGATATCGCCAGCGGGCGGCTTAACACTCGCATCGCGCTCAATACCGACAGCGATGCCTTTGGCCGATTGGGTATTGCGATCAATGCCATGATTGAGCGGATCGAGACCTTGGTCGGCGAGTTGCGGGCAGTTACCGATTCGATGGCGCATGACCTACGCTCGCCGGTGGCGCGCATTCGCTCGTCGCTCGAACGCTCGTTTGAGGCGACCCGGGATGCGTCAGCGCGCGGCGCGCTGGCCGATGCGATCGACGAGACCGATGGCTTACAGCGGCTGCTCGATACCGCACTTGAGATCAGCCGGACCGAAGCTGGCATTGGCCGGAACCAGTTCAGCGCATTTGATCTGGCCGAGATGCTGGACGATCTGGCCGAGGTCTATGGTCCCCTGGCCGAACAGGAAGGGTTCGAAATCACGGTCCAGGCACCTGACCGCTCGATGGTCATGGCGCACCGCGAATTGTTGTTCCGCGCGATTTCCAACCTGATCGACAACGCGCTCAAATATGCTGCGGGCGGATCGAAGATCGAACTCGTGCTCAATGACTCGACCAGTCCGCAAATAACGCTGGCCGTGCGCGATAATGGGCCGGGAATTCCAGAGAGCGGCAGAGACGAAGCGGTGCGCCGGTTTGGTCGGCTCGATCCGGCGCGAACCCGCTCGGGTGCTGGGCTGGGCCTGTCGCTGGTCGCGACGATCGTCAATTTGCATGGCGGCACGTTGACGCTGGACCGGTGCAAACCCAGCGGATTGGCGGTGATCGTACAAATGCCGATTGGGGTTGTGCATTAGGGTCAAGACCTAGTGGATAGCGCATAACGGTCGAGTCCTTTTGGGATTCCCTTCAAGGTCCGGGCATGCGAGTCCGGGTTATGCGCACCGGGATATTCATCGACCTTT
>JAYVML010000056.1:0-7638 GCA_043758955.1 Novosphingobium sp. | reverse complement strand
GCCTGGCTACCCGCTACGAAAAGACCGCAAGAAACTTCCTCGCCGGGCTACACTTGGCATGCGCGCTGGCTTGGCTTAAATGACGACACGCCCTAGTTTGAAAGTACCTTTTCAACAACTAAGTCTGCTTAATTTAGGTCCGCGCTTTTATCCTGCCGAATCGCTTTCGAACCCCTTTCGAACGCGCGATGGGCAAGCAGCATCGGCCCTCATCTAGGGGCCTTGAACTGTATGAACCGTACAACTTCAATTTCGCAAACAATTGTTTCTGCGATCAAGCTCATGGTTGTGCTCGCACCGTCGATGTTGTTCGCGCTCCCTTCCGCGTTGGCCACAGCACCAGAATCACAAAGCGCAGCTGATCGAGCGTTTATGGCAGGAGAGTTGGATCGGGCAGAGCAACTATATCAATGGAGCTTACAGAACGGGGCGAAAACCCCGCATGACCTATCACGGCTCGGAGACATCAATCTTTTTCGCGCGAACCTGAGCATGGCCCGTTCTCACCTGCGGAACGACCGGTGATTACGTGACCTGCAACCTTCATCCTGTTGCGATTGGAGTCTCGGCATCAATATTGCGCAGGTGCGCGGGTGAAGTAATAGGCTGCGTAGCGTCGCCGTCGGCTATGCGGAGCGGAGCAACCCATTACTTTTGGCGCCCGGCGGTGAACGCTGTCGGGGGTGGCGTATCCAAGCGACGAATGTGGTCGTCCGGTATTGTAATCAACGGCCCATGCGGTGATTTTCTCGCGGGCATGTCCCATGCTCATGAACAGCGCCTCACCCGGCAGTTCGTTGCGCATCCGCCCGTTGAAGCTCTCGACGAAGGCGTTCTGAGGTGGCTTGCCCGGAGCCGTGTAATGCCATTCGACCCCAGCCTGCCCGCACCAGATCAGCACCGCGCCGCGCCGCAACAGGATGTGCAACCGGCGATAGCCGAACCGCCGTCGCTGATGTGTCTGTTCGCGCAGCTTCTCTTCCGTAAACCGTATCCGCTTCATCAGTCCGTCCTTCCATGGGCCGGACTCTAATCACATCTGGAGGAAAATCAGGGGGTCGCGTCAGTCGGCGGACAGCTAATACCGGATTTTCAACATCCGTCTGATTTTTGCCGATTCTAAAAAATGGACCAGAGGCCAAATCAGTAACTGTTTGCCTAGGCGAAGCCCCAATAATCGCGACAGAAATATCGCTTTGTCGATTCGACCCCTTCGATTAGCTTCTTCGTCGTCCAAAGCCGGTCATAAGAATCGGGTCGCACAGCCGCGGACTGGGGTGAAGCGCTTCGGTAAGGTGCCGTGAGGGTGTGCGCTCCGTTAACGGAAGGACAATCCATGATTAAAGTTCGTCACGCTGCGGCATTTGCCGCCTCGCTCGCGCTCGCCATCCCGGTGGTAGCCTGGGCGCAAAACGACCCATTCATTGGCGGCGATTACGTCGAGGTTACCGGGGTTAGCATAGATGACGGCCACAGTCTCGATTACGCAACCTTCCTGACGGGCTACTACAAGGCTCAGGAACAATACGCGATCAGTCAGGGCTGGCAAACCTCTTATGAAATCCTGGCAAACGTGAACAAGCGCAAAGGCGAGCCCGACCTTTTTTTGGTGCGCCGTTACAAGAGCTTGCCCGATGGCATCGAGGGCGACCGGCGCGCAGCTATGATCCGTAAACAGGTGAAGCAGGACGACGCGCAGATGGCAGCGGCATCGGGAGACCGGGCAAAGTTCCGCCATATCGACGGCACAATGCTGCTCCAAGAACTCAAAATGCGCTGAGCCAAAGTCAGTGGGGACGGGGTAGCCCGTCCCCACGGAACTCGACCGACCTCCGCCGGACCAACGACGTCAGCGCAATTGACGGTAGCCATTGCGGATGTAGTTTTGTCGTCAGTAGTTTTTGCGCGATCCATCGCGCTGAATAGCGTCGTGCGGCTCGCATGTCCGCTTTTGGGCCATGTTCGGACAGGCACCTTGTGGTAGGCGAATTGCTGTCAGCCTTGTACGGTTCAGATTGTCTGGCTACGGTCGTTGAGGATCACCACACCCCGGAAAGCCACACCCCGGAAAGCCACACCCCGGAAAGCGACATTCCGCAAAGCCAGGACAGCTTTTGGAAAGCGCGATCATTGGTACTGTCGATCCTGCCATTGGAGCGGGATTGGTTCAGGGCAGCTCTCGCGAGCAGCCCCGAGCTGTCTAGCTACAGCAATGCTAGAAGCTTGCGCGCAGCCTCAGCAGAAGACGCTGGGTTCTGACCGGTCACAAGTTTGCCATCCACCACCACAAAGGTCGCCCAGTCATCACCTTTCTGATAATTGCCGCCATTCTCTTTCAACATGTCCTCGACCAGAAATGGGACGACCTTGGTTAGTCCGACGCCGTCTTCCTCGGAGTTGGTAAAGCCAGTCACCTTCTTACCATACACGAGGGGTTTGCCGTTTGCGCCCTGAGGGTGCTTGAACACCGCGGGGGCGTGACAGACTGCGCCGACGGGGCGGCCGCTTGAGGCGAAAGCTTCGATCAGGGCCTTACTGTCTTCGTCTTCGGCAAGGTCCCAAAGGGGGCCGTGTCCTCCGGGATAGAAAATCGCATCGAACCCAGCGGCGGAAATGCTGGAAAGCACTTGGGTCAATGCTAGCGCCTTCTGTGCCGTGGCGTCTGATTTAAAGCGCTTGGTGGCATCCGTCTGCGCACCCTCGGCATCGCTCGAAGGATCGATCGGCGGCTGGTTTCCCTTTGGTGAAGCCAGAGTGATCTCAGCGCCTGCATCCTGGAAGACATAGTAGGGTGCAGCAAATTCCTCTAGCCAGAAGCCGGTCTTTTTACCAGTGTCGCCCAACTGATCGTGGGATGTGAGAACCATAAGAATTTTCATTGGGTCGTTGCCTTATGTTGCCTTGCTTTAGCCGCTCACCATCAGGACGCGTTCGCAAGGGTGTCGGACCGGTAGTTCCTAAACGAAAGCGGCATGTTCGCCGGCAGCACCTATGGTTTCCGCCGTCAGAACATTACTGCGAAGTTGCGGCCCGGGCCGCGAAGCGCTTGATTAAAAAGCCGCGAAACAAGCCGATTGCCGGGTCAGCCAGATCTTCCGCGCCCAATTTCAAATAATAGCCGAAGCCGTCTTCAACCGTTGCATCGAAGGGCATGACCAGGCGTCCGTCGTCCAGTTCGGCCGCAAACATGGCGATATCTGCCAGCGCCACGCCATCAGCAGCCATCGCATAGTTGACTGCAAGAAGCGCAGTATCAAACGACAGGTCGTGGTCAGCATCAAGCGTTATTTGCGACTGCCGGGCATAGTCGCGCCACAACAGCCCGCGCGGCTCGTCATCCAGCTTGACGTGCAGCAACTGATTGTCGTCGAGGAAGGCCTCAAGCCCCTTTCCTGCGTGAAGGGCGGCAGTTTGCGGCGAGCAGACCGGGGCGACGCGGACAATCCACAACAAATCGGTTACCCGGTCGTCCACATGCGGCCGATCAAAGACGATCGCCATATCTGTCTCGGTTGCCGGGAGCCCGGTGACATGCGAGCTTGAAATATCAATCTCGATCTCGGGATGCTCGCGATGGAAATCCTGGATCATCGGCAGCACTATCTGCTGCAGGAGCGATGGCGGAACATGCAGCCGAATCGGGCGACTGGCGGCGGAATTGTCGCAAATGTCATTCATCACCTGCTCGATCCGGTTGAACGCCTTAGTGACTTCGGGCAGCAAAGCGGCCCCCGCCGGGGTTAGTGCCAGTCGCGGGCCGGATCGGTCGAACAGCTTGTGTCGCAGCAATTCTTCAAGACCGATGACGTGCCGGCTGACCGCACTTTGCGCGACATTCAGCGCCTGCGCGCCGCCCGTAAAGCTAAGATGCTGCCCCACAGCACTGAAGGCGCGCAAAGCATTCAGCGGAAGCCAGCGGCGGTTGATGGGGCGATTTCTGTTGATGAGAGTCTCCGGGGCGTAGGGTGTTGCTCAAGAATGCAGGGCATCACTTAATGCCCGTTCGTTTTATGACATGCAATCATGCCCAAATGCGATTTGGTGACGCCGGCTGCTTGTGTCAGCAAGCGGCAACGACAACAGGAGAGGCTGGGCCGTGGATCAGAATCACATTTCGGCGTTGTTGCAGCAACGCAAGGCGGGCCACGCGCTTCCTCAAGGATTCTACACCGACGCCGCAGTGTTCGCCTTCGATTTGGCCGGGATTTATGGCGAATCCTGGCTGTTGGCCGGCTTTGAAGCTGAGTTGCCGGGGCCGGGCAGCTATCTGTCGATGATGGTCGGCCAATGGCCAGTGCTGATCGTGCGCGGCAAAGATAATGAACTGCGGGCCTTTCACAACAGCTGCCGCCACCGCGGCTCAATGCTGTGTGCCGCTGGATCTGGCACCACCCCGCGGTTGATCTGTCCGTATCATCGCTGGACTTACGACCTTAATGGCAAGTTGCTGGCGGCGGGCCGTATGCCCGATGATTTCGTCAAGGGCGACCATGGCTTGCTGCCGGTACGAATTGAGACAGTGGCGGGGGCCGTGTTTATTTGCCTGTCAGAAACGCCGCCTGACTTCGCAACTCTAAGCGCCAAATTGACTCCGCTGCTGGCTCCACACAATCTTGATCGGGCCAAGCTGGCCTATCAGTCGACCTTGGTTGAGCACGCCAACTGGAAACTGGTGATGGAGAACGCGCGCGAGTGTTACCACTGCGCCACCGGACACCCCGAACTATCGCGCAGCTTTCCAGTCAACACCTCGGCCTATTTTGATCGCGGCAAGGAGCACACCGCGGCCTTCGATGCGCGGATGGCCGAATACGGACTGCCCACTGCGGCGGTTGAAGAGGATTGGTGGCAAGCCTCGCGCTTCCCGCTCAATGAAGGCCAGATCGCAATGACGATGGACGGTAAGTTCGACGTCAAGAAGCTGATGTGCGAAATTGCCGGCGGCGATATCGGCTCGATGCGCTGGGCGCTCGAGCCGCATAGTTTCTGCCACTCAACCAGCGAATATACCTTCATGTTCAGCGCGATGCCGATCAGTCCGACCGAAACGCATGTCGTTTCCAAATGGCTGGTTCACGAAGCTGCAGTGGAAGGCGAAGACTATCAAGTCGACGAACTGATCGAGCTGTGGACCAAGACCAACTTGCAGGACAAGGAACTGGCGGAAAACAACCAGGCCGGTGTGAATTCGCCGGGTTATGTCCCCGGACCCTATTCGCCTGATGCCGAGCCGCTCGCGCTGGGATTTGTCAACTGGTACTGCAAGAAGATGCAGAGCTACCTTGATCGGCATGCAAATGGGTGACCCAAATATGAACTTCCGCCCAGAAACAGAAGCCGTCCGTGCCGGTTACGATCCGCGCGACGGGGCCAATGCAGCCAAGCCACCGATCTACATGACCTCGACGTTTGCTTACGCTTCTGCTCAGCAGGCCAAGGATATTCATGAGGCCTATTTCGACGGCACTGGACCTGAAGTCGGCGGCGCGGGGCATATCTATGCGCGGTTGGGCCATCCCAATCTGGATATGGTCGAAACGCGGCTGGCCGCGCTTGACGGGGCCGAGGCGGCCGCAGTGTTCAACAGCGGCATGGCTGCCAATACCGCGATTGCACTGGCGTCGGTCCGTCCGGGGGACAGCGTGGTCCACAGCCGGCCGATCTATGGCGGCACCGACGGGCTCTACAACAACCTGATGCCCCAGCTTGGCGTACACAGCTTCGATTTCACCGATGGCTGCGACGAGGGCAGTATCATGGCGGCGATCAGTGCCGCGCGCGCGGCCGGTCCGCTCAAGCTGATCGTGATCGAGACGCCCGCCAATCCCACGGCTGCGCTGGTCGATATCGCCATGGTGGTGCGGATCGCAGCGGCAATCGAACCGCGCCCGCTGGTGGTGGTCGATAACACGCTGTTGGGTCCGCTGATGCAGCGCCCGATTGGCATGGGGGTTGACCTGTGCCTGACCGCGCTGACCAAATATTGCGGCGGGCACAGCGATCTGCTGGCGGGCGGGGTTTCGGGGCGCAGGGGGCTGATCGACCAGTTGCGCCTACTCAGGACCACGCTGGGCAGCCATCTCGATCCCTATACCTGCTGGCTGCTGCTGCGGTCGATGGAATCGGTCCATGTCCGGGTTGAGCGGGCGATGGACAATGCCCGAAACATCGCAGAATTTTTGCGCGATCACCCCAAGGTTGCGAGCGTCACGTATCTCGGCTTTTTGGCCGTCGGCACGACGCAGCGCGCAGTTTATGAGCGGCAATGTAAAGCCGCAGGATCGACCTTCTCATTCCGCGTCAAAGGCGGCGAAGCAGAGGCCTTCCGGTTGCTCGACCGGCTTGCGCTGTTGCGCTTTGCGGTGAGCCTAGGCGGCTCTGAAACGCTGATCACGCATCCCGCCACCACCACGCATTATGCCGTGCCCAAGGCGCAGCGCGATGGCGTGGGGATCGATGCTGCTACGCTGCGGCTGTCGGTTGGTATCGAGCATGTCGACGATCTGATCGACGACTTGCGCCAAGCGCTGGAGGCGGTGTGATGGCAATCGACAAATATGCCATCAATGGAAAGATTCTGCCCCCAGCCGAACGCTTCGACGTGATCGTAGTTGGGGCGGGAAGCGCCGGAACCGCGGCGGCGATTGCGGCGGCGCAGGCGGGCAAGAGCGTGCTTTTGGTAGATGAAAACCCGGTCTCGGGCGCGGCGATGGGCAACGATACACCGCTGTTCTTTGGCGGGCGGATGACCGCCGCGACCCAGAACAGTGCGCGCATGCTCGAACAGGTGTTCGCCAGCAACCCTGCGCTCGAGACCGCGTTTGAAGCTGGCGTCGATGTTCGGCTTGGAACAGCAGCCTGGGGGCTCTATTGCAACGGCCCGGCGATCACCACGCTGCCCGAGGCGATGCTTGGGCTGGTCGATCACGAGCGCAGCTGGATGGTTGGTTTCGGGCGCCTTGTGTTGGCCACGGGTGCGCGCGATCTGGTGCTTGGCTTTGCCGGGTGGGACCAGCCCGGGGTAATGGGCGCGCAGGCCTTCGCGGCGCTGCTGTCTCGCTACGATGCGCTGGCGAGCCGCCGCGTGCTGATCCTGGGTTCGGGCGCACTGGCGCTCGAAACCGCGCTCGGCGCACACCAGCGCGGGATCGAAGTCGCTGGATTGGTTGAGGTTCTCGGCACTGTTCAGGGACCAGCGGTGCTGATCGAGCAAGTTCTCACGGCGGGCATTGCCATTCACACTGGCCAAGCGCTGTCCGCCACGCGACGCGGGATCGACGGGGTCGAAGGGGCAACCTTGGTTTCACTTGTTGATGGCGCGCAGATCGCGATCGACTGCGACACGATCTGCCTGGCGATCGGCCAGATCCCGGCGACCGAACTGCTCGCCGCGAGCGGAGCACAGCCCGATGGCCCCATTGCGCTGGTGGGCGACTGCGCGGGTCCCGCACCCGACATGGCGTATGTCCAGGCCTGGGCGCGGGCGCTGGGCCAATACGCATCCGGCGAGACGATTGTCTGCCAATGCGAGGAAGTGACCCGCGATGATTTGCTCGGCGTACAGCCGCCGCGCTATCTGGACCGGGCCGCGCCAATGGCCGCGCGCTCGCTTTTGACGTTGCGCGCAGATGGCCCGTC
>JAYVML010000055.1:0-10080 GCA_043758955.1 Novosphingobium sp. | reverse complement strand
CACCGTCTCATGGCAAAGGTCATAGCCCCGCTCGAAAAACAGGTCCTCGACGTTCCGCAACGATAGCGGAAAGCGGACATAGAGCATCACGACTTCGCGGATTAGCTCGGGTGATGAATGGAAATACCGAAACGGGCTCGGCGGCTTGGCTCTCGATTTGGGCTCATCCGCGATGGCTAGCAGCCAGCCCACGGAACTGCCACATCCTCCTGACAGTGCCCTCGGGCCAGTTCCGGCAGCGCCTCATCCGCCGCGATCCGCTCGAGTAGCGGCTCGATCCTGTAGGTGTCGGTGCCCGTGGTCGGCCCAGACTCCATGGCAAATCCGCGGATTGCATTGGTAAGTTGCGTGCGGTTGTGGATGATCCTCCTACGCATCCCGATCAGTATCAGGGCCGCCTGCTGCCCGGCGGTTTTCGCCGGCACGAAACGCATTGTCGGTCGGTTCATCGCCTCACACAAAGCCTCCGCATCCGCCGCATCGTTCTTGCCGCGTTTCACGTAAGGTTTCGCCAGATCTGGCGCGATCAACTTGACCTCATGCCCGAGAGAATTGAGCAGGCGAGCCCAATGGTGCGACCTTCCACATGCCTCGATTCCTATGGTCGTGGGCCAGATTTGCGCATCATGGCTGGGAACTAGCAGCGCTCAGCTAGCCTGCCACATTGATTTGACAACACCATCTTGAGCCAAAACACCGCGTGCCCATGAGGGTATTCGTCATGCGATTCCAGATCACGGCGGCAGACCATTAAGTTTCGATTGGCACAATGACCTTGCTCATGGCCAGCGCTGCGACAACCAAGGTCGCTGCGGCGAAAGCCATGGTCCAGATAGGCTCGCCCGGAAAAAACGCTTTCATGATTGAACTCATGGCTGTCGATACTAGCAGCTGCGGCAAAACTATGAAGACGTTGAACAGCCCCATGTAGGTGCCCAGCTTGGCTTGCGGCAGGCTGGAGGCCAGGATTGCGTACGGCATGGCTAGAATGGAGGCCCAAGCGATGCCTATGCCAATCTCACTGATTATAAGTAGGTTGGGATTCTTGATCACGAAGAAGCTGGCATAGCCTGCTGCTCCGGCCAAGAGGCACACCATGTGAGTGCGCGCCTTGCCGATCCGGCGCGACAGGAATGGTAACAGGGTCAGCGCAGCAACGGCCGCAACCCCGTTGTAGACCGAGAACAGGACCCCGACCCAGTTGCCGCCGTCCTGATAGGCAATGCTGGCCGAGTCGGCCGATCCGAAGAAGTCTTTGGCGACGATCGGGGTAGTGTTGATCCACATGATGAACAACGCCGACCAACTGAAGAACTGCACCCAGGCGAGCCGCTTCATGATATTGGGCATGCCGGCGAAATCACCAACTATGCTGGCCAGCATGGCGCTCGATCTGCCGCTGCGCGCTTGGCGGATGGCCAGGATCGAAGCTAGACCATAAGCGCCGAGCAATGCGGCGAGCAAATAGACTTCCTTCTCAAGCCCACACAGCCGGACTGTCAAAGCTACGATTGCACCAGCCCCAACCCAAGGCAAAGCACTGGCCGGGCTACGCGCAGCTAACAAGGCCTGGGACCGGTCGCTATTGTCTTGACGCTCTCCAAAGGCGCGCATTTGCTCGGGTGAATATTCGCGCGTGGCCAGCACGGTCCACAGCACGGCGGCGAACAGCGTGATCCCGCCAGCCCAAAAACTGAAGCGCACCGTATCGGGAATGCCGCCGCCCAATACCTTGTTAGAGACGCCCAGTTTATCGAGCAGGTAGGGAAACAGCGATCCCACAACTGCACCCGCGCCGATAAAGGCGGTTTGCACGGCGAAGCCGTCCGTGTGCTGGTCCTTGCGCAACATATCGCCGACGAAGGCGCGGAACGGTTCCATTGAGACGTTTAGGCTGGCGTCGAGTAGCCATAACAGCATCGCCGCCATCAAAAGACCTGTACTCTGTGGCATGAACAGCAGTGCAAACGCAGCGAATACCGCCCCGGCGAGGAAATAGGGACGCCGCCGGCCGAGCTGACCGAGCCAGGTATGATCGGACATGTGTCCGATTATCGGCTGGACAAGCAGTCCGGTCAGCGGCGCTGCGATCCACAGTACCGGCAGGTCATCAAGGCTTGACCCGAGCGACTGGAACACCCTACTCATATTCGCGTTCTGCAGCGCGAAGCCGATCTGGATACCAAAGAATCCGAAGCTGATGTTCCACAGCCCGGCCCAGTTCTGGCGCGGTTTTTCCATAGTGCGTGCTCTCCAATCCCGCGCCAGAGGTCGCACGAGCGCCGAAGCGCAGCAATAGGCATACGAATACGTAACCTTGCGGCGGTCAGCCCGACGACAAACTGCTTCCGCGCACCACCAGTTTTGCCGGTATCGCGAGGTTCGCAGTCGGTCGGTCCTCGATCGCCGCCAACAAAGTTTCGACTAACAGTTCGCCCGCGCCTTTGAGGTCTTGCATGATCGTGGTCAGCGGCGGGCTGGTCAGGCTGGCGGCAGGGATATCGTCGAAGCCGATCACAGCTACATCTCGTGGAACACGTTTGCCCCCTTCGGTCAGCGCGCGCATCGCGCCGATTGCGATCAGATCGCTCGCGGCGAAAATCGCATCGAAGCCAAGCCCAGCCGCGAGCATCGCCGCCATTGCATCGTGACCGTCGCCCTCGCTGCTGAGCGCGCCACGTTGCAATGCCGGGTCGGCAGAGTAGCCCGCTTCGGAGAGCGCCGTGCACAACCCGCGGTAGCGATCGGCAAATTCAGGATAATGTTCGTCAGCCTGGCCAAGGAAGGCGATCCGCTTGCGGCCCTGCGCCAGCAAGTGCGCCCCTGCCAGCCGACCTGCACCGAAGTTGTCCGAGCCCACCGTGGCACCGATATTATCTTCGCGGACCGAGCCCCACCGCACGAACTGTGTCTCGCTCGCAACCAATTTTTCCAACCGACTTTCATACAGCGTATAATCTCCGTAGCCGAGCAGGATTAGCCCATCGGCACGGTGACTGTCCTGATAGCGTACGTGCCAATCGTCCTCCATCTTTTGGAACGAGATCAGTAGGTCGAGGCCAAGATTGGCGCAATGCCGGGTGATCGAACCCAACATGGCCAGGAAAAACGGGTTGATATTTGCGCCGTCGGGCGTGAGGTCTTCAAAGAACAGCAGGGCGATGGTGTTCGAACGCTGCGAGCGCAGTGAGGATGCGTTCTTGTCGACTGAGTAGTTTAGCTCACGCGCAATCTCTTCGATCCGCTGGCGCGTGGCCAAGCTGACCGACTTGGAACCGCGCAACGCCCGGCTGACCGTGGGCTGCGAGACCCCAGCGCGATAAGCGATATCAAAGCTCGTCGGTTTGGTTGAGCGCTTACGGCCCATTGTCTCTCCCGGCCAGAATTCCTCGCAACCATCCTAGTCCTTTGCATATCCGACCGCAATCGTTTGACAAATGAGCGCAAATACCGCGCCATCGCGCCATATACGGGCCCACGCATTCAATGGGTATACGTATGCCATCTTCCTGTGCTGCCCCGGCTGGGGCTAACACAGCGGCGCGCGCTGGTTGGACAATCGCTTTCTTGCTGCGCGGTTAGGATTTACGAGGCTGGGGCCAAAGAGCACCCGGCACGCAATCGGGAGGAAACCAGCGTGGCACTTCGCACCAATTTTTCGGGCGTTTCGGCTTTGGCCGTAGCGATGGCAATGTTTACAATGCCAAGCGCAGCGAGGGCTCAGGCCGCCGCTCCGGCAAGTGCGGCTAGTGACGCCGACGAAACAGATACCGCCACCGCGATCACTGTGTTCGGCTACCGCGCCAGTTTGCAGAACGCGGTGAACAAAAAGAAGAGCTCTGACCAGATTGTTGAATCGGTTTCGGCCGAAGACATCGGCAAGCTGCCCGATGCTTCGATTGCCGAATCGATCGCGCGCCTGCCTGGTCTTACTTCGCAGCGTCTTTCGGGCCGCTCAAACTCAATCACCATTCGCGGCTTCGCGCCCGACTTTTCGACTACGCTGCTCAATGGCCGCGAACAAACCTCGACCGGCGATAATCGCGCGGTCGAATACGATCAGTATCCTTCAGAAACGATCCGCCAGGTCAATGTCTACAAGACCCCTATGGCCAGTTTGGTTGGCCAAGGGTTGTCGGGCACAGTCGATCTTCGCACAATCCGGCCGCTTGAAGCCGGGAAGCGCGTCTTTTCGGTTGGCGCGCGGGGATCTTACGCCTCGCTAGGCAAGCTCAACGCGGGTTCGCGGGACATCGGCTATCGGGTCAATGGGGTCTATGTAGATCAGTTCAAGGACGATACGATTGGATTGGCGCTTTCGGCGAGTTATGTCGATGAACCTTACCAGACGCAGGAATTTAACGCTTGGGGTTATGCTGATGGGCCCGGAGGTAACAAGGTCATCGGCGGCTCAAAGAGCTATGCCACATCTAGCAGGCTTAAGCGGCTGGGGCTGCAAGGCACTTTTGAAGTGCGCGTGACCCCCAACCTGACCAGCACGGTCGACGCGTTCTATTCTGATTTCAAAGACGACAACATCAAGCGCGGGATCGAACTGCCGCTCTATTGGTCGAGCGCGACGCTTAACCCTGGCTACACAGCTGCGAACGGGCTGATCACGCAAGGCTCGTTCTCGGGTGTTAAAGGCGTGCTGCGCAATGATGCCTTCCAACGCCACGCCAAGCTTTACTCCTTCGGCTGGAACACTGCCTACAAGGGTGACGATGGCTGGGACGCGATGTTCGACGCCAGTTATTCGGAAACCGACCGCAACGAACTAGCGATCGAAAGCTATTCAGGTACGGGCCGTGCGGGTACCGGCGCCACTGACACGATCGGATTTATCACCGGCACCACCGGGTCTACCTTTACCCACAACATCAATTACGGCGATTACAGCACGATCTTGCTGACCAGTCCGCAAGGCTGGGGAGGTACGCAGATCGCCCCGAACGGGACGCGGATCGATGGTGGCCAGGACGGCTATTACAATAACCGCATCGTCAATGATAAGCTGTACCAGTTACACGGGGAGCTAGGCCATCACTTCGATGGGCCGATCGAAAGTGTCGTGTTTGGGCTGAATTATACCAATCGCACCAAGTCGCTTGTTCCGGATGAATTCTTCATTGGGCTGGCGGCCAACACCACTGGCAATGTGAGCTTGCCAGTGCCCTCGCAATTCCGACTTGGCACCACCGACCTGAAGTACCTCGGGCTTGGTCCAGTGATCAGCTACGATCCGCTCGCGCTGATCAATGCGGGTATCTACAAGCTGGTGCCCAATCCTTACGGAGACGTGGTGGTCAAGAGCTACCGGGTTAGCGAAGACCTGATGACCGGTTATGTTCAGGCCAATATCAAGACCGACCTGGGGGCATCGGCGCTCACCGGAAACTTCGGGGTGCAGATCATCTCGACGACCCAGAGTTCGACTGGCGCCAGCGCGGTTTATCTGGGCCAACTCGACGTACCCGCAGGCTGTATCGCCGCCAGTCAGCCTTGCGCACCCAACATCGGCACCGCAGTGCGGCGCGCCAAGCATGACTATGTTGATGTGCTGCCCAGCTTCAACCTGTCGCTACGCTTGCCCAGCGATTTCGTGATCCGGATGGCCGCAGCGCGTGAAATCGTCCGGCCTCGGCTCGACGATATGCGCGCTTCAGCCAGCTACGGTTATCAGATCGTCGGCACCGTCGCGAATGTCACCGGCAGCTCGGGCAACCCCTATCTCGAGCCATGGCGCGCCAATGCGGCCGATCTGACGATCGAAAAGTATTTTGGCACCAAGGGCTTTATCGCACTGCAGTTCTTCTACAAGGATCTGAAGAGCTACATCTACAATCAGGACGTGGTGATTCCGACCTCGGCCTTGGCGCTTGCTTCGGCTGGGACTGGTATTACGTTTTCTCCCAATGCGGTGATCAACGTGCCGATCAACGGCAAGGGCGGCAAAATCTATGGAGGAGAACTGGCCGCGACGTTGCCATTCGGCGAAATTGTCTCCGCGCTTGACGGCTTCGGGGTAACTGGCGGGGTCAGTTACACCGAAACCAAAATTCGCCCCAGCCCTGGTGCGCCCGCTGAGGATCTGCCGGGTTATTCCAAGTGGGTCGCCAATGGCACGCTGTTCTTCGAAAAGGGCGGGTTCAACCTGCGCGGTTCGGTGCGTTACCGGTCAACCTTCGTGGGCGAAGTATCGGGCTTTGCGGCCAACCGCACGCGGCGCCGGGCTGCGCCGGAAACGATTATCGACGGACAGATCGGCTATGACTTCCAGCCGGGCAGTGCGCTTGAGGGGCTCTCGCTTTACGTCCAAGGCCAGAACCTTACCAACGAGCCGTTCTTCACTTATTCGAACAACGATCCGCGGCAGGTGCTCGATTATCAGCGCTATGGGCGCCGGGTTCTTGCCGGGTTCACTTACAAGTTCTGATTCGATTATGAGGGGGCGGCTTGTGCTTGGGAGACAACGGTTCCCGGCGCAGGCTGCCAACCTGCCTGAACCGCGGCGTGTTTCCCTGTCTCTTCCGTACCGCGCGGAATCTTTGGTTCGCCGCGCGGCAAGGGGAAAGCCATGACTGAGCCTTCAATGCGGATCGTGATTGTCGGGGGCGGCACCGCCGGCTGGATGAGTGCGGCAGCGCTGGCCCGGTTTGCCCCTCCGGGTTACAGCATCACTCTGATCGAAAGCGATGCGATCGGCACTGTCGGGGTGGGCGAAGCCACGATCCCGCCGATCCGCCGCTTTAACGAAGCGTTGGAGATCGACGAGGCCGAGTTCCTGCGCGCCACCAAGGGCTCGTTCAAGTTGGCAATCCAATTTGACGGTTGGCACCGGCCCGGAGAGAGCTATTTCCACAATTTCGGCGAAGTTGGCCAGCAACTGGGGTTGCTGCCGTTTCGCCACTATTGGGCGCGCGGGCGCGCACTCGGATTGGCAAAGCCGATGGCGCATTACAGCGCCAACGAAGTGGCGGCGCGCACTGGACGGATGTCGACCAGCGCCAAAGGGCCCGGCATTCCCGAAGTACCCTATGCCTACCACTTCGACGCCGGACTCTATGCAGCGTTCCTGCGCAAATATGCCGAAGCGCGGGGCGTTGTGCGGGTTGAAGGGCTGCTGAGCGGCGCCAAGCGCGGGCAGGACGGTGATATTGCGGCAGTGATGACCAATGACGGCCGTGAATTTGGCGGTGACTTCTTTATCGATTGTTCGGGCTTTCGCGGGTTTCTGATCGAGCAAGAACTGCACACCGGGTACGAGGATTGGCGCCAATGGCTGCCGTGCGACCGCGCGGTGGCGGTACCGTGTGCGCCATCGGGCAATTTCACCCCTTACACCCGCTCAATCGCGCACCAAGCCGGGTGGCAATGGCGCATTCCGCTGCAGCACCGGATCGGCAACGGACACGTGTTCTGCAGCGAGTTCATGTCCGAGGATGAAGCGACTGCGATCCTGCTGGGTAATCTGGACGGCGAGCCATTGGCTGAACCCCGCGTGCTGCAATTCACAACCGGGCGGCGCAAGCAGTTCTGGAACCGCAACGTGCTCGCGGTTGGTCTGGCGAGTGGATTTATGGAGCCGCTTGAATCGACCTCGATCCACCTGATCCAATCCGCGATCACCCGGCTGCTGACCGTGCTGCCGGGGGAAAAGATCGAAACCAAGGTGGTTGAAGGGTTTAACCGCCGTGCGATCGAAGAATTCGAAGGAATTCGGGATTTTCTGGTCTTGCACTACTGGGCCAACGCGCGCCTGGGGGAGCCGTTCTGGGACCGTATGCGCGGGCTTGAACTTCCCGAAACGTTGGCGGTGCGGATTGCTGAGTTTGAGGCTGCGTGCCTGGTCCAGCCGCGGCTCGATGAGCTGTTCACCGAAAGCTCGTGGCTGCAGGTAATGGTCGGGCAAGGGCTTGGGCCGCGCGGCTGGAACCCGATCGCCAACCGGTATTCGGAAGAAGAACTGGCCGGATTCCTCGGTGCAGTGGAAAAAGCAGCGATCGAGACGGTCAGGCCGATGCCGCTGCACTTGGATTTCCTCGCAGAGCTTTGTGGTCTGCCCGAAGCGGAGGAGGCAGCATGAAGCGGATTGGACTGTTGGGCTTGGCGGCCTTGGCACTAACGGTTGCAGGAGTTCGCGCGCTGGCTGCAGAACCGGCCGATTACCGCGCCCGCTCGCCACAGGACGAAGTGGTCTATTTCGTGCTGCCAGACCGGTTCGCCAACGGCGATCCGAACAACGATCGCGGCGGTATCAAGGGCGACCGGCTCAAAACCGGGTTCGATCCGGCCGCCAAGGGGTTCTACCACGGGGGCGATCTTAAGGGCCTGACCCAGCATCTTGATTATATCCAAGGGCTGGGTGCGACCGCCGTATGGTTCGCGCCGATTTTTAAGAACAAAGCTGTGCAAGGGCCTAAAGGCGATGAAAGCGCGGGCTACCATGGCTACTGGATTACCGACTTTACCCAGGTCGATCCGCATTTCGGGACCAATGCTGAATTCAAAGCCTTCGTCGATGCAGCGCACGCCCGCGGCATGAAGGTCTATATGGACATTGTGGTCAACCACACCGCTGATGTAATCCAATACCGTGAAGGAGCGGCGCAGGGCTATCCCTATCGCGGCAAAGGAGATTATCCATTTGTCCGGCGCGGCGGGGCTTCTGGTGCGCCAATCAACGCTGGCTTCGGTGATGACAGCGATGCGAGCGCGGCCAACTGGTCGCACATGACCGACCCGAGCTTTGCTTACACGCCTTACGTGCCCAAGGGTGAGGTGCGCGACAAGACTCCGGCATGGCTCAACGATCCGATCTGGTACCATAACCGAGGCAACACCAACTGGCAGGGCGAAAGTGCTCAGTATGGCGATTTTGTTGGGCTCGACGATTTGGCCACCGAAAATCCACGCGTGGTAGCGGGCTTCATCGACATCTACGGCGACTGGATCGACCGCTTCGGCATCGACGGCTTCCGGATCGATACTGCCAAACACGTCAACCCGGCGTTTCTGCGCGCCTTCGTGCCCGCGATGCTGGCCAAGGCGCGCGCGCGGGGGATCCTCCACTTCCATATCTTCGGCGAGGTCGCGACCTCAGACTACGATCCGGCGCTGCTGGCCAGCTGGACCCGCAATGCCGGGCTACCTGCTACGCTAGACTTTGCCTTTGCTCATGCTGCGGTCACGGCAGCGAGTGGCAGCACCGGCACGCAGCAACTGGCGCGGCTGATCGACGACGATGTACTCTACGAAGGCGGCGCGGCATCTGCACTGATCCAGCCGACATTCCTGGGTAATCACGATGCCGGGCGGGTTGGGATGTTCCTTGGACAAATGGCGCCCAAGGCTGATCGCGACGAGTTGCTCGCACGCAGTATGTTGGCCCATGCCATGCTGCTGTCGATGCGCGGGGTGCCGGTGATCTATTCGGGGGATGAGCAGGGGTTCATTGGCCATGGCGGAGATCAACTCGCGCGGCAGGACATGTTCGCCAGCAAGGTTGCGGTTTATAACGACCAGCCGCTACTGGGTACAACACGCACAACTGCGCAGGATAACTTCAACCCGCAGCATCCACTCTATCGGCTGATTGCCCAACTGTCAGCGGTGCGTCGCTCGACCCCTGCGCTGACTTCGGGGCGCAGCGTCGTGCGGCTATTTTCCGACAAGCCAGGGCTGTTCGTGCTTTCGCGGTTTGATCCAGTGTCAAACCGCGAAGTGGTCATTGCGTTTAATACTGCGAGTTCCCCACAGACCGCACATGTTCCGATTGCAGCGCGCAGCCTCACATTTTCTCCACTGGTCGGTCAGTGTTCGCGGGTTGCGGATGCGCCGGGTAGCTTCACTGTCTCATTGCCGGCGCTAGGTTTTGCTATCTGCGCGGCCAAGGATTGAACAGGTCTTCTCGTTACCATGAACCATTCCGCACCGATTTCTAACACCCCCGAACATGCCACCACCACCCCGTGGTGGCGTGGTGCGGCCATCTACCAGATCTATCCGCGCAGCTTCCTCGATTCGAACGGCGATGGGATTGGCGATCTGCCCGGGATAACGTCTCGGCTCGACTATGTC
>JAYVML010000054.1:0-2869 GCA_043758955.1 Novosphingobium sp. | reverse complement strand
TCGTTTACCGACGACCAGAGTAGCGAGATGGCAATCGCCTCGACCCCAAGATCGACGATCCGCCGAATGCTCGCCCGCGCGGTGTCGTCGTTTAGCGGCGCGAACACTTTCCCATCAAAAGCAATGCGTTCGTCGATCCCTTCGCACAGCCATTTGGGCACCAGCGGTGTCGGCTTGGTCTGCTTGGCAACATGCGCAATTTCAATTGCTGGCTGAAATTTCAGCCGGTTACCGGCCTTCATGATGAACACCGTGTCGGTGTGGCCACGGCTTGCCAGCAAGCCGACCTGGGCGGTCTTGTGCTCGACTAAGGCGTTCGTGCCGACCGTGCAGCCATGATAAACCTGCGCATTGGCCAACATTTCTTCAAGTGTGATACCATGCATATCAGCAGCGGCGCGCAGCGATCCAATGAAGCCGGTCTGAAAATCGGGCGGGGTCGAAGATGACTTTCCGATCTTCACTACGGGCGGGCTGCCATCATCAGCGACCTTGAGCGCGACACAATCCGTGAAGGTGCCACCAATATCGACGCCCACAATAAATCGCACTTTGAAGCCTCCTCAAATCCAGGTAAATTTCGTTGGTCCAACAATTGGACAAAAGACACTCTGATCGCTATGCGTTGTTGTGTCAAGTCGATCCAATGAGGTCTGAATGGCGCGTTCATGATAATTTCCTGAGCGGTGCCAATACCTGCGAATGGAGTGGTAGCGTCTTTGATAGAATGAATGCCTCACCACTTGGGAGCACGCTAATGCCGCACCTGATCGCCCCGGGAGACCTCGCGGATTTCCTGCCGGCCGGCGGGTTGACGCTCGTCTCGGGCTGTTCAGCCGACAGCACGCCGCTAGGCGGCGCAGTCACGGCGGCCGGTGCTGCGCTGGGAGCTATGACCTTTTGCGGAGTTTTCGTTGGCGGCCTTAACCGCAGGGTCTGGCGAGCGGGTCCGGACAGCCGGGTCCTCACATTCTTTCAGACACCGGAATTGCGCGCGGAGGGCCAGCGTACGGAATTTCTGCCGTTGTGCTATCAAGATGCGCTTCGCGAGCTGCGTCGGCGCAAACCTCGGGCTGCGCTGTTCATGTGCACGCCGCCTGATGCTACCAGCTGGTGCAGCTTCGGCACAGAGGTATCCTTTATCGCCGACCTATGGCGAGAAATTCCCGTGCGAATCGCGCACATCAACCCAGCAATGCCCCGCACCCGGGGTGATCGCGGAATCCCGTTTGACCAACTCACCGCTTGGTTTGCAGCCGATCAACCGCTGGTTACTGTTCGCGCGACTGCTTCTGGCCCTATCGGTAACGCAATCGCTCGCCATACTGCGGTCTTCGTTCATGATGGAGATACGTTGCAGATCGGACTTGGGAAAACTCCTGAAGCCGTTGCTCATGGTTTGACCGGGCACCGCCACCTCAAACTACATACCGGTCTTCTGGGAGACGCTCTGATGCATCTGATCGCCAGCGGCGCGGTTGATCGCGCGGTGGTCGGCACCGCCATCGGCACGGCTGCACTTTATGATCAGCTCGATCATCCCGCGTTAGAATTCCGTCCGGTTTCGGTCACTCACGACCCGCGCGGACTCGCAGCCATTGATCGCCTCGTCACGATCAATTCTGCGTTGCAGGTTGATTTGTTCGGGCAGGCCTATGCCGAGATGACGCAAGACGGTTTCATGTCCGGACCTGGAGGCGCCTCCGATTTCACACGTGGCGCGCGACCAGGCGGCGGTGTTCGGATCGTCGTGTTGCAAGCAACAGCTGGTGCTGCCAGCCGGATCGTTCTGCCCGGGCAAGGCCGCGGGCCCGTGTCGATGTCGCGTTTTGAAATCGATGTGGTCGTTACCCAATTCGGTGCTGCGGATCTTCGCGGCCTGGGTCACGCTGCCCGAGCTTCGGCCCTGACGGCAATAGCGGCACCAGCTCATCAAGCGGCGCTCGCCCACGGCTTCGACAAGTATTTTTCTGACCATTAACAGCTTGCCCCAAAGAAGATGACAAAAGGTTCCGATCCATCATCAACCACAACACACGATTCATTCGTGAACAAGCCTGCATCGATCGTCTGTGACAATAGTTGGAGAGAACGGGTCGCACGCCCAGACCCATGACCGGTGTGACATTGCTCATCAATACTTCGCGATCTCTGGTTGAAGGATTCTTAACTTTCGCATGTGTGCTGTCGAAGGCCCCGTAGCCAGAATTGGCCACGGTTCAAGACGCGGCTGCCGACGGGGGTCTTACGCAACGGAAACGGAAAAGTTTGAGCTCACCTAATGCCAATTGGGAACATCGACCGATGGCGGTGGTAGCTAAATGCCGCCGCGCATTCTTGGCCATAGGCATGCATTGGAGACGATACTTCTTTCTTTGGAGCTGCCTGCTCGGCTGGCGTTGGCAGCCGGATTGATCAACCCAATCGTTCCGGCTGCCGGCGTGGAGGCGGAGACACTGCGACTTGCGCGTGACCTTGTCACGAATTCAGCGACGTCGAATGCAGCCATCAGGTTTCTGTTGCGCGCGTCCGACGATCTCAGCCTCGACTGGCAACTCGACCAGGAGCGAACGAATTTGCTCAAATTCACGCGGAAGTGCCGGATTTTGTCAAGGGGGACGCCATCTTTCTCGAAAAACGCGCCCCAGCGGTCTGGCGGCTGGTATTAGGTCGGCTCTTCGGGGAGGACCGCCGCGATCAGCGCCGCGATCGTCGGAGACTGTGCCAGAACCGCCGGATCGACGTGCGGTGCAAACACAAGGCCGATGTCGCGCGTGAAGTCGAACCCGTCCAAATGGACACGCACGACACCCGGTCCGGAAAAGCAATCGGGCATAATCGTCACGCCTAATCCCGAGCGCACGTAGCT
>JAYVML010000053.1:0-9650 GCA_043758955.1 Novosphingobium sp. | reverse complement strand
TCGAGACACAGGCGCGCGGTGTCTCGACTTCGCTCGACACGAACGGGGGCCGGGTCATGGTTCAAGCCGTTCGATCCCGCCCATATACGGCAGCAGCGCAGTAGGCACCGTCACCGAGCCTTCCTCTTGCTGGTAATTCTCCAGCACCGCCACCAGCGTGCGGCCAACCGCGAGGCCCGAGCCGTTGAGGGTGTGGACAAACTCGGTGCCTTTCGCGCCCTCTGGCCGATAGCGGGTGTTCATCCGCCGCGCCTGAAAATCGCCACAGTTGGAGATTGAGCTGATCTCGCGGTAAGCGTTCTGGCCGGGGAGCCAGACTTCAAGGTCATAAGTCTTGCGCGCGCCGAAGCCCATGTCGCCGGTGCAGAGCAGGACCTTGCGATAAGGCAGGTTTAGCGCTTCGAGGATCGATTCAGCTGCCGCAGTCATCCGCTCATGCTCAGCCGCGCTGTCTTCGGGCCGGGTGACACTGACCAGTTCGCACTTCTCGAACTGATGCTGGCGGATGAACCCGCGCGTATCTTTGCCCGCCGCCCCGGCTTCACTGCGGAAGCATAGCGACAGCGCAGTCATGCGGATCGGCAGCGCTGCACCATCAAGGATTTGGCCCATCACCGACGCGGTCAGGCTGACTTCAGAGGTCGGGATCAGCCATCGCCCGTCGGTGGTGCGGAACGAATCTTCGGCAAACTTCGGCAGCTTGTCGGTGCCGTACATTGCTTCGTCGCGGACCAGCACCGGGGTGCTGCACTCGGCGTAACCGTTCACGCTTGTCTGGTGATCGATCATGAATTGACCGATCGCGCGTTGCAGCCGCGCCATCTGCCCTCGCAAGAACGTAAACCGCGCGCCCGAGAGCAGCGCCCCAGTCTCGAAGTCGAGCCCAAGCGCCGGACCGATGTCGGCGTGCTCTCGCGGCGCGAAATCGAAGCTTCGCAACGTGCCCCAGCGGCTCACTTCGACATTGGCGGCCTCATCCTTGCCTTCGGGGACATCTGCGGCGGGCAGGTTGGGGATAATCGCCAGCATGTCGTGCAGTTGAGTTGCAAATCGCTCGCCGGTTTCGCCAGCGGCGTCGCCAATTGCACCGCGAATTTCCATCAACTCTGCAAACCGTGCTTCGTCCTTTGCAGCCTTGGCCATGCCAATCTCTTTGGCAATGCGATTGCGATCAGCCAGTTGCGCCTGATGCAAAGACTCTGCTTCGCGCCGCTCGGCATCGAGCGCGAGCAGTCGAGTCGACTGCGGGGGAAGCCCGCGCCGCGCCAGACCAGCATCGAACGCTTCAGGATGTTCGCGGATGAATTTGATGTCATGCATGATGCGCGGCCTATGCCCGCTCCGCGCTGCGCATTCAAGGCAGGGGAGTGGTGGGCGCGGCAGGGATTGAACCTGCGACCCCACCCGTGTGAAGGGTGTGCTCTCCCACTGAGCTACGCGCCCGCTCCAAAGAGCGAAGGCGCGCCATTAGTGTGGCGGCAGCGAATTGACAAGACGGCACAGCGCTCTAGTGCCCGCGAGCATGACCGATGAACCAGTCCAGCCTGCCGAGCCCGCCACCGGCGCCCCTGCCCCCAGCATCGCGGCCACTGCCGCCGATGTGCCGCCGAACCGCATTTCGGTCCACCCTGGAAGCGAGTTTTTCGATGCCGAGATGCTCCAGCGCGGGGTCGGGATCCGCTTCAAGGGTAACGTGCGGCGCGATATCGAAGAATATTGCATCGCTGAAGGTTGGGTCCGGGTGCAGGCGGGCAAGACGATGGACCGCCACGGGCGGCCGCTGACGATTAAGCTCACCGGTCCGGTCGAGGCGTGGTTCGAGGATTTGGGGGAGAATCCCCCGGTGGCCAAAATCTGACCGCGCCAGACGCATGTTGCTCTAATACAACAGTATTCTCTAAATTCGGGGTCGCATGCATCGCTGACGCGGTTTGGTTCGTTAGGGTTTTTACTGATCCACACCTAACGAACGGAACGTCCTATGAAACCTCGCACTTACCCCGCTTTGATAGCGCTCGCACTGGTCGGTGTTGCCACTCCTGCACTGGCAGATCAGTTCCCCGGCGAATACAATGGCCCATACGTGGCTGTTTCCGGCGGTCTTGCCGCCCCGCACGGCAAGGATGCCAACACCGTTGTATTCGACACCAACCGCGACGGTACCTTCAACAACACCGTGCTCACCTCGACGGGCGTTAATGCGTTCAGCGGTGGCTTCTGCAAAGGCAGTTCGACGCTGAATTCGCAGGGCACCGCGCCTTGCACTTCCGACCGCGACGCGTTCGAATATGCTGCGCGCGTCGGTTACGATGCCCGGTATGGCGATGTGGTCATGGGCGTGATGGTCGAAGGCTCGAAGAGCAACGCCCGGGATTCGGCGACTGCGTTCAGTTCCACTCCGGCCGGCTATAGTTTCTCGCGTGAGATCGACTATGCGGTCTCGGCGCGCGCGCGGATTGGGTACGCTCCAGGCAATCGCGGACTGCTGTATGTGACCGGCGGTCCCAGCTACGCCAAGATCAACCACGGTTTCACCACCACCAACACCTCGAACAGCTTCACCGAGGTGAACGACGGCAAAATGGTGCTGGGCTTCCAGGCCGGTGGCGGCGCGGAAGTGGTGCTCGGCGGCGGATTTACGCTGGGGATGGAATACCTGTTCAACCGCTATAAGGATGACAAGTACTATGTCTCCATTGGCACCGGTACCGCTGGTCCGACCAACCCGTTCGTATTGGCTGGCGGCGTGAATGCCCGGCAGTTCAGCCGCTATGATTTTAACAGCTTCCGCGCGGTCCTCGGGTTCCGCTTCTAGGCTTTGACTACAGCTTGGGCTGGTGGGACTAGGACCGGTCTTACCAGCCCATTCGCTTACCAATGATGTCCCCGATCGGGTCCTGCCCGGCTTTGGCCGAGCGGGGCTTGGTCGGGGCTTCATTGTATTTGGCGGCAAGGCCCGGTGCGACGACGACGACGGTCCGCGATTTGAGCTTGGGCGGTTTGCCGGGATAGATAAACCCCTGGACCGGCCACACCGATCCGCCGATGGCCTGGATCGGCGCGTACCACACACGCACTTCGCTCCAGTCATTGGTGGGCGAGACATCGATCACGCGGACATTGTCCTCGATCTGGCCGCGGCGACCGTTGATCGGGCTCCAATTGGCATGGCGGATCAGGATTGTGCGGTCATCGACAATCCGGCTGACCGCGGCGACATGTCCCAGGTGTGAATTGCCGTGCGGAAGCAGCGCCATCACCGCGCCAACCTTGGGCGCAAACCCGCGGGCATAACGGCCTTCGGCCTGGTCCCACCAGGTCCAAGCGTCGCCGCGAATTTGGATGCCGGTCACCATCCGGGCATAGGGCACACATTGCAAATAGGGGGGCAGCTGCGATCCGCCGCCGCCGGTGACGCCCCGGTCATCGTCCAGCGGCATGACCGCGCCAAGCGGCACCGCGCCCAGCGCGATCAGCCCGTATGCCAAAAAGAAACCCCGCAGCCCCATGGCCGCAAAATTGCGCAGCAGTGGTTAGGTCCGCCTTTCGCACTATGGTTAACAGCGCGTCAATACTTGCGAGCACGCTGCGCGCCGCCTTGCAAAAAACCGCCGCTGCGCCCAGTGGGCGCGGATGGCGCTTCCCCAAGTCATTATTATCGGCCGGCCTAACGTCGGAAAAAGTACGCTGTGGAACCGGCTGGTCGGCAAGAAACTGGCGCTGGTCGACGATCAGCCCGGGGTGACGCGTGATCGGCGGATGGGCGATGCTACGCTGCTGGGGCTTGATTTCACGATCGTCGATACCGCCGGGTGGGAAGATGAAGACAAGAACAGCTTGCCGGGCCGGATGCGTGCGCAAACCGAAGCTTCGCTGGTCGGCGCCGATGTGGCGCTGTTCGTAATCGATTCGCGCGCCGGGCTGACCCCGATGGATGAAGAAATAGGGCGCTATCTGCGTGAAAGTTCGGTGCCGGTGGTGCTGGTCGCCAACAAGGCCGAAGGCCGTTCGGGCGATCACGGCCTGTTCGAATCCTATTCGCTGGGGCTCGGCGATCCGGTGCCGTTTTCGGCTGAACACGGCGAGGGGCTGGGCGATCTGTTCGAGGCGCTGCTGCCGCTGCTCGACGCCGGGCAGCGCGAACGCGACGAGATTGCCGAGCTCGAAGTCGACGAGGAAGACGAGGAAGCGCTCAATCGCGCGCCGCTCAAACTGGCGATCGTCGGGCGGCCCAATGCGGGTAAATCGACGCTGATCAACGCCTTCTTGGGCGAAGACCGGCTGCTGACCGGGCCCGAGGCCGGGATCACCCGCGATTCGATCGCGGTCGATTGGGTGTGGCACGATCCTGAGCTTGACGAAGACCGCGTCGTGCGGCTGATCGACACCGCGGGCATGCGCAAGAAAGCGCTGGTGGTCGACAAGCTTGAGAAGATGGCGGTGGCCGATGCGCGCCACGCGGTCGACTTTGCCGAGGTAGTGGTGCTGCTGCTCGATGCCACAAGGGGCCTCGAACATCAGGACCTCAAGATCGCCTCGCTGGTGCTCGAAGAAGGCCGCGCGCTGATCATTGCGATCAACAAGTGGGACGTCGCCGAAGACGCCTCGGGGCTGTTCAACGGGATCCGGTTTGCGCTCGACGAAGGCTTGGCGCAGGTCAAGGGGCTGCCGGTGCTGACCGTCTCGGCACGCACCGGCAAGGGGCTCGACACGCTGCTCAAGGCGGCGTTCGAAATCCGCGCCTCATGGTCCAAACGCGTGCCCACCTCGGCGCTTAACCGCTGGTTCGATGATGCGCTGGAACGCAACCCGCCGCCCGCGCCCGGGGGCAAGCGGATCAAACTGCGCTATATCACCCAGGCCAAAATCCGCCCGCCGGGCTTTGTGATTTTCGGCACCCGGCTCGATTCGCTCCCGACCAGCTACGAACGCTACCTGATCAACAGCCTGCGCCGCGATCTGGGCTTCGACGCAGTGCCGGTGCGGCTGATGCTGCGCAGTGCGAAGAACCCGTTTGGGAATTAGGTTTAGCGTTGCCAGCGAGGCAACCAACGGTCGTCCGCCTAGGTGGGATTTGCTAGCGCCCCTTGGACAGCAATAAAAAATCCTGCAGCGGCCAAAACGATCGAGAACGTCTCCATGGGCAGCGACATGAAGCGATGGGCTGCGCGGTAAAAGAGGCGACTTCGCAAGGATTGAGACTTGCGTTTGGCAATTCCCCGAGCGTTGAGTCGCGATCCAGTACGCCAGTTGAGTACCGCCGAAGCCAAGAACGCCAACCCCCAGTACCAAGGGCGATCAGGTATAAATGACTTCCCGATTGAGGCGATAATGCCGAAAGCAAGCAAGGTAAGCAGCCAGATCAAGATAGTTTGATAACCTCGACCTTGCCACCAGAACACGAACATTTCGACACCTCCGCTTGGGTCATAGTTATCAATGCTGTGGATTTCAGCAACATAATCAGCTCATCGGGGCTAGGGCCGCCGAAACGCCAACCACCGTCCCTCGGTCAAGCTGCGCCAGGCCCACTCGAGCGGGCCCTGGCGATAGCGCGTCAGCCAGGGCTGGCTCCACCCCAGTATCATCGCCCAGACCAGCAGCACCAGGGTCCAGCGCTGTGCCGCGCCGAACTGACCGTAGAGGCCAAGCCCCCAGCCGTAGCATAGTGTCGCCATTACCAGGCTGGTGCCGAGATAATTGCTGAACGCCATCCGCCCGGCGGCTTCGAGCTGCTGGCCCGGCACGCTGCGCAGCAGGTGCGGCGAGGCGAGCACCAGCAGCGCGGCGTAGCCCAGCGCCATCGCCAGATGCGGCAGTGCGAGCGCGTAGCCGAGCGCAAAATGCATCGTGACTTCGGGGTAATGACTAAGCTCTGCCCATAACGCGAAGGCGGCAGTGGCCGCGCCGCCCAGACCCAGCCCCGTGCCGGCCAGCCACACCATCCGCCGCCTAGGCCAAAGCCCGGCGAAGAAACCGGTGCGCAGCAACGCCATGCCGAGCAGCATCCACGGCAAGGTCTCGCCCCAGTTGTAGGCGATCAGGGTCAGCGGATCATCGGCGCGGTCGGCCAGCTTGGTTTGCACTTGCGCGGGCCACGAGAGCTGCGCCTCGGTCTGGTCGCGCGCGTCGTCCTTGCGGAATTCGGCCAGATCGCGCGCATGGCTGCGCTGCACGGCCGGGCTGGCGGTTCCCGATACGACAGCCGCTTCCGCCGCCAAGCTGGGCAGCCACTGTGCTGCGCCCCATACCTGCCACAGCGCAAAGGTCAGCACCGCTGCGGTCAGCAACTGGCGCGGTCGCCAATTGCGCAACGCCAGCGCGATGAACCCCATCGCGGCATACAGAAACAGGATATCGCCGTCCCAGATCAGCGCGAAGTGCAAGTACCCGAACACCAGCAGCCAGGTCAGCCGGCGGGCTTGCAGCCGAGTGCCATCCCGCCCGGCGGCATTGGCGCGCTCGACGAACAACAGCAGGCTGGCCCCGAACAGCATCGAGAACAGCGCGCGCATCTTGCCTTCGAACAGCACCAGCGTGGCGAGGTAGGCGGCGTGGTTGGCCCACAATCCCGTGGTCCCCGCGCGCGGCAGATCGGGCGAATAGGCCGCGCTGTCTGGCGCGGCAAAGCCCGCCACGTTGATCGCCAGGATGCCCAGCACGGCGACGCCGCGGATCAGGTCGAGCGTGCGGATACGATCAGGCGGGACAGGCTCCACCGATCAGCCAGGCACCGCGACGCAAACGATCCCGGCGGCCTTGAGCTTGGCGCAAGTGGCCTGCGCCGCGGCTTGACTGTACCCGCCGGCCTGCAGCTTGGTCACTGCGCCAGCCTTGACGTAGAGACGGGCATGGCCGGTGAGTTCCGCACGCGTGCGGACCTTCGCCCAGACCGCGTCGGCATTGCTGGCAACTCCGAACGCGCCAAGCTGGATACGCCAAGTACCTGTGGTGCCTGCAAGAGCAGGCGGCGGCGCGGCGGCGAGCACAGCTGCGGGCTTGATCACCGGGCGGGAGGCCGGCGGCAAAGCCGGGGCGCTGACCTTGGCGGCCGGCCGGGCGTAATCGGCGCCCGCCGTGGCCGCGCTATCGCGCGCAGTAACCCCGTGCGTCTGGCTCCCCGCCGCATTGGCCGAGGCGATAGTCGGGCTGATGGCGGGCTCGCCCGAAGTGGCCACGGCGCTGCTCGGGATCTGGCTCCCCAGATCGACTGCGGCGAGTTGCCGGGCACGCGTCGCATCGGCTTTGCTGCCGATTTCTGCCGCCAGTTGCACGCCTTGCTGGCGCTGCACGATCGGGATGTATTGATCCATCTGCGCCAGCGCTCCGGCGGCTTGCGCCAGGCCCTGCTGCTGGGCCAGCGTGACCAGCGCATAGGCCCGGACCCAGTCCTTGGGCACCAGATCGCCGTTGAAGTGCGCGATGCCCAGCAGATACTGCGCGCGCGGATCGCCGCGATCGGCGGCGGCGCGCAAATAGGGCAGCGCCTTCACTCGTTCGCCGCGTTGAAACAGCAGCAGACCGTAATTGTCCGCCGCTTGCAAATGGCCCATCCCGGCGGCTTGGCCAAACAGCTGCTCAGCTTTGGCCAGGTCTTGCGGAACCCCTTTGCCCAGCCGGTAAGCCTGCCCCAGATTGAACACCGCGTCACCATCGCCGCGCGCCGCCTGCACCTGCCATTCCTTGACCGCAGCGGCAAAATCGCCGCGCGTCCAGGCGTCAACTCCGGTCTTGGTATCGGCCATTGTGGGCTGGCCCAGAGCCACTCCGGCCCCCAGCGCCAGCGCGGCAAGAATATTGTTGCGGGCCATCAAAAAATTCCTGTCTGCTGGCGGCGGTTTACCTTTGGCGATCGGCCTGCAGCTGGCAGGCTTCACGGCCGCGACGCGTTGTCGCTAACTGACATAGTAAACCTACCCTTAGCAAAGGGTTTGTATGCCTGCCAATGCCACCTTCGCGGGCTCAGCCGAAGCGAGGTAAGCCCGGCGTTAACCCAAAATTAGGAACGTTCTGCGATCCCCGGCGGCAAGTCATATTGGGTTTGCTGCATTTCCTAGGGGACAGACTTTGCGGGTACTGGCGTTGGCATCACAAAAAGGTGGTTCGGGCAAGACAACCTTGTCCGGGCATCTCGCCGTGCAGGCGCAGCGCGCTGGCGCTGGCCCGGTCGTGCTGATCGACATCGATCCGCAAGGGTCGCTGGCCGATTGGTGGAACGAACGCGAGGCCGAATTTCCCTCGTTCGCGCAGACCACGGTGGCGCGCCTCGCCGCCGATCTTGCGGTGCTGCGCCAGCAAGGGTTTCGCCTGGCGGTGATCGATACTCCGCCGGCCATCACCATGGCGATCCAATCGGTTATCTCGGTGGCGGAATTGATCGTTGTGCCAACCCGCCCCAGCCCGCACGATCTGCGCGCAGTGGGGGCCACGGTTGACCTGTGCGAACGCGCGGGCAAACCGCTGATCTTTGTGGTCAATGCTGCAACGCCCAAAGCCAAGATCACCTCGGAAGCCGCAGTTGCATTGTCACAGCATGGCACTGTCGCCCCGATCACACTGCACCACAGGACCGATTTTGCCGCCTCGATGATCGATGGCCGCACGGTGATGGAAGTCGATCCCAATGGGCGCAGCTCGGCTGAAGTGACCGCGCTGTGGAGCTACATCTCGGACCGGCTCGAAAAGAACTTCCGCCGCACTGTGTTTGCCGCGCCAACTGCGGCGTCGAGCGTGCAAGGTTTGCACCGCCCGGCTGGCGGCTTCGGCCGCCGCGTGGCTGGCTCGTAAGCGAGGCGCTGGCAGCATGGTCGATCCCAAACCCATCGCTTCACTGACCCCGCGACTGCTCGCGCGCAAAGGCGGTGCCAAGCCCGCGATGCGTCCGCAAGCCGGCGCATTGCCGATCAACCTTGATGACTTCTCGCACGATGATCTGGGCTGGAACGACATGGGCCATGATCACGATCATGACCAAGTTAGCTCCCCGCGCGGCGAGGTTGTGTCGATCGATACGGCCGGGCGGATGCAGGGGCACTTGCCCGAAGTCGTTCGTCAGCAACGGGGGCTCACGCGCGATCTGAGCGCAGAGCGCGGCTCGGCGCTCGCTTTGGGCCGCCGCGCCGCCTTTACCCTGCGGGTCGATGCCGATCGCCACCTGCAGTTGCGGCTGGCTTGCACCGTGCAAGGCCGCAGCGCGCAGCAACTGGTCACCGAGGCGCTCGACCGGCTGCTCGCCGAACAACCCGAGATTGCCGCGCTTGCCGCGCAAGTGGCGCGGAAGCGCAAATGAAATTTTCCGAGGAAGGGACCCATCCCATGCACACCAGCCACATCCGCCGATCGATCTTGCCGCTTGGGCTGGCCGGGGCGATTGCTCTGGCCATGGTCGCGGGGGCCGGGTTCAGTTCGGGCGCGGTCGCTAAGTCCAGCACCGACAAGGCTGCCGCCGAAGCGCAGAAAGCACTCGCCAAGGGCGATGTCGCCAAGGCGATTGGCCTGGCCGAAGAGCTGGTCGCCGCGGATCCGCGTAACACGTCCTACCGGGCATTGCTGGCTCAGTCCTATTTGCGCGCCGGACGCTTTGAGAGCGCGGCGACAAGCTTCAACGATGCGATGAAGCTGGGCGACAACTCGGCCAAGACCGCCTTATC
>JAYVML010000052.1:0-3831 GCA_043758955.1 Novosphingobium sp. | reverse complement strand
GGCACCGCAATCGCTTCGCCGTCATCGATCTCGATCACCCGCAGCACGGTCACTTTGGGCACTCCGCCCATCCGGTGGAACGCGGTGCGGTTGCCGTCGATCAGCCCTTCTTCAGCCATGTCTTTCAGCATGGCCTTGAGCTGGATCTTCTCCTGTCCTTTAAGGCCAAACGCGCGCGCAATCTCACGCTTACCGGCCGGCTCCGCGCTCTCGGCGATAAAGTCGAGCACTTGCTTGCGGTTTGGCAGACCGGGGTTTGGCAGTGGTTTGCGCGGCACCGGTTATTGTGCCGGGCGGGTGAAGGCGCCGCCCGGAACACCCGACGCTACCGGGCTTTCGCTGCCATCAGTTGCCAGCGCGCTGACCCCGAAGAACCAGTCATCGCCGCGCACCCCGGGGAGTTTCAATTGCGAGCCACCAGCCCCGACGCGCCGCACTTTGGTCCACCCGGCCGCATCGGTACGCCGCTGCCAGACGTTATAACCGGCCGCTCCGGGTGACGGCGTCCACTTGACCACAGTGAAGGTTTGCACCGCTGCCTCGATACTCACGGCGGGCGGCAGCGGGGTCCGTGCTAGCCGGTCAAGTAGCGCTATGTTCAGCGCGGTGACCTTGGCCAGATAGCCAAAGTCCATAAAGTCAATCGTGTCGCCATAAACCACCCCGCGCTCGGTGCGCAGATCCTGATGCTGGTGATCGTAGTTCTCAACCGCGACTGAAAAGCGAATTGCGGGAACTCCGGCTTCCTGGAATGGCAAATGATCACCGCCGCGCCCCATCCGGTCAGCACGCCACACCTGGCGCACTTCCAACCCGCCGGGCAGGCCGGATGCCAGCGCGGCAGCATAGCGTGACAGGTTGCGGCTGGGGCTGTCATTCTCACCGCCGAATCGCCGGGCAGAACCGCGCTGCGCTTCGTCAGCATCGGCGCGCGGACCTTCGGAAAAGACCCGGACATGGGTGTTGTCGATCAGTCCGTCCGAGCCGCGGGTGTTGCCTACAATGTCGTTGTTGAGCACCGCTTTGACCGTCCAACCCTGCGCTTTGGCATAGTTAGCCAGCAGTTTGCCGCCGTACAGGCCCTGTTCTTCACCGGACAAGACAGCGTAGATGATCGTGGTTGGAAATTTGCGCTTGGACAGAATCCGCGCGGCTTCGAGCACCAGCGCGGTGCCCGATCCATCATCATTGGCGCCGGGGGCATCGGCCGCAGCGTTCATCACATCGGAAACGCGGCTGTCGATATGGCCTTGGACGATCACCACTTCATTGGGACGCTCGGTCCCGCGCTGGATCGCTACCACATCTATAATCTTGACTGGTTGGGGCAAGCGCTCTCCGCTGACCATCGTTTCAGGTAGCGCCAGTTCGAGGCAACCACCACAAGCCGCACTGGTGTTGCGAAATTCGCGCTCGGCCCAGCGCCGCGCTGCGCCAATCCCGCGCTTGGGATCATCGGGGCTGGACATGGTGTGGCGCGTACCGAACGCAACCAGTGCCGCTACATCGGCGCGCAACCGGGCCGGGTTGACCTGGGGCGCGGCACTGCTGCGCGCCAACAAGGGCGAGGCAGCGAGCAGCGCCAGCGCCGCAATTTTAGTAAGCGCGCGCAATGTAGATCCTTTCGACTGCGGGTTCACCGGTGAACAGACAGGTGCCAGCTACCGCTGGGCAGCCCATCGGGGTGTTGCGCACGGTCAGCTTGAGCGCCTTGAGCTTGGTCACCACGGCCTCGAGCGCCGCGCCGCTCGGGCGCGACCAGTTCAGTTCGACCCAGCCGGGGTAATTCTGATTGGCCGCGAAGAACTGTTCGAGCCCGGCCATGTCAGACACTCCGCGTTCGATCTGTCCGTCGCGACGCGCGGTAGCTTGGGCGTGAAGGCTGGCTTGGATATCTTCCAGTTCGGCGGCTGCACTGGCGAGGAAATCATCCTTGGCCATCGCGGTGAAATTGACCTTGCCGTCATCGCGGTAAAGCCGGTCGCGGCGCAGCACCGAAACCTGGCCGCCCGCAGCATCCCGCCCGCCAATTTCGAGCACCAGTGGTACGCCCTTCTTGACCCAGCCCCAACGTTTTTGCGTGGCTTTGCCCGCGCGCTTATCCAGCAGTACACGCACCGGCTCGCCCAGCGCGGTCTGCACGGCGAGCGCTGTGCGCAGATCCTCACAATAAGCGAGTAACGCTTCATCACCGTCATCGTCGCGCAGCATCGGCAGGATCACAACCTGATGCGGGGCAATCCGGGGCGGAACGCGCAGCCCGTCATCGTCACCGTGGACCATGATTACCCCGCCGATCAGCCGGGTCGAAACCCCCCAGCTAGTCGTGTGACACAGCGTCTGCTGGCCGTCCTTGTCCTGATATCGGATCCCGGACGCCTCGGCAAATGCGGTGCCAAGGTAGTGCGAAGTGCCAGCTTGCAAGGCTTTGCCGTCCTGCATCATCGCCTCGATCGAATAGGTCGCAGCAGCGCCGGGGAAGCGCTCGTTCTCTGGTTTTTCGCCCGCGATCACCGGAATCGCGAGATCTTCCTCGGCATGTGCACGATACATTTCGAGCGCGCGCAAGGTCTCAGCCATCGCATCGGCCTTGTCGGCATGCGCGGTATGGCCTTCCTGCCACAGGAATTCCGACGTGCGCAGGAACATCCGGGTGCGCATTTCCCACCGCACCACGTTGGCCCACTGGTTGGTCAGCAACGGCAGATCGCGCCACGATTGGATCCAGCGCGCCATCGCCTGCCCGATTACGGTTTCCGAGGTGGGCCGCACGATCAGCGGCTCTTCCAGCTTGGCCTCAGGATCGGGGATCAGCCCGCCTTTGCCATCGGCGATCAGCCGGTGGTGCGTGACGACCGCCATTTCCTTGGCAAAACCGTCAACATGTTCGGCTTCCTTGGCAAAATAGCTCAGCGGAATGAACAGCGGGAAATAGCAGTTCTCCACCCCGGCGGCCTTGATCCGCGCATCCATCAGGTGCTGGATCCGCTCCCAGATGCCATAGCCCCAGGGTCGGATCACCATGCACCCGCGCACCCCCGATTCCTCGGCCATTTCAGCTTCGGCGATCACCTCCTGATACCAGGCGGCGAAATCAGCGGAACGGGTGACGGAAAGCGCGTGGCGGATTTGGGTCATTGGTCTCGTCTCGTCATCCCCGCGAAAGCGGGATCGGTGGCGTCTGGTTGCGGCCTAGCGGTATTTAGGCCAGCGGTCCCGGTTCAAGCCCGGGACGACGGTTACTTTCCGAGCTGGTCCAGCTTGGTCTGCATTTCGGCCATTTGCGCGCGCAATGCGGCGAGTTCGTCCGCCTGATCCTTGCCGCCGCCCGATTGCGATGCGATCTTGGTATCGGCCAGCCCCGGCACGAAGGCCGATGCAGCCGCCTTGAACATCGCCAGATTTTGCTGCGCCAACTTGGCCAGCGGGTTGATCCCCAGGCTCGCTTCAAACGCTTCGCGCAGCTTGCTCTGGTTCGACCGGAAATGATCCATCGAGGCTTCAAGATAGTGCGGCACCAGGCCCTGCATAGAATTGCCATACATCGAGATCAGCTGGCGCAGGAAATTGACCGGAAGCATCTGCTCGCCGCCGGTGCTTTCCTCTTCCATGATGATCTGGGTCAGAATCGAATGCGTGATGTCGGAGCCGGTCTTGGCATCGAGGACTTTGAAATCCACGCCCTCGCGGGTCATTTTCGAGAGGTGATCGAGCGTGATGTAACTTGAGCTCTTGGTGTTGTAGAGCCGCCGGTTGGCATACTTTTTAATGATGATCGTCTCACCAGTGGCTTCGCTCATGTCCGTAGTCCCGATCGTAAGATAGTCCCAA
>JAYVML010000051.1:0-9888 GCA_043758955.1 Novosphingobium sp. | reverse complement strand
CGTCGTCCGGCCTGCCGCTGTGGTCCAAGCCGGGTTAGTGGCAATCGCTTTTGCCTGCCTGATCGCGGTGTTCTGGCGCACCGACTTGTCGGTGGCGCTGGTTGCGGCGAATTCGCATTCGGCCAAGCCGCTGCTTTACAAAGTGGCTGGGGCCTGGGGCAATCACGAAGGCTCGATGCTGCTGTGGGTGACAGTGATGGCACTCGCCGGCGGCTTGGTCGCATTGGTCGAGCGGCGTTTGCCCGAACCGACGATGCTTGCCACGCTGGCCGCGCAAGCCTTTGTCAGTCTTGGCTTTTATGCTTTTCTGCTGCTCGCATCGAACCCGTTTGCCAGGCTTGACCCCGCGCCCCCGGAAGGCAACGGCCTTAACCCACTGCTCCAGGACCCAGGCCTCGCATTCCACCCGCCGACGCTTTACATTGGCTATGTCGGGCTGTCGGTAGCGTTCAGCTTCGCGGTCGGCGCACTGCTTACACGGGAAGTATCGCCGCTGTTCGCCCGCGCTATGCGCCCGTGGGTGCTGGGAGCATGGATTTTCCTGACGTTAGGGATCACCGCCGGATCGTACTGGGCCTATTACGAGCTGGGCTGGGGGGGTTGGTGGTTCTGGGACCCGGTCGAAAATGCCTCGCTGATGCCTTGGCTGGCGGCGACCGCGTTGCTCCATTCGGTCGCGGTGCTGGCATCGCGCAATGCGCTGCGCGCCTGGACGGTGATGCTCGGGGTGGTGGCCTTTGCCATGTCGATGGTCGGCACCTTCCTGGTTCGCTCGGGCGTGCTGACCAGCGTGCACGCGTTTGCGGTTGATCCGCAACGCGGGAGCTTCATCCTCGCTTTGCTGGCAATCAACATCGGTGCGGCGCTGGTAATCTTCGCACTGCGGGCCGGGACCGTCAGCGAAGGTGAGCGGTTTGCGGTGGTAAGCCGTGAAAGCGCGCTGGTGTTCAACAACGTGATGCTGACCGCGACGCTGGGAATTGTGCTGCTCGGTACGCTCTACCCGCTGCTGGCTGAGGCATTGGGCGCGCGGGTTTCGGTCGGTCCGCCCTATTTCAACCCCGCCACCGCGGTGTTCGTACTGCCCATGCTGGTGGTTATGGCGATCGGGCCGCTGCTGCGCTGGCGGCGCGATGGTCTGGCGCGGGTACGACTTGTGCTGGTCTTACCTGCCTTGGTGGTACTGGGCGTAGCCCTCTGGCTGGCGCTGAATGGGATCAATTTGCTGCCAATGCTGGGCATCGCGCTGGGCACGGGTTTATTGACGATTGCGCTGGTGCCTCTCAAAGGGCGGCGGCTGCGCACGGTGACACTGCCCTTGTGGGGCATGGTTACCGCGCACTTCGGGATCGGCGTGGCTTTGCTGGGGGTCGCTTGTGACAGTGCGTTCAGCACCGAAAAGCTGGTCGCAGCCCGAATTGGAGAAAGCGTGGCGGTGGGCCCGTGGCTGGTCCGGCTGAGCCGGGTTGAGCCGGTTACCGGCCCCAATTGGACCGCGCTGGAGGCGACTTTGGCGGCGAGTTATAATGGTTCCGCCCCTCACGAACTGCACCCGCAGGCGCGCAGTTTCTGGACCCCGCCGCAACAAACCACTGAGAGTGCCATTCTCACGCGGTGGAACGGCCAACTTTACACCGTACTGGGCGAAGAAGCTGCCGACGGGCGCTGGCAGTTGCGGCTGTGGTGGAAACCGTTTGTGACGCTGATCTGGCTGGGCGGGGTCTTGGTCGCGCTGGGCGGTGCTTTGGCGCTGCTAGGGCGGGCGCTAAGTGAAATGCGACGAAGTGTTGCCACGGGCAAAATCGCATATCGCCGCCAGCGGCAGGGGCGTAGCGGATGAACCCGCCTGAACGTCCCTCGCGCTGGGCGCTGTGGCTGCCGCTGGGCCTGTTCGCGCTGTTTGTCGCGGTGGTGCTGGTCAGCCTGCTGCGCCCGGCTGATCGGGCGGTTAAAAGCACCATGATCGGGCGACCGTTGCCGCAGTTTGCCTTGTCTGCGGCCAGTGCTGATCGCCCGGGGCTGGCCCGCGCCGACCTCGCCGACGGTAAACCGCACTTGCTCAACATATTTGCCAGCTGGTGCGTGCCCTGTGCGGTCGAAGCGCCGCAATTGGCAGCATTGCGCGCGCGCGGGATCGACGTGGTCGGCATCGCAATCCGCGACCAGCCGGGTGACTTGCAGCAATTTTTCGCGCGTAATGGCAATCCCTTCAGCCGGGTCGGTGCCGACGAGGTTAGCGCGATCCAGTTTGCATTGGGCTCTTCCGGCGTGCCTGAAAGTTTCGTGATCGATGGCCGCGGCGTGATCCGCTATCAGCACATCGGGGATATTCGCGCCGATCAGGTTGATTTGATCGCGGACAAAGTCGCGGAGGCGGGACAATGAGGCGCGCGCTGCTGATCACCGCGCTGCTACTCGCTGCCCCGGTGCGGGGTGACGATACCATGCCCCCGGCGCCCTATGCCAATGTCCAGCTTGCAGACCCGGTGCAGGAAACCAAGGCCGAAGCTTTGATGGAAAGCCTGCGCTGCCTGCAATGCCAGGGCCAGTCGATCGCCGATTCCGACGCAAAGATCGCGGGCGACCTGCGCAATCAGGTGCGATTGCGGATCAAGGCGGGTGAACAACCGGAGGCGATCCGCGCCTGGCTGATCGAGCGCTATGGCGACTATGTCAGCTATGCCCCGCGCGTGACCGGCCTGACCTGGCCGCTGTTTGCCGCACCCCTGGCGCTGCTCGCACTGGCCTTCGCCTTGCTGCGGCGGCGGTTTGTGAGGGGCGCGGCATGACTGCTTGGCTGATCGCGATTGCGCTTACCCTGTTTACGCTGGCGGCACTCGTCGTGCTGGGCAAGGCGCCGCGCAAAAGTTGGGAAGCGATTGCCGCCGCGCTGGTGTTTGGTCTGGCTGGGTTCGCTTATCAAGCGCGGCCCGATTTAGCCGGATCGCCAACTGCAGCAATGTCCGCACAAGGCAACGTGGGCGCAGACCTCGTCGCTGTGCGTCAGCAATTGTCAGGCGAAGGGCTGATTGCACGGAACCGCTGGACGGTCACTGCAGATGCGTTGACCCGGCAAGGTGCGTTCAGCGATGCCGCCGGGCTGTTGCTCGGAGCGATTGAGGAAAACCCGCGCGATTCGGGGGCTTGGCTCGCGCTAGCTAACAATCTGGTCGGTCACGCCGATGGCGCTTTGACCCCGGCGGCGGTGTACGCGTTTCGTCAGGCGACTGACGCCGATCCCCAGGCCGCCGGTCCGCCATTTTTTCTGGGCCTCGCGCTGATCCAGAATGGCCGGCCCGAGCAAGGTCGCGCGTTGTGGGCTGACTTACTGGCGCGCGCGCCGGTCAAGGCACCCTGGCGCGCCGGTCTGGCGGATCGGTTGCAGCTGCTTGATCAGTTGCTGGCCCAGCAAAATCAGCCACGCGCCGCGCAATTGCAACCAACGGCTCCTCCAGCGCGTTAACCCTGAGCAGTGCTAGACCGCCCACCGGCTTGCTGCTAGTCGCATGCGGCGGTCGCATGCGCGCCGTTGTGGGTCACTAAGGGTTGTAGTTGCATGAGCAAGGCGGTCGAGGCGGGCGCGGTCGTTCATTCTGGTACGCTGGACTCGGATGATCATGAGACATCCGAAGGCGGCCCCGGTCACCACGGTTCGCTGGCCGCACTGGCAGTCGGCGCGATTGGCGTGGTGTTTGGCGATATCGGCACCAGTCCGCTGTATGCCATGCGCGATACCTTTAGCGGCCCTCACCGGCTGCCGCTTGATCTGCTGCACATCTACGGCATCGTCAGCCTGATGTTCTGGTCGATGATGATCATCGTGACGATCAAATACGTCACCGTGATCATGCGCGCCGATAACAAAGGCGAGGGCGGGAGCTTGGCCTTGCTGGCGCTGATCAACAAGAACGTGTCGGGCAAGAAATGGTCGAGCGGGATCGTGCTGCTGGGCGTGTTCGCCACCGCATTGTTCTATGGTGATAGCATGATTACCCCGGCGGTGTCGGTACTCGGCGCGATCGAGGGCGTGGCAGTTTATAATCCCGCGCTGGGCCGTCTGGTGGTGCCGATGGTGGTCGGCATCCTGGTGTTCCTGTTCATGATCCAGAGCCGGGGTACGGCCAAGATATCGGCGTTGTTCGGCCCGGTCATGCTGGTTTATTTCGCGGTGATTTCGGTGCTGGGCCTGCTGAGCGTGGCGGAACAGCCTCATGTGATCTGGGCGCTAAGTCCCCATCATGCGCTAAATATGTTCATCAACGATCCATTCAAGGGCTTCTTGGCGATGGGTGCGGCGGTGCTGGCGGTAACTGGGGCCGAAGCGCTCTATGCCGACATGGGCCACTTTGGGGCCAAGCCAATCCGAGTCTCATGGCTCTGGATCGTGCTACCGGCACTGGTCTGCAATTACCTTGGCCAAGCCTCGCTGTTGATGCGGTTGGGCGAACCGGCGCTGGTCAGTCCGTTCTATCTGCTTGCGCCCGACTGGTTCCAGTGGCCCCTGCTACTGGTCGCCAGCTTCGCGGCGGTAATCGCCAGCCAAGCGGTAATTACCGGCGCGTTTTCGGTCACCCAGCAGGCAATCCAGCTCGGCTTTATTCCCCGCATGTCGATCAAACACACCAGTTTGGCGGCAGGGCAAATCTATATCCCGGTGATCAACACCGCGTTGATGATCGCGGTGGTCCTGCTGGTGCTGGTGTTCCAGCGCTCGGCAAACCTGACCGCCGCTTATGGTATTGCGGTTACCGGAGCGATGACGATCGACAATGTGCTGCTGGCGGTGGTGCTGTTCAACATGTGGAACTGGAAGCCGTGGTTCTCAATTCCGCTGCTGACCTTGTTCTTCACGCTCGACGCGGCATACTTGGCCGCCAACTTCACCAAGATTCCCGATGGCGGCTGGGTTCCGCTGGCGATGGGCTTGGTGATCTTTACCCTGCTGACCACCTGGTCGCGCGGTCGCGCGTTGATGCGCCAATCGATGGCCGAAGGCACGATCCCGATGGAGGTTTTCGCCAAGAGTGCGCATTCCAGCGCGGCGCGGGTAACTGGAACTGCAATATTCATGGCCAGCGCGAAATCGGGTGTGCCCTCAGCGCTGCTCCATAACATCAAGCATAACAAGGTGCTGCACGAACGCGTCGTGATCCTGACCATCGCGATCCAGGATGTGCCTTATGTCGACGAGGAAAAGCGCTTCAATGTCACTGACATGGGGCAGGGGTTCTATCGGCTGGTGATCAAATTCGGCTTCCTTGAGGAGACCGACGTGCCCGCCGCGCTCAAGCGGGTGTCGATGTGCGGCGGCCCGTTCCAGATGATGAAAACCAGCTTTTTTCTCTCTCGGCAGACGCTGATCGCATCGGCCAAACCGGGGATGTGGATCTGGCGCGAAAAGCTGTTCGCGTGGATGCTGCGCAATGCCGCCAGCGCGATGGAGTTCTTCCGCTTGCCCACCAACCGGGTGGTTGAACTGGGCAGTCAGGTTGAGATCTAGCTGCGCCGCCCGCGATTGCGCGCGGCAAACCACGGTTCCAGGCGGGCAATCGCATCTTTGACCTGATCGGTCGACACCGCAAAGCTGATCCGCATGAATTTGTGGCCATGCACCGGATCGAAGTCATAGCCGGGCGCGGTGGCAACGCCAGTCGCATCCAGCAGCGCCATGCAGAATTGCATCGAGTCGTCGGTGAAGTCTGAGACATCGGCGTAAACGTAAAACGCCCCATCGGGCGGCGCGATCCGGGCCAGTCCCAGCGCAGGCAATGCGGCGAGCAACAGTTCGCGGTTGCGCGCGTATGTGGCGATATTGCGCGCAATATCCTCGGCGCAGTCCATCGCGACCAATCCAGCATGTTGCGCCAGACTGGGCGGGGTGAGATAAAGGTTGCTCATCCGCGCGCGCGCCGCATCGATCCCGCGCTTGGGCGCAACCAGCCAGCCCAGCCGCCAGCCAGCCATGCTGTAATATTTTGAGAAACTGTTGACCACCAAGGCCTGCGCCTCAACCTCAAGGATCGATGGCGTGGCCATCCCGTAGGCGATGCCGTGGTAAATCTCGTCCGAGATGATCGTGATGCCGCGCGCCCGGCACACTTGCGCAATCGCGGCCAGTTCGTCGCGCGGAATGATTGTGCCGGTGGGGTTGGCGGGGCTGGCCAGAATCACGCCATCCGGAGCAGGATCGAGCGCCGCCAGCGCGGCTGCGCTTACCTGATAACGCTCCGCTTCGCCGCAATCGAGTTCGACCGGCTCCATGTGCAGCGCGCGCAGATTGTTGCGGTAAGCCACGTAGCCTGGCCGAGCCATGGCGACCCGCGCGCCGGGCTCAAAGCTCATGCTCAGCGCCAGCACCAGCGCTGGCGAGGCACCGCAGGTCAGCACAATTTGCGCCAGGTCGAGTGTCACACCGTAAGTTTCGGCGTAGTGGCGGCAAATTCGCTGCATCAGCGGCTGGCTTTCCCAATAGCCCATCGGATCGGCATCGAGCACGCGGTGCGCTTCGGCAATCGCGGCGGGCGGCGCGCCGGTTGAGGGCTGGCCAAACTCCATGTGAATCACGCTGCGGCCAGCGGCCTTTAGCCGGTGCGCCCGCGCGCTGACGGACATCGTGTGGAAAGGTTCAATCTGGGCAGTCATGGCGACGAGATTATCATAAGCCCAAAAAAAAGAACGGCGCGGCGCTCACGAAGGAACGCCGCGCCGCTCGGTGATCGCAATGATTTAGCCCAGATTGGCGCTGACCATGCAGTACAGCATGGGCAGCGACAGCAGCACGTTGGTGCGGCTGGCATAGAGCGCGCGCGGAGCAGCGGCAGCTTTTTGTTCAGGTGTGGCTTCGACCAGCCCAAGAATTTTCTTCTGCGCGGGCCAGATGATGAACCACACATTGAATGCCATGATCAGCGCGAGCCACATGCCTAGACCGATCAGGTTTACGTTGCCTTGGCCCGAGAACGTCAGCGCTTGAACAAGATATCCGGGCTGATCGCCGTGTCCGTGACCTGCGACCCCAAGACCGGTAATAACGGTCAGCAGTGCTCCCCAGCGGAAAAAGAACAGCACCTTGGGGGCGATGTAGCCGGTGACGCCGCCTTTCAGTTCCGCCGGAATTTTGGGCATGGTCGGGACCTGCACAAAGTTAAGATAGTAAAGCAGGCCAATCCACACGATCGCGAAGAACACATGCAGCCAGCGCAGCACGGCGTTGGAATCGACCGGTGCCGAACCAGCAAAATGATACATCACGGCGATCGCGAGCACGAGCCCGGTGAGCAGCACCAGGTGCAGATTTCCGAAAAACTTGGCCATTGCTTCCCCCTAAATTCCGTTAGATGCGAACCCAATCGCTGCACTATTGCGCGATTGCGCGCGCTTGTCACCCCGCCCACAGGGTTATTCACTCATGCGGCGGATCGGCCAACACCTCGGTCTCGGCCTCCTCCATCAGCCCATGGCGCAGCAGCATCGGTAGCTGAGTGAAGGTAAACAGAAACGACAGCGGCATAAACAGCCACAGCTTGAGCGAAATCCATGTACCGAAATTGCCATTGGCGATATTATAGCGCTGCCGTAGCCCCTCGTTGAGAGCCGCCAGGAACAGAAAAAACAAGCCCCAATTGCGTGAGAGCTTGAGCCATCCGGCATCATTCAGTCCTTCAAATGCGGCTTCGAGCAGATATTTGAGCAACGGCTGCCTGCGCCATGCGCCGACCAGCAGGATGATCCCAAACAACAGGTAGATCGCGGTCGGCTTGATCTGGATCCAGATGGGATCGCGAAACAAAATGGTCAGCCCGCCAAATCCGACAATCAGCAAGGTCGACAGCCACAGCATCGGCGATATCCGCCCCAGCCACCAGCGCGACACAACCAAAGCGGCCACCGCCGCAACCATGAACGCGCCGGTGCTTTTGATCACGGCCAACATCTCGCCAATCGGATCGTTGTGATCGCTGGGCGAGAAGTGCCGATAGCTCAGGAAAAACACCAGGACTGGGGCGTAATCGACCGCGATGTTGACCCAACCCGACTTGGCTTTGGCTTTGGCTTTGGGCGCAGCAGCGTCCATCACGCCACCCCCGCAATCACACGGGCGACCAGATCGGGGTCGAACGGCCGCAAGTCGTCGAGCTTTTCACCGACCCCGATGGCGTGGATTGGCAGGCCGTATTGCTCGGCCGCGGCGACCAGCACGCCGCCGCGCGCGGTACCATCAAGCTTGGTCATGATCAGTCCGGTCACTCCGGCCACCTCCTTGAAAATCTCGATTTGCTGGAGCGCGTTTTGCCCGTTGGTGGCATCGAGCACCAGCACCACGTCGTGCGGCGCTTCGGGATTGAGCCGGCCAAGCACGCGACGGATCTTGGCGAGCTCGTCCATCAACTCGCGCTTGTTATGAAGCCGCCCGGCGGTATCGACGATCAGCGCGTCGATCCCCTGCTCGGTCGCCGCCTTAACCGCGTCGAACACCACCGCCGATGGATCGCCGCCTTCTGGCCCGGTGATGATCGGCACTCCCACCCGCTCGGCCCAGACCGCCAGCTGCGCTATTGCAGCGGCGCGGAAGGTGTCGCCTGCGGCCAGCATCACGCTGTAATCCAGTTCTTGAAAATAGTGCGCCAGCTTGGCGATGGTCGTGGTCTTGCCCGAGCCGTTCACCCCAATCACCAGCACCACTTGTGGGCGCGGGAAGGCCACCACGTCGAGCGGCTTGGCTACTGGACGCAGGATCGCAGCGATTTCCTCAGCCACCGCTCCCTTGATCGCTTCAGCATCGGCGCCGCGTTCAAACCGCTCACCCGCCAATCGTTCGCGAATGCGGGCGGCGGCGCGCGGGCCCAGATCGGACAGGATCAGCGCGTCTTCAAGTTCGTCAAGCTGGCCATCGCCGAGCTTGCTCTTGCTGACTATCCCGGCGAGGTTTTCGCCCAGCCGCTCGGAGGTCTTGCGAAACCCGCCGAGCACGCGGTCGCTCCAGCTTTCAGCACTCATGCCAGCAGGCCTTCGATGATACGGGTCGGGGTCACGGTCACGATGGTTCCGGCGGGCGTGGCGGGGGGCAATCTCACCCGGGCGAAGCTGGGCGCATGGCCGGTTCCGTCGCGCTCTGCAAGTACGGCGAGCGGTTGGCCCACCTGCGCAGCAAGCCATTGTGCGCGCTGCTCAGCCACGGCGCCGCGTAGTGCGGCCGCGCGCGCTCTAATTGCCGGGCCATCGAGCTGCGGCATGCGCGCCGCCGGAGTGCCCGGACGGCGTGAATAGGGGAATACATGCCCGTGAACCACGCCCAGTTCAGCGATGATCGACAAGCTATCGGCATGTGCGGCGGCACTTTCGGTCGGAAACCCCGCAATCAGATCAGCTCCCACTGCCAAGTCTGGCCGCCGCGCGCGCAATTCTGCGACCAAGTTCACAGCGTCGCGGCGCAGGTGCCGGCGCTTCATCCGTTTGAGGATCAGGTCGTTGCCGTGCTGGAGCGAGAGGTGGATATGCGGCATCACGCGCGGTTCGGCCGCGAGCAATTCTAAGAGGGCCGGGTCGATCTCGATCCCGTCGAGCGAGGACAGCCGCAACCGCGCTAGCTGCGGAAATGCCGTCAGGATTGCGGCAACCAGCGCGCCGAGCTGCGGCGTATTGGGCAAATCGTGGCCCCAACTGGTCAGATCGACCCCGGTCAGCACAACTTCTTGCGCACCGCGCGCCAAGTGGCGTTCCACCTCGCGCAGCACTCCTGGCACCACCTGCGAGCGGCTGCTCCCGCGCCCCTGCGGGATCACGCAAAACGTGCAGGCATGATCGCAGCCGTTCTGGACCGCGATAAACGCACGGCTGTGGCGAGTCTGATCAACCGCGGGTGCGTTCAGCGGCACGTTCCACGCACGC
>JAYVML010000050.1:0-27993 GCA_043758955.1 Novosphingobium sp. | reverse complement strand
CCAAAATAGACTCGGTCTTTGTGTAAGGGTCATAGCTAATCGTTGGCGGCTTCTCCTCCTTGGCAAAGGCTGGCGAAGCTACAAAAAGAGCAATAAGATAAACAGCAGACCGCATTTTCATCCCCCTTCAATACGAACAATAACCTAAATTTGTCTAGCCGCTTGCCGTTCATGGCTTTGGCCTAATCACTTAGGTTACACCGATCCACAAAATGAGCGCAAGAATGTCCCCCTCAATTCGAGAAGGTGCATATGTTCTTAAAATGTTCTACACCAGCAATGCATCGAGCAACTCAGCCAAAGTTTCAATAGGAAGACGATTAAGGCAGACAGCGTGCGTTCACAGCGAGTTTGCCTGCTTAGAAAGGGAAAGCAGGTGAGCCTTAGTTTAAATAACGGCCTTTTGAGACGTCTTTTGGCTCTCGAGTCTGACCGACAATTGCGAACGCCATCCCAACCCCATGAATTGAGAGTGGAGGATGACGAGTTTTTCAGTTACATGTTTGCGCGAGCCCTGATCGGCGATCGCGGTTGGGAACCAGCCGAGCAGGTCCGGTATCACAACATTTTGCTCGGCGAGACCGACGAATGAACAAACCGAAAAATGACGGCCGAAAATCGGACGGCAAGTTCGCGCCCGGCAACAAGCTTGGGGGTAGCAAAGCGGGATCGCGGCACCGCGTGACTGTTGCCGTCGAGGAGATGCTTGCAGGCGAACACGAAGCACTCACCCGCGTAGCGATCGGCCGCGCACTAAATGGAGACATGGTCGCGTTACGTCTTTGCCTGGACCGCATCGCGCCGCTTAGACGCGATGCGGCAGTGAGTGTGGCACTTCCTCGCATCGAATCGGCTTCGGACATTGTAACAGCGTCCACAGCGATCCTCACAGCTATGTCGGTAGGCGAAATTACTCCTGATGAGGCCGGTCGCGTTATGGCACTGCTTACTGCGCATCGCGAAATTATCGAAACAGGCGACCTGGAATTGCGCTTGGCCAAGTTGGAAGAGCGCGCATGAAGGCACTCGTAAGGCGAATCGCCGGCCTAGAAGATAAGGCCAAGCCAATCGACGCTGTCCAGCAATTCAACTGGTCGATGATTAATCCTGCCGAGCTGCAATGGCTCCATTCCCAATTTGCGATCACCCTTCAGGCGGACGGCAACCACGACTTTCAAGAACTGCGTTGCGACGAGCTGCGGCGCATGGAATGGCTCATGGAAAGGTGCAGCCCGGATGGTATAGTCGGCCATGACATCGACTGTCTGTGCTACTACTGCCAACCGCTGCGGAGCAATTCTTGGCGACTCACTGAATGCTCGGATGGCGCCGCCCCTAGTCATTGAAACGCCGCTTCCACTCCTTAATACCGAACCGACGTGTGCTTTGGGGGGACGAATGTGGGGACTAACTGGAAACAGGTAAAAATTACTCTGTTAATTCAGTATAAAGCGCAGTTCATATGGATGCCCCGCGAGGATTCGAACCTCGATTAACGGTGTCAGAGACCGTTGTCTTACCTTTAGACGACGGGGCAATAGGCGGGTGCCTCTAGGGCTGGCTGCGCGGCGCGTCAAGCAACCCCGCGATGGGTGCTTGCCCCGCGCCGCAGCCCCGGCTATTCCCGCGTTCAGGTACCTGCCGCGTTGGGCAGCATAATAATAAGAGTGTAGTTGCAATGGCGGACAATTCCCCGCCGGTACTGCGCGAACAGGAGGTGAGCGGAAGCGACATCCAAGGTGGTCTGGCCCATTCGGCTCAAACCTCCGCGCTTCCCTGCGATCCATCGCGCCGGCCCGGTGGCCGAAACCAGACTGACGCGCCCGGTGCTGCGGCTGCGACCGGCTGGCCGGTTGACATGGCTCACCGCCACCCCCCCTTTCACCGCCAAGCTTTCGCCGCAATTGATCTGGGCACCAACAATTGCCGGTTGCTGATCGCGCGTCCGGCGGGCGATCACTTCACCGTCATCGATGCCTTCAGCCGGGTGGTCCGGCTGGGCGAAGGGCTGGCGCAAAGCGGGCGGCTGAGCGAGGCCGCAATGGAACGCACGCTGGGCGCGCTCAAGGTCTGTGCTGACAAGCTGCAGCGGCGCAATGTCCACCTTGCCCGTTCGGTCGCCACCGAGGCGTGCCGCCGGGCCGAAAATGGCGCTGAATTCATCGATCAGGTGGCGCGCGAAACCGGCATCCTGCTCGACATTATCAGCGCGCAAGAAGAAGCCCGGCTGGCGGTGATCGGCTGCCATCTGCTGCTGGAGGAAGGCGACGGGCCGGCGATGATCTTCGACATCGGCGGCGGTTCGACCGAACTGGTGCTGGTCGAAAGCCGGCGCGGCCTGCCACCGCGCATCCACGATTGGCAAAGTGTCCCATGGGGCGTGGTTTCGCTGACCGAAAGCTGCCCGCCGGAACCCGCAACAGCGCTCGGCCGGGCTGAACGCTATGACCTGATGTGCAGTTTGGTACGCGACAGTCTGGCGCCATTTGCCAACCGGATGCGCGACGCGATTGCCCAGGCTGCCCCGGCGCAGTCGCTGCGTTTGCTGGGCACCAGCGGCACCGTCACCACCCTCGCCAGCCTGCATCTGGGTTTGCCGCAATACGATCGCCGCGCGGTTGATGGACTGATCGTTCCGGCGGACGAAATGAGCCAACTGTGCCAACGGCTCGCGCTGATGTCACCCGACGAGCGCCAGCTGCAGCCGTGTATCGGGCGCGAGCGCGCTGACCTGGTGGTGGCCGGTTGCGCCATTCTGCAGGCGATCTTTGCACTGTGGCCGGCCGACCGGCTGGGGGTGGCCGACCGCGGCATTCGCGAAGGGATCTTGCGCTCGATGATGGCCGCGGGCGGAGCGGGCGAAAAAAGCCGCGCCGCGCTGCGTCAGGCCCGCCGGGTGCAGTTGTGAGAGGGGCGAGTAACGGCCCCGAGCGGCTCAAAACCGGGCGCGGCCGCACCGCCAGCAGCGCGCGCTGGCTGGCGCGGCAACTCGCCGATCCCTATGTCCGCCAGGCCAAGGCCGATGGCTGGCGCAGCCGCGCGGCATTCAAATTGCTGGAGCTCGATGAAAAGTTCCGCTTGCTCAAGGGCGTGCAGCGGGTGGTCGATCTGGGGATTGCGCCCGGCGGGTGGAGCCAGGTGGTGCGCCAGCGCGCCCCGCACGCGGCGGTAGTGGGGATCGACCTGCTGCCGACCGAGGCAATCGAAGGCGTGACGATCTTCGAGCTGGATTTCATGGCCGATGCCGCGCCCGCCTTGCTGATCGAGGCGCTGGGCGGGGCGCCCGATCTGGTGGTGTCAGACATGGCTGCGAACACCGTCGGCCACAAACAGACCGATCATCTGCGCACGATGGGACTGGTTGAAACGGCGGCGTACTTTGCGATCGAGCAGCTCGCACCGGGCGGCGCGTTCGTCTCCAAAGTGCTGGCGGGCGGGACCGATGGCGATCTGCTGGTGCTGCTGAAAAAGCACTTCGCCACGGTCAAACACGCCAAGCCGCCATCGAGCCGCAAGGATTCGTCAGAATGGTACGTGATTGCGCAGGGGTTCAAGGGCTAGCTACCGCCATTCGCAGATGACGGATTTTTAATATTTTAGCGGGTTCAAATCCGCGGCGATGCGCCTAAGTCCCGCTCCAGCGCAGCGCGTGAGCGGCGCAACGCCAATTCATGTCCATGCCAGGCACGGGCCAAGCACAGCAGGGGTGCCAGCTATGGAACCACGATCTAGCACCAAGATCCGGACCGGGTTACCCGCGCACGGCTGAGGCCTTGCGCCGTCCCTCGCGCTTCCAGCTCCTCGATGATCCTGCAACTGGCAGAGGGAGTACCTGCCATGACTCACCATATCTCGCGCGCCGACCTGATCGGCTGCAAACATGCCGACCTGCACGCGCAGGACGCACTGCCCTGCGCCGTCTGCGCTCCGCAACAAAGCGATGTGATCGGAGCCTTCGGGCGCTTGGCGGCGGGCCGCGCGCGGTCGGCCGGGGGCTGGCGGGCGCGGCTGCTCACGCTGCTCGCCATCGTTGGCCCCGGGCTGATCGTCATGGTCGGCGACAATGACGCCGGCGCGTTCGGCACCTATACTCAGGCTGGGCAAAACTATGGCACGAGCCTGCTGTGGACGCTGCTGCTGCTGGTGCCGGTGCTCTATGTAAACCAGGAGATGGTGCTGCGGCTGGGCGCGGTCACCAGGACCGGGCACGCGCGGCTGATCTTTGCACGGTTCGGCAAGTTCTGGGGCGCGTTCAGCCTGATCGACCTGTTGCTGCTCAACGCGCTGACCATCGTGACCGAATTTATTGGGGTGGAACTGGGCGCCAGCTACCTTGGGCTGTCGACGCGGTGGAGCGTCGCTTGCGCCGCACTGGCGCTGATCGCGGCCACCGTGACCGGCAGCTTTCGCCGGTTCGAACAGTTCATGATGGTGCTGGTGCTGGGCAGCCTGCTGCTGGTGCCGATCGCGCTCGCGGTGCATCCCGCGCCCGGCCAGATCGCGCACGATTTTCTGGTTCCGCATCTGCCGGCGGGCAGCCCGGTGGCCGATGTGGTGCTGCTGATCATCGCGATCGTCGGAACTACAGTGGCCCCGTGGCAGCTGTTCTTCCAGCAAAGCTACATCATCGACAAGCGCATCGGGCCGCAGCTCATCGGTTACGAAAAGGTCGATCTGTGGCTCGGCATCGTCATCGTGGTGATCGGCGCAGCGGCGATGATGGCTTTTACCGCCGCGGCCTTTGACGGCACCCGCGGCGCGGGGCACTTCACAGATGCCGGCGCGGTCGCGCACGGGCTGGCCGCGCGCGCCGGTCCGTTGTTCGGCAAGCTGTTTGCAGTGGCGCTGATCGATGCCTCGATCATCGGCGCGGCGGCGGTTTCGCTCAGCACGGCTTATGCGGTTGGCGATGTCTTCGGGATCGAACATTCGCTGCACCACAGCCCGAAGGAGGCGATCGGCTTTCAGTTGGTCTATGCTGGCCTGATCGCACTCTCGGCGCTACTGGTGCTGATGCCGGGAACCCCGCTGGGGCTGCTGACCAATGCGGTGCAAAGCCTGGCCGGGGTGCTGCTGCCCAGCGCGACGGTGTTCCTGCTGCTGCTGTGCAACGATCCGGCGGTGCTGGGGCCGTGGCGCAATGGTCCGCAGCTCAACCTGTTTACCGGCGCGGTGATCGCGGTGCTGATCATGCTGTCGGTGATCCTGACCGCGGCAGTGCTGTTTCCGGGCCTTGGTGCGGGCATGATCGCAGCGGTGTTTGGCGGCGGTGCGGTGCTGGGGCTGGCTGCGTGGGGCCTGGTGCAGCGGCGCAAGCCGCGGACCGCGCCGATCGATCGCACCGGGTGCAGTTCCTGGCGGATGCCGCCGCTGGCCGAGCTGCCCGCGCCCAGCCTGTCGGTAAGCGAGCGGGTCTGGCTGGCGCTGCTACGCGGCTATCTGGTGCTGGCCGCCGGACTGGTGCTGGTGCGGATCGTACGGCTGGCACTGGGCGATTGAGCCCGCGCACAGCAAGGGGCGGGACCTAGCGGTCCCGCCCCTTGCAGTCCCGCCTGACGCGGCGCAGCTTACTTCGCAGTCTTGAGGTAGGCGATCACGTTGGCGCGCTCCTGCGCATCGCTCAGCCCGGCAAAGCTCATCTTGGTGCCCGCAACATAGCCGCTGGGGTTGGTCAACCAGGCATCGAGGCTGGCGTCATCCCAGACCCCGCCCTTGGCCTTGAGCCCATCGGAGAAGGCAAAGCCGCCGCGACCTTCACCCTTTTTGTCGCCGTAAATCCCCGCCAGGTTCGGACCCAGGCCGTTCGGCCCGCCCGGATTGATCGTGTGGCACGAGGCGCATCTGGCAAAGCTCTTCTGGCCCTTGGCGGCATCGCCGACCAGCGCCACGGCCGGAGCAGCTGCACCGGCGGCAGCTCCGGCGGCAGGCATCGCCGGCACCTTGGGCAGCGGCAGATTGGAACCCTGCGCATTGACGTAGGCCATCACGTTGGCACGTTCCTGCGGATCAGTCAGCCCGGCGAAGCTCATCTTCGTCCCGCTGGCAAACGCGCTGGGCGCTTCGAGCCAGGCATTCAGCTTGGTCCAGTCCCACTTGCCGCCCTTGGCCTTGAGCGCATCCGAGAAAGCAAACCCGCCGCGGCCCGCAGCGATGCTGTCACCCAAAATAGCGTACAGGTTGGGTCCCTGTCCGTTCGCGCCGCCTTGGTTGATGGTGTGGCAGCTCATGCACTTCTTAAAGCTGGCCTCGCCCTTGGCGATGTCGGCGGTGGCCAGCAGGGCCTCAATCGGTGGACCGGCCACAGCGCCGCCGGCTGCTTCATCATCAGACACCCCGGCAATCTTGTAACCGGGCTTATGGGGCTTTTCAAACTTGCCGGCTTCAAAATAGTGCCCGGCAATGCTCGACAGGCCGAGCGCGACGATGCCAGAAAACAGCGTCCAGCCAGCAATGGTGTTAAAGCGGTCTGCCATCCGATAAGCCCCGTTGGGAAATGCACCTGAGAGTTCGCGCGCCGCTCTAGTCAGCGCGCGCCCGCGTTGCAAGGGGCATTGCGGCGCGCGGCATTGCGCTCTAGCCACTGCGCCATGTTTTCCTCACTCCTGATTGCCAACCGCGGCGAAATCGCCTGCCGGATCATCCGTACCGCGCGGGCAATGGGGATCCGCACGGTCGCGGTCTATTCCGATGCCGATGCCAAGGCGCTGCATGTCCGCCAGGCTGACGAGGCGGTGCATATCGGCCCGTCGCCCGCGCGCGAAAGCTATCTGGTCGGGGAAAAGATCATCGCTGCCGCCAAGGCGAGCGGGGCGGAGGCGATCCACCCAGGCTATGGCTTCCTGTCCGAAAACGCCGAATTTGCGCAAAGCGTGATCGATGCCGGGCTGATCTGGGTCGGGCCAAAGCCAGCCAGTATCACCGCGATGGGGCTGAAGGATGCGGCGAAGCAGCTGATGCAGGACGCGGGCGTGCCGGTGACCCCGGGCTATCTGGGCGAGAATCAAGACCCGGCGGTGCTGGCCAAAGAGGCCGCAAAGATTGGCTATCCGGTGCTGATCAAGGCGGTTGCGGGCGGCGGCGGCAAGGGGATGCGGCTGGTTGAGGCGGCGGGTGACTTTGCTGATGCGCTGACCAGCTGCCAACGCGAGGCTTCATCGAGTTTCGGCAACGATCACGTGCTGATCGAGAAATATGTCCAGCGCCCGCGCCATATCGAGGTGCAGGTGTTCGGCGATAGCCACGGCAATGTGGTCCACCTGTTCGAACGCGATTGCTCGCTCCAGCGCCGCCACCAGAAGGTGATCGAGGAAGCCCCCGCCCCGGGCATGGACGAAGCGACCCGTGAGGCCTTGTGCGCCGCCGCCGTGCGCGCCGCCAAGGCAGTCGATTACGAAGGCGCAGGGACGATCGAATTCATCGCCGACGCCAGCGAAGGCCTGCGCGCCGACCGCATCTGGTTCATGGAAATGAACACCCGGCTGCAGGTCGAACACCCGGTGACCGAGGAGATCACCGGGGTCGATCTGGTCGAATGGCAACTGCGCGTGGCGGCGGGGGAAGTATTGCCCAAGCGGCAGGATGAACTCAGCATCGACGGCTGGGCGATGGAGGCAAGGTTGTATGCGGAGGACCCGGCGAAAGGGTTTCTGCCGAGTGTTGGGAAGTTGGAACGCTGTGCTATTGATGACCCGGCCATCAGAGTTGAGCGTGGTTTTCAAAAGGGAGACACAATTTCTCCTTTTTACGATCCCATGATTGCAAAACTTATTTCACATGGACCTGATCGGTTGACGGCCATCAGAACTCTCCTCGCTTCGCTCGACGACACGATGGTTTGGCCGGTAAAATCGAACGCCGGATTCCTTTATCGAGCGTTGGCACACGATGATTTCGAAACGGGAACAATTACAACCGCATTCATTCAGCAACATGAACAAGACCTCATATTCAAAGCGAAGCCCGCGCCTACTCATGTAAGAGAAGCGGCTTATGAGTTGGTTGCTCAATACGAAGAAGATTGGGAATTCAAACTCACCGGTTTTCGCTTAAACCGGCCTGCGGAAATGCAGGTGAAACTGACTTGGGAAGCTGAGCATTTTGAGGCCATCGCACCCTCAGATTTTTCAACAGACCTCCACACACGCACAGGTAAAGAGAATGTAGCTCTAGTTACGGACTGCGGCGAAACGTTCGCATTTGAACTCGATCACCCATATGGCTCCGGCCACCACTCCGCCTCATCCGGAGATATCCTATCCCCCATGCCCGGCAAGATCATCGCGGTTGAAGTCACTGCGGGCCAGACCGTCACCAAGGGCCAGAAGCTGCTCACACTTGAGGCGATGAAGATGGAGCATTCACTGACCGCGCCGTTTGATGGCACGGTGGCGGAGCTGAACGCGGTGGCCGGGGCGCAGGTGCAGGTCGAGGCACTGCTGGCGCGGATTGAGGCGGCGTGATCCTCGCCGGCACGGGGAGGGGAACCGCCGCAGGCGGTGGTGGGGGTTCGCCTCCTGACGCGAGCTTGCGCCATCCGGATAGCCCCCTCCACCATGCTGCGCATGGTCCCCCTCCCCGTTTCGGGGAGGATTTATGACCTGGCAGCCAGAGATCGACGAACTGCGCGCGCGCGAAGTGATGGCCGAGGCGATGGGCGGTGCCGAGAAAGTCGCGCGGCAGCACGGGCGCGGCAAGCTGGATGCGCGGGCGCGGATCGCCGGGCTGGTCGATGCGGGCAGTTTTCGTGAGATCGGCAAGATCGCCGGGACCGGCACTTATGATGCCGACGGGAACCTCTTGAACCTCGCCGCGTCGAACCTGATCTTTGGCCGCGCCAATATTGATGGCCGCCCGGTGGTCGCCAGTGCCGACGATTTCACCGTGCGCGGCGGCGCTGCGGATGCCGCCATCGCGCGCAAGTTCGTGCAGTGCGAGCAGATGGCGCATACACTCAAAATCCCGCTGATCCGGATGATCGATGGCACCGGCGGCGGCGGCTCGGTCAAGACGCTCGAAACCATCGGCGCGACCTATATTCCCGCAGTGCACATGTGGAGCGACGTGGTGCGCAATCTGGCGGCGGTGCCGGTGGTTGCGCTGGCGCTGGGGCCAACCGCCGGGCTTGGCGCAGCGCGAGTCGCGGCGAGCCACTATTCGATCATGGTCAAGGGGCTGTCGCAGTTGTTCGCGGCGGGGCCCGCGGTGGTCGAAGCAATCGGGGAGAAGAGCGACAAGGAATCGCTGGGTGGGAGCGACATCCACACCCGCAACGGCGTGGTCGATGAGGAAGTGGCGAGCGAAGCCGAAGCCTTCGCCACCGCGCGGCGGTTCCTGTCGTACCTGCCCAGCCACACCGGCGCGCTGGCGGCACGCACGCCTTGCGCCGATCCTGCTGACCGGCGCGAACAATTCCTGATCGATCTGGTCCCGCGTGAGGCCAAGCAGGTCTATTCGATGCGCCGCGTGCTCGAAGCGGTGTTCGATTCGGGCAGCACCTTCGAAATGGGCAAGCAGTGGGGCCGCGCGGCAATCACCGCCTTTGCCCGGCTCGATGGCAGGCCGGTCGCGGTGCTGGCCTCCGATCCGAGCTTTCTGGGAGGATCATGGGAGGCCAAGACCAGCGAGAAGGTTGAGCGGTTCATCAAGCTGGCCGACCAGTTTCGCCTGCCGGTGGTGCATCTGGTTGACAACCCCGGCTTCATGATCGGGCTGGCCGCCGAGACTTCGGGCACGATCCGCTATGGCGTGCAGGCGATGAACGCAATCTACGCCGCGAGCGTGCCGCTGGCCTGCGTGGTGGTGCGCCGCGCTTACGGCATCGCGGGCAGCGCGATGAGCAACGCCGACGCCTTCCAATACCGCTTCGCCTGGCCCTCGGGCGACTGGGGCAGCCTGCCGATCGAGGGCGGGATCGAGGTTGCCTACAAAAGCGAGATCGAGGCGGCGGATGATCCGGGAGCGCGCTTGGAGGAAATCCGCGACCGGCTCAACAGCTTGCGCAGTCCGTTCCGCACCGCCGAGAAGTTCGGGATCGAGGATATCATCGATCCGCGCGATACCCGGCCGTTGTTGTGCGAATTTGCCGAACTGGCGTGGCGGAGTTTGGGGGCGGGGTAGCGCGCGCTAGTCGGCTAGATATGTCTCCAACGCCGCCACTTGCGCCGCATCCAATCGCAGCCCCAGCTTGCTGCGCCGCCACAACACATCCTCGGCGCTAACCGCCCATTCCTCAGTCCGCATGTAATCGACTTCGGCCGCGGTCAACCCGCCGCCGAAGTCGCGCCCCAGCGCCTGCCAGCCCTGCGTTGCGCCCAGCCAGCGGCGCGCGCGAGTGCCATAGGCGCGGGCGATCCGGTCGACATCGTGCGCTCCCAAAAAGGGATAGTCCGACGCGAGGCCAGCCTTGAGCGCCGCCAGCCCATCAATCGCAAAATCGCCGCCTGGCAGCGCAGCTTGCCGGGTCCAGCCCTTGCCGCTGAGCGCGGGCAAGCGCGGCAGCAGCAGATCGACGGCTTCTTCGGCCAGATGCCGATAGGTGGTGATCTTGCCGCCATAGACGCTGAGCAGCGGCGCGCCTTCGTCTGCCTGTGACAGTTCGAGCCGGTAGCCGCGCGTTGCCGCCTCGGGCCGACCCGATCCATCATCGACCAAGGGCCGCACGCCTGAATAGGTCCAGACCACATCGGCGGGGGTGATCGGCTGGTTGAAAAATCCACTCGCGCCGTCGCACAAGTAAGCGATCTCTTCCTCGCTGGCCTTGATCGGATCGCCCGGTGCCTGATCGCGGTCGGTGGTGCCGATCAGCGTGAAATCGCGCTCGTAGGGAATGGCGAAGAATATGCGCCCATCGGCGAGCTGGAAGAAATAGGCATAGGGGTGATCGAACAGCGCCCGCACCACGATATGCGAGCCGCGCACCAACCGCATCGCACCTTCGGGCACGTCGCCCAGCGACGCTTCGACATCGAGCACCTGCGGTCCCGCCGCATTGACCAGCGCGCGGGCGCGGAAGGGGCCGTGTTCGGTCTCTATCTCCCACCCGTCCGGGGTCCGTCTCGCGCTCAATACCCGCGTCCGCGTGCGCACTTCGGCGCCGCGTTCGGCGGCATCCTTGGCGTTGAGCAAGACCAGCCGCGCATCATCGACCCAGCCGTCCGAATATTCGAACCCGGTGCCAAACCCCGGTTTGAGCGAAGCGCCGGCCGGGTGTGTTTTGAGATCGATGGTGCGGGTCGCAGGCAGACGCTTGCGGCCGCCGATATGATCGTACAGGAACAGTCCCAACCGCAGCAGCCAGCGCGGGCGCAGGCCATCGACGTATGGCAAAACGAACCGCAGCGGATGGATGATATGCGGCGCGATGGCCCACAACGCTTCACGCTCGGACAGGCTCTCGCGCACCAGAGCGAACTCGTAATGCTCAAGATAGCGCAGGCCCCCGTGGATCAATTTGGTCGAAGCCGAGGAGGTGCCTTGCGCCAGATCGCCAGCTTCGAGCAGCAGCACTTTTGCGCCGCGCCCGGCCGCGTCGCGCGCAATCCCCGCGCCATTTACGCCGCCGCCGATCACTGCCAAGTCGAACAATTGCTCCATCGATCCTCTGCCTCAATGCTGTGGGTCGGGCACCGGGCGGGCTTGCCCCGGCAAGGTCAGACGGCGGAACAGTCGACCACGTTCGCTGTACAATACCAGTGCCAGTGCGGCCAGACCGCAGCCCAGCAAGGCCCACGACAGCGGCCGCGCGGTCCCGTCATAGGCCTGCCCAACAATCGCCCCGAGAGCCGAACCAAAGGCCATCCGCAGGAACGCCTGCAGCGACGAGGCCGCCCCGGCTATCCGCGCAAACGGCTGTAACGCGATCGAGCCGAAGTTGGCCCCGGTAAACCCGATCATCGCGCAGTTGAGCGTCATCAGCGGGATGAACTGACCCAGCGTCTCGCGGGGCTGGTGCGAGAGCCACACTTGCATCGCGCCCACTGCAATGAACACCAGCAGCGCGCTGTGGCTGACCCGGCGCGCGCCGAACCGCTCGACGATCCGCGCATTGGTCAAGTTGGCCACCGCGATCCCGCCGGCCATGATCGCAAACATCAGCGGGAAGCGCTCGCCTGCGCCAAAGTGTTCGCCGATCAATTGCTGCGCCGAATTGATATAGCCGAACAACGCGCCGATCAGCAGCGCCCCGCCCATGACATAACCGATCGCCGAGCGATCGCTGGCAGCTTCCCACATGTTGGCCGCGATCACTCTGGGCCTGATCGCCTGGCGGTATTCGGGGTCGAGCGTCTCGGGCAGCCGCAGGTACACCCATATTCCGACCATCACCGCCATCACCGCCATCCCGCTGAAGATCCAGCGCCAGGAGGCCACGAGCAGCACCGCTTGGCCGAACGTGGGTGCGAGCATCGGGACGATCATAAACACCACCGAGATGGTGGACATCATCCGCGCCATCGCATCGCCGCCAAAGCGGTCGCGGATGATCGCCGCCGGCATAACCGCCAGCCCGGCGGAAAACAGCGCCTGGAGCGCGCGCAGCACCAGCAGCGCCGTAAAATTGTGCACCAACGCGCAGGCCAGCGACAGCGCTATATAACCGGCGAAGCAGACGAACAGCACCGGGCGGCGGCCATAGCGATCAGCCAGCGCACCAGGAACTAACGAGCCGAACCCCGCGGCGAACAGGAATACCCCGACAACCAACTGGCGGCGATTGGGATCGCTGACATGCAGTTCTGCCGCAATCTGACCCAGCGCGGGCAGCATCGCATCGATGCACATCGCCTGCAGCGCCATGGTCATCGCCATCAGCACGATAAATTCGCGGGGTCCGGCACCAAAATCGGCACTTGTAGGGTCGCGCGAAGGCATTTGGCTGCCCATGACTTGTCGCACTCGGGCTGGCTAGCCCTTTTCGTATGCGGGGAATTGGCGCTATCTTGCAGCGATGGCCGATCCCGACAGTCCTGACGACGATCCTGGCGAGGAAGCTGGCGGGCTACGCAAGATCATCCATGTGGATATGGATGCCTTCTACGCCAGTGTCGAACAGCGCGACGACCCGGCGTTGCGCGGACTGCCGGTGGCGGTCGGCGGCGATGGACCACGCGGGGTGTTGACCACCTGCAGCTACGAAGCACGCAAGTTCGGCTGCCGTTCGGCCATGCCGTCGGTCACCGCCCGGCGGCTGTGCCCCGCGCTGATCTTCCGCCCGCCGCGCTTCTCGGTTTATTCCGAAGTGTCCCGCCAGATCCGCGACATTTTCCTCGATTACACTCCGCACGTCGAACCGCTCAGCCTTGACGAAGCCTTCCTCGACGTGACCGCAGATCTGAAAGGGATCGGCTCAGCGGTTCGCATTGCCGAACTAATCCGCGCGCGGATCAAGCGCGAAACCGGGCTGACCGCCAGCGCCGGGGTGTCGTACAACAAATTTCTCGCCAAACTGGCTAGTGACCAAAATAAACCTGATGGACTGTGCGTGATCCGACCCGGCGCAGGCGCGGCCTTTGTCGCGGCGCTGCCGGTGCGGCGGTTCTTCGGCATTGGCCCTCGCGGAGCTGAGAAGATGACTGGGCTGGGGATTGAAACCGGAGCCGATCTGGCGCGCTGCGATATCGCCTTCCTGCGCCGGAATTTTGGTACACAGGCCGACTATCTTTACCGCGCCGCACGGGGCATCGACTTGCGCCGGGTCATGGCCAACCGTGCGCGCAAATCGGTTGGCACCGAGCGCACGCTCGACAAGGACATCTCGTCGGGCTCGGCCCTGCGCGAGGTGCTAGCGCGGATCATCGAGCTGACCTGGGCGCGGATCGAAAAGTCGGACAGCCATGGCCGCACAGTGACGCTTAAGCTCAAGAACGCGGATTTCAGCCAGTTAACCCGCGCTCACTCAGTTACCCGCGCGGTGGCGAGCCACGCCGAATTCGCCGCGATCAGCCACCGCCTGCTCGATGAAGTGCTACCGCTGGCGCAGTCAGTGCGACTGGTCGGGCTGACCTTGTCGGCGCTCGACGACGAGCACGAACAAGTCCTGACCCAACATGGCGCAACTCAAGGCATCCTGCCGTTTTGATATTTGCTTTCGCGCATGCAATTGCCTCGCTACGAACATGTCGTCGGCAGCGTACGGAGCCTCAATGACGGCGAGGCCAAGGACGATACGGAATTCTGCGCCGCTGCGAATAAATGCTAAAAATCGGCCCGACGCAGGATTGGCCCGGCCGGTAGGGTTCAGCCCGCCGTAACGGCCAGCGCCAGCCAGCGATCAAGTTGTGTGGCGAGCCGGGGTGAGAGGTCGGCGGGCCAGTCAGCTGAGGCAAAGAATTGCGCAGCGATCACCTCCCGCCCATCGCAGCAAAGATCGCCGCGCGCCGTGCCGCACACCAGATGGACGCGGTTTTCCGTGCCATAGAGCGGCTCGTCGATCACCGCGAGGCAGCGCGGCTCCAACAGGCTCAGTCCGGTTTCCTCGGCCAGTTCGCGCTGCGCCGCCGCCGCCGGTGCCTCGCCCCGCGCAATCCCGCCGCCGGGCAGCAGCCATGCGCCGCTGCCATAAGAATGGCGAACCAGCAGCACCCGGCCAGCACTATCGATGGCCAGCACACGGCACCCTTCAAGTTGCATTTGAAACAATCGCCACCAGCGCCATCGCACCCCATGCGCCAGCCGCAGGGCGCACCTGTGCAGCGGCGCCGGGATCAGGTGAAGCATGTCACCGGCTGCTGCGCCGCGCCAAGCAGGCGCGTGACCGGCAGGTCCTTTTCCCCGCGTGCGGCTGCGGCAAACAGCGCGGCCTTGGCTTCGCCGCGAATCACGAACAGCAAAGCATCGCTATTGAGCAAGGCCGGGATGGTAAGGCTGAGCCTGTCAAACGGAGCTTCGGGCGGCAACGGGTCGGGGGTCAATCGCCTCACTGATTGTGAATCGCCGACTTGCGGATCGGTGTTTGGAAACAGCGAGGCGATGTGCCCGTCGCCGCCCATCCCCAGCCAGGTCAGCGCAAAATGCGGCGGCGTGGCCGTCTCTGTCAGCGGCACGACCGCGGCCCCGAGCGGTTCGAGCGCGGCGCGAATCCGCCCTACGTTGCTCGCTGGGTGATCCTCGGGCACGATCCGGTCGTCGCCCGGCCAAACCGAAATCCGCCCCCAATCGAGCGCTGCGTCGTGGAGTTGGGCCAAGATCGGGAACGGGGTCGACCCGCCCGGAATGGTGATCGCGATGTGGCCGTCCGCAAAACGTAAGGCTAGGGCAAGGTGTGCTTCCAGCCACACAGCAATTTGGCTATCGTTGGCACCAGGGCAGATCGTTATTTGGCTCATTCTCCGCCAATAGCATTTCCCGCCCTCCCCGCGAAACAGGAAGCGCCGCTGGCCCGGCAGCAGCCTCGGCTTCGCGCAGCGCGGTGGTCAGATAGCGATTGTCCGCCGCGAGTTCAGCGATCATGGCCTTGGCGCTCCGTGCCGCGTAGTCTTGATCAGCGATCCCGCTATGCGCGCCAACCGTTCTGATCGAGGTCATGTGGCGCCGCCATTTTTGCGCACCCGCCCGGCAATGAAATCCGCCAGCAATCGGTTTCGGCTGTGGGTCAATGCGGTGTGCGAATTGTCGGTCATGGTCAGGGCGACCCTTGCTGGAGTACGAACGCAAGCGGGCTAGGCCCCACTCGTTGATCGTACAGCCAACTAAATCATGCCACAATCATCGTATTTGGCTATTTATTTATCGATTACAGCGCTAGCCACAAGGCAATCGCTCCAAACAGCAGGCCCAGCCACCGCCGAATGTTGAACAGCGGTAAACGCATTAGCCCGGGGCCTGTCAACCAGCCCGCCACGACGGTGACTGCGCAGCCGAACATGCCGCCGACCACTGACATTTGAGGCACCGCGCTGCTCGCCGCCATCACAAACACCAGCAGCCGCGCCGCGTCGGTTAGTTGCTGAGCGAGGAGCACAATGGCAAAAGCGCCCAGTGATGCGGTCGGCTCCTCGGGTCTGCGGCCAGGCCGGATGAACAGCAGCTCGAGTGCGGCTAAACCCAGCGCCAAGGCTATTAACAGCGCTTGGGCGCGCGGCACCAACAACGGCGCCAGCGTGGATCCGGCCCAGCCCGCCGCTGCCGCCGAGCTGAGCGCCACCACCATCGCTGCCAAAAGCACAGCCGGCCGGGCTCCTTGTAGCCCCCCACCCTCGCATAACGCCATTCGCGCCACCAACAGCTGGTCGCGGGCACCCACCCCAGCAATTATAGTCGCCAGCATAGCAAACAAGAACCCAGCCATCACGGTGTCGTGGACGCAAGGGACCCGCCGGGTCAAGCGCAGCTGCACCGCATGGCGGATACGCTTGATCGCACAACCGCGCCCTGCAAGCCACGTGATGCGCGCTGCCAGCCGGGATGCGATTGTCGAAAGAATCTGCGGCATCGGTGTCGCCCAAAGCATTGAGGCTGACGATCTGGCCATAAGAACCATCAGTGTCGAAATCTGGTGCCAGCGCTACATCGAACTGAGCGACCTACTCTCTGTGGGGGGCTACGGTCACAAAAGCGCGCGAACGCAGGATAGATTTTCCAGCGCGAGGCGATAGGTCAACCCCACTTAAACGCACGACTAGTATGCGGCACGCGTTTGCAGCTTCCACTACTCAGACCGAAGACCTCACCCAACATGTCGAGCGAAGGTCGCACTTTGCAAGTGTCGCCGCCGTCGTTGACCAGTTGGACCTGGAAAGTAGCCAGGGTGGGGTCAGTGGCGAAAACGTCGACGTTGGGAACCCGCCATGCAGACGGCAGAGCTTCATCAAGGGTCAGAAGACGCTGGCCGAGTTGGCGCAGCTGTATGACGTTCATCCGAACCAGATCACGACTTGGCGAACGCAGTTGCTAGACGGGGCCGCTGGTGTTTTTGGCTCGGAAGGGTCCACCGAAGCGGCGGAGCCGGCGATCGACGTGCAGACCTTGCGTGCCGAGATCAGCGAGTTGACGCTGGTGAATGATTTTTTGGCAGGCGCGCTCGGCAAGCCGGAGATATTCAACACCGATCAGGGCAGCCAAGGTGGGCTCAGCCGGTCGTCGCAACACGGTGTGTTTCGATCTGCACCATGTATTGGACAAGGGCTTCGGCGGACGTTTTCCAGCCCAAGGTCTTGCGAGGTTTGGCATTGTACGTTGCCCACGATTCGTCGCTGTGCCATAGAACAAACCATGATCGCCAAGCTGACCGGCACGTTCGACGATTTCGGCCCCGACTGGGCGGTCATTGACGTGGGCGGGGTCGGCTATCTGGTCCATTGCAGCGCCAAGACGCTCGATGCGCTGGGCGCGCGCGGAGCTGTGGTGACGGTGCACACCGAACTGCAGGTCAGCGAAAACGACATGCGGCTGATCGGGTTTGCGTCGGGCGAAGAACGCTCGTGGTTCCGCTTGCTGACCGGCGTGCAGGGGGTCGGCAGCAAGATGGCGCTGGCAGTGCTCTCGGCACTGTCGGTGGAAGAAGTGCAGCGCGCCTGCGCGGGCGGCGACGCGGCGATGGTGGCGCGCGCGCAGGGGGTTGGACCAAAGCTGGCGGCGCGGATTGTCAATGAGCTGAAGGACAAAGCGGGCGGAATTGTGGGAGTGGCGCTGGCGGTTTCCGTCGGCTCAGCCAGCGCGGATGCGGTGTCTGCGCTGCAGAACCTGGGGTTCAAGCCGCAAGTCGCGACCATGGCCGTGGCGCGGGCGATCGAGGAATTGGGCGAGGGTGCAGAGCTGAATGCGCTGGTGCGGGTGGCGTTAAAGCGCGCGGCAGGGTGATGCACTTTCGGTTCCTTCACCGTCACCCTGAACTTGTTTCAGGGTCCATTTGGCCCCAAATTCGGAGCCAGAGGCGGCAAGCCCAGGCCCACCGCCAGGTCGACCCAATGGGGGTTCGCCTGGTTGATCAGATTGATCTTTCACGGCCGGTGCCAGTTCTTGAGCTGCTTCTCGCGGGTGATTGCGCCGATCATGTCGCCGAACATCTCGAAGTAGACCAAGTGGTAGGCTTTGTAGCGAGCCGTGAACCCCGGCGTGGCTCCGTTGCGGTGCTGCCAGAGCCGACCGATCAGATCGGAGGTTACGCCAATATACAACGTGCCGTAGTGTCGGCTCGACAACATTTAGACGCACGGGTTTCGCTCTTGCCGGACAGACCTGAACGTGCGGCGAAATGGACCCTGAAACAGGTTCAGGGTGACAGAAATTTTGTGGATTTTTCTCTAATTCTTCGTGCTGAACTCGTTTCAGCATCCATCGTGCCTCAAGTTCGCAGATCGAAGCGTCGAGCGAGCGAACAGAGATTCGCACCATGACCGACAACCCGACCCTCACCCCCCAGCGCCTCCCTGATGACCCCGATGCCGCCTTGCGTCCTAAAACCCTCGCCGAATTCGTCGGGCAGGCGGCGGCGAAGGATAACCTCTCCGTCTTCATCCAATCCGCCAAGTCGCGCGGGGAGGCGATGGATCATGTGCTGTTTTATGGTCCGCCGGGGCTGGGCAAGACCACGCTGGCGCAGATTGTCGCGCGTGAGCTGGGGGTGGGGTTTCGTGCAACGTCTGGCCCGGTGATCGCCAAGACCGGCGATCTCGCCGCGCTGCTGACCAATCTTGAACCCGGCGACGTGCTGTTCATCGATGAGATTCATCGGCTCAATCCAATTGTTGAGGAGGTGCTTTACCCGGCGATGGAGGACCGCGCGCTCGATCTGATCATTGGCGAGGGGCCGTCGGCGCGCTCGGTGCGGATCGATCTGCCGGCGTTCACACTGATCGGCGCGACCACCCGTGCCGGGCTGCTGACCACCCCGCTGCGCGACCGCTTCGGGATCCCGGTGCGGCTCAATTTTTACTCGGTGGCCGAGCTCGAAAAAGTCATCACCCGCGCCGCCGGGCTGCTCGGGATGGGCATCGCGGCCGAGGGTGCGCGTGAGATTGCGCGGCGCGCGCGGGGCACGCCGCGGGTCGCCGGGCGCTTGTTGCGGCGGGTGCGCGATTTCGCCCATGTCGCGGGCGATGCGGCGATAAGCCGCGCGCTGGCCGATGATGCGCTGACCCGGCTGGAGGTCGACGGGCTTGGGCTTGATGCGATGGACCGGCGCTACCTCACCATGATTGCAGACATCTACAAAGGGGGTCCGGTCGGGGTCGAAACGCTCGCGGCAGGCCTGTCCGAACCGCGAGATACGGTCGAGGAGGTAATCGAGCCATACCTGATCCAGCTCGGGCTGATCGCTCGCACCGCGCGCGGGCGCTGCCTTAATGATCGCGGCTGGCAGCATCTTGGTTTGTCCGCGCCTTCAGGCGGGCAGACCGGGTTGTTCGATTCGAGCGAACCGGACGCGATCTAGCTTTTTTGACCCGGTGCCGTTCGCGTTTGCCACTCATTCGGTTCCAGAATGGGACACAAGACTGCGGGCGTGCAGACAAAATTCCCAAATCCCGGATCGAGACCGCGAAAACACGGTTAATCCGATTGTCGGTTTAACAAGGGTCTGGCCATCTAGTTCTACAGCAGCGCGCGGGTGAACTAAGATCGCTCGGCACGGTTCGCTTGAACAGGGTGAAGAGAGCTAGAGCTATGTCGGTACGGATGGCACTTGTGAAACTCGCGGCGTTCGCAGCAGGCGGCGTAGCGCTTGGCGGCGGTGCGGTGCACGTGGCCGAAGCGCCCGCTGCCCATGTCCAATACGTCAAGCATGCACGGCATGCTGCCACCACCCCGCCCAAGGTCAAGCGGCACAAGGCTAAGCGCTTCGTGGCTGCTCGCCCTAAAGCGCGCATGATCCGCCGCGTCGTGACCCGCACCACAACTTGCTGTGCAGCACCGCAGATGGCGATGCTGCAACAATTGCCACCGCAGCCGATGCCCGAGGGCGGCAGCGGCGGCCAGACGGTGATCCTCGGCGGCAGCGGCGGCGGCGGCTATGGCGGCGGGTTCTTTGGTGGATTTTTTGGCGGTAGCAGCGGCGGATCGAGCGGCAGCATTGTCATCACCTCGACCAGCAATGGCTCAACCTCCAGCTCCAGTTCGGGTGGTTCAAGCTCCAGCTCGGGTGGTTCAAGCTCCAGCTCGGGCGGATCGACTTCGTCTTCGACCGGCGGACTGACCAGCACCAGCACGACCGGCGGGATCAGCTCCAGCTCGACCACCTCGACTGGCGGCGTTTCAACCTCGACCGGTGGTGTTTCAACCTCGACCGGTGGTGTCTCGACTTCCACCGGCGGGGTTTCCACTTCCACCGGCGGGGTGAGCAGCACTTCGACCTCGGGCAACATCAGCTCGAGCACGGGTAACAATTCGTCGACCTCGTCCTCGGGCAATGTGTCCTCGTCGAGCTCGGGCAATGTGTCGTCGTCGTCTTCGACCTCGGGTAACGTGTCGTCTTCGACCAGCACCTCGTCATCGACTTCGGGCAATGTCTCGACCTCGACCAGCAGCTCGACCTCGGGCAATGTTAGCTCGTCGACCTCGTCGAGTTCGTCGACTTCCAGTTCGGGCTCGAGCTCAGGATCGACCAGCACGTCGAGCTCAACCAGCTCTGGCAACACCACCACCAGCACCTCGAGCGGCACCGAAGTTCCGGCGCCGCCGATGTTGTTGCTATTCGGCGCGGCCGCTGCGAGCATTGCCGGTCGCCGCCGCGTCGCTAGGAAACAGGCGGCCTGACCCACTAATCCGGATTCGGGGGAACGGGCGGCTCCGAAGGGACCGGCCTTGACATTTGCGGCGCGGACCTGCCAAAAAACGTGACCGTTAAGCCGCCAGTTTCCTCAGCACATAGTGTAATATCCCGCCGTTGTTGAAATACTCGAGCTCGTTGGCGGTATCGATCCGGCACAGCGCCTTGAAACCAAAGGTCGAGCCGTCCTTGCGGGTGACTGAAACCTCGACTTCCTGGCGCGGTTGCAGCGTGGCGACACCGGTGATCGTGAACACGTCATCGGCGCTCAGGCCCAGCGTCTGGCGGGTGGTGCCATCGGGGAATTGCAGCGGCAGCACGCCCATGCCCACCAAATTGCTGCGGTGGATCCGCTCGAAGCTTTCGACGATCACCGCGCGCACGCCCAGCAGCTTGGTACCCTTGGCCGCCCAGTCGCGGCTTGATCCGGTGCCATATTCCTTGCCTGCGATCACCACCAGCGGCACGCCCTCGGCCTTGTAAGCCATCGCGGCATCATAGATCGCCATGGTCTCACCGCCGTGCAGGCTCATCCCGCCTTCGGTGCCGGGGACCATTTCGTTCTTGATCCGGATATTGGCAAAGGTGCCGCGCATCATCACCTCGTGGTGCCCGCGCCGCGCGCCGTATGAGTTGAAATCGGCCTTGGCGACCTGGTGCTCCATCAGCCAGCGTCCGGCCGGGCTATCGGCCTTGATGTTGCCCGCCGGGCTGATGTGATCGGTGGTGATCGAATCGCCCAGGATCGCCAGCGGCCGTGCTTCGATAATGTCCTGCACCGGCTCCGGGGTCATGGTCATGCCCTCGAAGTACGGGGGATTGGCGACATAGGTGCTGCCCGCGCGCCACTGATAGGTTTCGCTGCCGGTGACCTGGATCGCCTGCCAGTGGGCGTCGCCTTGATAGACGTTGGCATAGCGCGCGCGGAACATCGAGCGATCGATGCAGCCCGCCATGGTCTGGGCAACCTCCTCGTTGCTCGGCCAGATGTCTTTGAGGTACACCGGCTGGCCGGCGCTTGCCCCAGAACTCGCAATGCCAATCGGGGTGGCAATAAAATCCTCCACTACAGTGCCCTTGAGCGCGTAAGCCACCACCAGCGGCGGCGAGGCGAGGAAGTTTGCGCGCACATCGGGCGAAACCCGGCCTTCGAAGTTGCGGTTGCCCGATAGCACCGAGGCGGCGACGATATTGTTATTGTTGATCGCCGCGCTGATCGGTTCGGCCAATGGCCCGGAGTTGCCGATGCAGGTGGTGCAGCCGTAACCCACCAAATTAAACCCGATCGCATCGAGATGCTCGGTCAGCCCGGCCTTGGTCAGATAATCGGTCACGACTTGGCTTCCCGGCGCCAGACTGGTCTTGACCCACGGCTTGGGCTTCAGCCCGAACTCGTTGGCCTTTTTGGCGACCAGACCCGCGGCGACCATCACTCCGGGGTTCGAGGTGTTGGTGCAGCTGGTAATCGCGGCGATCACCACGTCGCCGTCACCGATGTCATGATCGCGTCCTTCGACCGCAACCCGCGCCGCGACTTTCTTGTAAACCTCGTCGAGATCGCCGTTGAACACGTCATCCACTTGCGTGAGCGCAACCTTGTCTTGCGGCCGCTTGGGCCCGGCGAGCGAGGGAACGACGCTGCCCATGTCGAGCTCGAGGCTGTCGGTAAAGATCGGTTCGGGCCCCGTGGGATCGAGCCACAGACCCTGTTCCTTGGCATAGGCTTCGACCAGCGCGATCTGTTCTTCCTCGCGTCCGGTCAGCCGCAAGTAATCTAGCGTCTTGTCATCGACCCCGAAGAAGCCGCAAGTGGCGCCATATTCGGGCGCCATATTGGCCAGCGTCGCGCGATCAGCCAGGCTGAGCATGGCAAGCCCGGGTCCGTAGTATTCGACGAACCGCCCGACCACGCCCTTGGTACGGAGCATCTGGGTCGCGGTCAGCACCAGATCGGTTGCGGTCACGCCTTCGGGCAGTTGTCCGGTCAGTTTGAAACCGACCACTTCGGGGATCAGCATCGAGACCGGCTGGCCCAGCATTGCCGCCTCGGCCTCAATTCCGCCAACCCCCCAGCCGAGTACGCCCAGCCCGTTGATCATGGTGGTGTGGCTGTCGGTCCCGACGCAGGTATCCGGGTAGGCCACTGTTGCGCCGCTCTGGTCCTTCGAGGTCCACACCGTTTGCGCGATGTTCTCCAGGTTAACCTGGTGGCAAATCCCGGTGCCGGGAGGAACGGCGTAAAAATTGTTCAGGCTTTTCGATCCCCACTTGAGGAAATCGTAGCGCTCCATATTGCGGTGGTATTCGAGTTCGACGTTCTCTTCAAAGGCCTTGGGGTGGCCGAATTCATCGACCATGACCGAGTGATCGATCACCAGGTTGACCGGCACCAGCGGGTTGATCTTGCTGGTATCCCCGCCCAGCTTGGCAATCGCATCGCGCATCGCGGCGAGGTCAACCACGCACGGTACCCCGGTGAAATCCTGCAGCAGCACACGCGCCGGACGGTACTGAATTTCGTTGGTCGATTCCGCCGGGTTTTGTTGCCAGTCGATCACCGCCTGAACATCGGCAGTGGCAACGGTGAAGCCGCCGTCCTCAAAGCGCAGCAGGTTTTCGAGCAGAACTTTCATGCTCAGCGGCAGGCGGGAGATATCGCCGTACTTGGCCGCGGCCTTGCGCAGCGAATAGTAGGCGTAATCCTTGCCGCCAACGGTGAGCGTCGAGCGGGTTTCGAGCGAGTCCTGTCCGACCTGGGTCATGCGCAAATATCTCCTGCAGATGTGGAGCCCCTGCTGCGTGCGCGCCCCGATAGCGGATGCGGCAGGACTGGCTGTCGGCGCCGCCGATGCGCGGGAATCGGGGTTTCGTCAAGGGGGAGTGGGGCGACGCGCTTACAGCGCGACTTGCTCGATATGGCCACGCGCGGCGATCCAGCAGCCGATCACGATCAGCACCGCGCCCGCCGCCGTCGGCAGCGTCAGCGCCTCATGAAACATAAACCAGCCGATGATCGCGGCCCAGATGAACGCACTGTATTCCAGCGGGAGCAGCATCTGCGTTTCCGCGCGGCCATAGCCCCACGAGATCAGCATTAGCGATACCGTCGCCAGCAGGGCGGCAGCTCCCAAATGCAGCGCCACCAGAAGATCCGGCCGTTGCAACAGCCACGGGGCGAGCAGGCCGAGGAACAGGCTGGTGAACAGCGCCTGGAAAGTCGCCACTTCGCGCGGGCGCGCCAAAAGCGCCTGCTGGCGCTGAAGGATCAGGTTCCACGCGTATAACACCGCCGAAAACAGGATTGCGGCGATCCCCAGCGCGGCGTCGCGGCTGTATCCGCCGCTGCCGAGCCGCGCCCCGGCGATCACTGCCACCCCCGCCAGCCCCAGCACAGACGCGATCACCGCGCGCCGGCCCACGCTTTCGCCAAGCATGACGGCGGCGAGGTACAGCGCGATCAACGGCGCAATAAATGAGATCGCCATACCCTCGGCCAATGGCAGGAATTTCAGCCCCCAGAAGAAACTGGTGGCCATCGCCGCCGAGTTGAGGCCGCGCAGCGCGTGCAGCCGCAAGACTTCGCCGCGCGGCCACCCGCTACCTTGCGCCGCCCACCATGGTGTTAGTACCGTGGCGCTGGTCAGCGAGCGCCACAACATTGCGCTAAAGGCTCCCACCGCCAAGCTGGCACCCTTCATCAATCCGTCCATCAGCGAAAAGCTGGCGATCCCGGCCGCGACGGCGAGGAACGGCATTAGCCGGTGGTGCGGTGCAGAACCGATCACAGCGTCTTGATGATGCCCGAGAAATCGGTTCCGCCATGGCCCGCCGCGGTGAATTGTTCGTACAGTTCCTGCGCGCGCACACCCATCGGCACATTGGCACCAACGCCCGCCGCAGCTTCCATCGCCAGGTTGAGGTCTTTGAGCATCAAGACCGCAGCAAATCCGCCTTCATAGCCGTTGTCGGCTGGACTGGCCGGGCCAACACCGGCAACCGGACAATAGCTGGTCATCGACCATGACTGGCCCGAGGCCTTGCATGAAATGTCGTAGAACGTCTGCAGGTCGAGGCCCAGTTTTTCGGCCAAGACAAACGCCTCGCAAGTCGCGATCATGCTCGCGCCGAGAATCATGTTGTTGCAGATCTTCGCGGCTTGCCCCGCACCGCTCGCGCCCGCGTGGATCACCGCCTTGCCCATCGCTGACAAGATCGGCTCACCCTGCGCGAACGCTGCATCGCTGCCCCCGACCATGAAGGTCAGCGTTCCGCCATTCGCCGCTGCGATCCCGCCCGAGACCGGGGCGTCGACCATGGCGTAGCCAGAGGTTGCTGCAGTTGCGGCGACGAACCTCGCGGTATCGACGTCGATGGTCGAGCAGTCGACCAGCACAGCTGATTGCGGTGCTTTTCCGATCACTTCGGCGGCATAAACGCTCTCGACGATTTTGCCGTTGGGCAGCATCGACACCACCGCATCGACGCCCTGCACTGCCTCGCTGACGGTTGGATGGACCGAACAACCGTTGCCTTGTGCGCGGGTGACAGCCTCAGCTGACAAATCGAACGCGCGGACTTCGTGCCCGGCCTTGACCAGATTGGCAGCCATCCCGCCGCCCATATTGCCAAGGCCGATAAAGGCGATTTTGCTCATTTCCAATCACTCCGAAATCCGTTCGCATCGAGCGTAGTCGAGATGCGATGCGCTGGTGTCTCGACTTCGCTCGACACGAACGGGGGTGGTGTGTTTAGCGGCCCGCCCAAACGCCCGGCCGCTTCTCGATAAATGCGGTCATCCCCTCGGCCTTGTCCTGCGTCGCGGTTAGCACCTGGAAAATCCGGCGTTCCATCAGCAGGCCTTGGTCGAGCGTGGTCTCAAACGCAGCGTTGACCATCTCCTTGTTCGCGATTGCGGCCAAGGGCGGCATCGCGGCGATCTCGGTGGCGGTTTTGAGCGCTTCGGCGACCAGATCGGCCAGCGGCACTACCCGCGCGACCAAGCCCGAACGCTCGGCTTCTTCCGCGCCCATCATCCGCCCGGTCAGGCACATTTCCATCGCCTTGGCCTTGCCGATTGCCCGCGTAAGCCGCTGCGATCCGCCCATGCCGGGGCCGACCCCCAGCTTGATCTCGGGCTGCCCGAACCGCGCGCTGTCAGCCGCGATGATGAAATCCGCCATCATCGCCAGCTCGCACCCGCCGCCCAGTGCAAAGCCGTTAACCGCAGCAATCCATGGCTTGCGCGTGGCCTTGACCAGATGGCTGGTCCATTTGGCAAAGAAGTCCTCGGCGTAGAATTGGGATGCGGGTTTATCGCCCATTTCCTTGATGTCAGCCCCGGCGGCGAAGGCTTTTTCGCCCGACCCGGTGAGCACCGCACAGCGTTGGCCGGGATCAGCTTCGAACGCGGCGAAAGCGGCAATCAGCTCGTCCAGCACCCGCGAATTGAGCGCGTTGAGCGAGGCCGGCCGGTTGAGCGTGATCAGCGTGACCGCCCCGCGCTGTTCGGTGAGGATGGTTTCGTAAGTCATAGCGGGGTCCATTCTTCGCTGGCGGGCAGCGGGGCAAAGATTTCGTTGATCATTTCGTCGGTCACGCCTTCGGGCCTTGACGGGTTCCACTTGGGCGCGTGATCCTTGTCAACGATCACCGCACGCACCCCCTCGGCGAAATCGGGCAGGGTCAGCACCCGGCTGGCGATCCGATATTCCATCGCCATGTTGTCGGCAAAACTGTCGCAGGCCAGACTGTCATGCAGTTGGCGCAGCGCGACCTTGCAGGTTTGCGGGCTCTTGGTCTGCAAAGTAGCGAGTTCCTTGGCCGCCCAGACGCTGTCCTCGCGCTCCAGACTGGCAAGGATATCCTCGAACCGGTCCGAGGCGAAGTGCTTGGCGATCAGCGCGGCGTTGGCTTCGATCCGCGGCGGGGGGGGGGTGACCGCGAGCGCGGACAAAACCCCGCCCGGTTCGTGCCCGGCGGCAATCCGCGCTTTGGCTTCGGGTAGCGCATCATGTGGCAGATAGTGCGTGGCAAGGCCCGACCATTTGCATTCGGCCCCATCGAGCCGCGCCCCGGTCAGCGCGAGGAACTGCCCGATCCGTCCGGGCAAACGCGATAGATACCAGCCGCCGCCAACATCCGGGAACAGCCCGATCCCGGTTTCGGGCATGGCCAGCCGGGTATTCTCGGTCGCGACGCGGAACCTGGCGGGCTGCGCAATCCCGACCCCGCCGCCCATCGTGATCCCGTCCATGAAGGCCACCACCGGCTTGGGATAAGTGAAGATCTGATGGTTGAGCTGGTATTCGTCGTGAAAGAATTCGCGCCCCGATACACCGCCATCGTTCAGCGCCGAATTGCGCAGGAAGGCGATATCGCCGCCCGCACAGAACCCGCGCCCCTCGGCATGGTCAATGATAACTGTCTCTGCGCCGGGATCACCCTGCCATTCGGCCAGCGCCGCGCTCAATTCGCGGCACATATCGAGCGTTAGCGCGTGCAGCGCCGCCGGGCGATTGAGCGAGAGAATTCCAGCCGCGCCTTCGCGGGTGATCAGGATCTCGCCGCTCATTGCCGCAGCAAGTCCCGGCCAACGATCATTCGCATCACCTGGTTGGTCCCCTCGAGGATCGAATGCACGCGCAGATCGCGCCAGAAGCGTTCGATCGGGTAGTCCTTCAGATAGCCGTAGCCGCCGAACAATTGCAGCGCATCGTTGACCACCTTCGAGCCCGAGTCGGTGGCCAGCCGCTTGGCCATGGCCGAAAACCGCGATTTGTCAGGCGCATTGGCGCTGACCTTGGCGGCCGCCAGGTATAGCAAGGCACGCGCCGCTTCGACATCGGTGGCCATATCGGCGAGCATGAACTGGGTGTTCTGAAAGTCCGCGATCGGTTGGCCGAACTGCTGGCGCTCCTTGGTGTACTTGATCGCCTCGTCGAGACAGCGCTGCGCCCCGCCGAGCGAACACGCCCCGATGTTGAGCCGCCCGCCATCGAGCCCGGCCATGGCGAAGCGGAACCCGTCACCCTCGGCTCCGACGCGGTTGGCCGCTGGTACCCGGCAATCCTCGAATACCACTTGCGCGGTCGGGCTGGCGTTCCAGCCGAGCTTCTTTTCGGGGGTGCCAAAGCTAAGCCCCGGGGTGTCCTTTTCAACCACCAGGCACGAGATGCCTTTGGTCCGGTCGTCGCTGGTGCGGACCATGCAGACGTAAATGTCATTATAGCCCGCGCCTGAAATGAACTGCTTGGTGCCGTTGACCACGTAGTGATCGCCGTCCAGCCGCGCGG
>JAYVML010000049.1:0-6234 GCA_043758955.1 Novosphingobium sp. | reverse complement strand
TTCCGAGATGATCGCGCGCATTTTCAAGTGATGTGAAGCCTGATCGTTGGGGCCATTCATTCCGGCTGAGAAACAGCCAGGAGCGAATGGATGTCGACGAGGAGGGTAGTGATGCGCCACGTGCGCGAGATTTTGCGTTTGAGCTTGGAAGCAGGGCTTTCGACGCGCGTTGTGGCCGAGCGGATCGGGGTTGGTTCAACAACTGTGCGTGACACGCTGAAGCGTTTTACGCGCGCCAAGCTTATATGGCCTGTGTCGCTGGAAATTAGTGACACGGACCTTGAACAGCGCCTTTACGGTGCGCCCGGGGTGAAGCCGGGACGTCGCAAGCTGCCGGAGCCGGACTGGTCGGTGGTGGCGCGCGAGATGAAGCGCAAGCACGTGACGCTGCAGGTCTTGTGGGAAGAGTACATCGCCGAACACCCGGATGGGTATCGCTACAGCCGGTTTTGCGACCTGTTCCGGGGTTGGGAAGGTCGGCTGCCGCTGACGATGCGGCAGAACCACGGCGGCGGCGAGAAGCTGTTCATCGACTATGCCGGCGACAAGGTACCGGTGGTTGACCGCCAGACTGGCGAGATCCGCGATGCGCATATCTTCGTGGCGGTGATGGGCGGCTCGAGCCTGTCGTTCGCCTATGCCACCTGGACCGAACAGATGGGTGACTGGATCGATAGTCACAACGCGGCCTTCGCCTTCTTTGGCGGGGCGCCGCAACTGCTGGTGCCCGATAATGCCAGGGTCGCGGTGATCAAGGCGTGCCTGTTCGATCCGATGGTCAACCGCAGCTACACCGACATGGCGCGCCATTACGGCACGGCGGTGCTGCCGGCGCGGCCAAGAAAACCGCGCGACAAAGCCAAGGTTGAAGCCTGTGTCGGGATCGTCGAGCGCTGGCTGCTGGGCCGGTTGCGCAATCGGACCTTTTACAGCCTGGCCGAGGTCAATGCGGCAATCGCCGAATGCCTGGCGCTGCTCAACGATGTGCGGGTGGTGCGCCAGTTTGGAAAAACGCGCCGCCAGATGTTCGTGGAAATCGACGTGCCGAGCCTCAAGCCGCTGCCGACGGATCCCTGGGTCCACGCCGAATGGAAGCGATGCCGGGTTGGGCTCGATTACCACATTGCCCTCGACCGGCACCATTACTCGGTGCCCTATCGCTTTGCGCGTCGCGAGGTCGAGGCGCGCTTTACGGTCCGCACGGTGGAGGTGTTCCTGGGCGGCGAGCGCATCGCGGTGCACATGCGTGGATCTGGCAACGGGCGGCATACGACGATCCCGGAGCACATGCCGTCGAGCCACCGCCGATACGGCGAATGGACTCCGGCCAAGATCCGCGAGGAAGCGGCCCGGATCGGGCCGATGCTATCGATGCTGGTCGAGAAGATCATCGAGGGGCGTCCGCATCCCGAGCAAGGCTACCGCTCGTGCCTGGGGATCATCAGCCTTGAAAAGCGCTTTGGGCCTGAACGGCTCGAGGCTGCCGCGCTGCGCGCGCTGGAAATCCAGGCCCGTAATTACCCTTCGGTCAAATCGATCCTCGAGAAGGGGCTCGACAAGGTTCCGGTGCCCAAATCCCCGGACCGGGCGCCGATCGACCACTCCAACATCCGGGGCTCAAAGTACTACCACTGAAAAGAAATGGCACTGAAAGGAAACGAGAATGCTGAAACATCCAACCCTTGATCAGCTGAGCCAGCTGGGCCTCACTGGCATGGCCCAGGCTTTTGCTGATCTTGCCAGCAATGATGAAGCTGCCGGTCTGGGGCATGCCGAATGGTTGGCGCTGCTGCTCGATCATGAAGCCACTTATCGCAATGACCGGCGTCTGGCGCTGCGGCTCCGCCACGCCCGCCTGCGACACCACGCCGTGCCTGAGGACGTCGATTACCGCGCTTCGCGCGGGCTCGATCGTCGGCTGTTCGACATGCTGATCAAGGGGGACTGGATCACCAAACACGAGAACTGCGCAATTATCGGGCCGACCGGGGTCGGCAAGAGTTGGCTCGCCTGTGCGCTCGGCCACAAGGCTTGCCGCGATAACCACTCGGTCCTTTACACCCGGCTGCCCCGGCTGATCGACGAACTGGCCCTCGCCAAAGGCGATGGCCGCATCGCCGCGCGCATGAAGAGCCTCGCCCGGGTTGATCTCCTGATCCTCGACGACTGGGGGCTCGAACCGCTCGATGGCAATGCCCGCCACCACCTTCTGGAAATCCTCGAGGACCGATATGGCAGCCGCTCGACCCTCGTCACCAGCCAGCTTCCCGTCGCCAGGTGGCATGAGATGATCGGCGATCCCACCTACGCCGATGCCATCCTCGATCGCCTCGTTCACAATGCCCATCGCATCGAAATCAACGGTGAATCCATGCGACGCCACACCAGCGCCGAAGCCGCTTGACCGACAGCCAGGCATAGTGCCATCAACAACGACGATCAGGTGCTTCACCTGCGCGCGATGAAATCGGAACGCTGCGCGGCATCAGATCGGAATACATGCGCGCCATCGTCGGAATCCGCAGGGAAAGAGCAATGATTGTCCAATGTCCGCCATTCGGCCGGAACCGGTGAACGAAATCTCCGAGGTAAGGGAAACCTCGCCCAATTCTCTGACTTTTTGGATCCTCGACCGACATCGCGCCTCATCGATCTTCGCAAACTTCTTGGCTTTGCGTTGACGCCATGCTTGGGTGATCGCCCCCCCTGATTTCGTCCGTAGCTTTTCAGGAATAATTTCATGACCCGCACCGACTGGACCCGCGCCGAACTTCGCGCGCTATTTGATCTGCCGTTCACGGATCTCGTTTTGCGCGCCGCCGAGGTTCATCGCGCACACCACGCGGTGGGCGAAGTCCAACTTTGTACCCTTCTGTCGATCAAGACTGGCGGATGCCCTGAAGACTGCGGCTACTGTTCGCAATCAACAGTCGCGAAAACCGGCCTCAAGGCCGAGAAATTAATGGATGTTGGTGCCGTCCTCGCCGCAGCCGCCGAGGCCAAAGCCTCGGGATCGCAGCGGTTCTGCATGGGGGCTGCGTGGCGCGAGCCTAAGGAGCGTGACATGGACGCGGTCTGCGACATGGTTGCGGGGGTCAAGGCGATGGGGCTGGAGACCTGCATGACGCTTGGGATGCTGTCACCGGATCAAGCCACCCGCCTGGCCGATGCGGGGCTCGACTATTACAACCACAACATCGACACCTCGCCCGAAAATTACGGGGCAATCATTTCAACCCGCACATTCCAGGAACGGCTCGACACGCTGCAAGAAGTTCGCGCGGCCGGAATAGCGGTCTGCTGCGGCGGGATAGTCGGCATGGGTGAGAGCCGCGAGGACCGGGTCGGCTTTCTCCATACCCTCGCGACCTTGCCGCGGCATCCCGAGAGTGTTCCGGTCAACGCACTGGTGCCCATCCGAGGGACAGTACTTGGCGACATGCTGGCCGACACACCGTTAGCGAAGATCGATGATATCGAATTTGTGCGCACCGTTGCGGTCGCCCGCATTACCATGCCGCGCAGCATGGTTCGTCTTTCTGCCGGACGCGAAAGCATGAGCGAGGCCACGCAGGCTTTATGTTTCATGGCCGGAGCAAACAGCCTCTTTACCGGCGCAAAGCTGCTCACGACCGCGAATGCAGGAGATAGCAAAGATGCGGCGCTCTTTGCAAAGCTCGGTCTCAAGCCGATGCAAGCCGAGGAGCCGATGCGAGCTTTGGAAGCGGCCAATCCGATCTCGGCTTAATTCCAGCCTTGCAGCGATCCCGCGCGAGTGGAAGGTCATCCAGACCGTTCGCGAGAAGTTCTCCTGCCGCGATTGGGAGGCGATCACGCAGCCACCAGCGCCGTTCCACGTCGTGCCGCGCGGCTGGGCTGGCCCAAGCTTCCTGGCCATGCTGCTGTTCGAGAAGTTCGGCCAGCACCAGCCCTTGTCCCCGACGCCGATCAAACCCAGCCTCAGCCAGCGGCTCTTTGTTCAACCTGAATGGCCCTATTTTATACCGGCGTTGACAGGTCCATCCCGACTATCGACGATACAAAGACCGCAACCGCGTCTAGCGCATGTTTGGAAAGCTGAAACAACAACGCCGCATCGCAACCCGCTACGACAAGTCTGTCCTGTCATTCGAGAGCTTCCTCAACCTCGCTGCTGCGCGAATATGGCTACAGTCTTTTGTCAACGCGGCCTAGCATGATCAGCTAGCGCGATCGGAGCGAACGGTCCAATTTCCCCTGCTTGATCAATTTGCGGCTTAATTGGGTTAAGTCGATCAACCGTGGCTTTTTGAACCTTCGACTAGCTCAGCCAAATTCTTTGCATTAACCTTGCAGGCGTCAAGTTGGTTCGCAACTAACCGTGAGTCGGTGCGTCAAAACCATCGGAGGCGAATGTTGCCCAATCTCTTCAGTCCACTCACTATCAAGGACGTGACCCTGCGCAATCGCATCGCGATGTCACCGATGACAATGTACCGCTCGCGCGACGGGCTGATGAACGACTATCATGTCATGCTATTGGGTGCACGAGCTGCGGGCGGGTTCGGACTGATCTTTCCCGAGCAGCTCGCAATCACCGCCGATGGGCGCACGAGCACAACCTGCGCCGGGATCTACGATGATGCGCAGCTCGAAGGTTTGACCCGCGTAACCGAAATTGTGAAAACGATGGGAGCCGTTCCAGCGATCCAACTGGGGCACACAGGACGGAAGGGAAGCCTTCTTAAGCCTTGGGAGGGCGGCACCCAGCTCGCCCCTGATCACCCCGATGGCTGGCAAGTGGTGGGACCATCACCACTAACATATGGCGGAAAGTTCACGCACCCAGTTCGTCCGTTATCCCGCCATGAAATCCAGCAGATATACAAAGAGTATGCCGCAGCAGCCAAGCGCGCACTTGAAGCCGGGTTCGAATGGTTGGAGCTCCATTTCGCGCATGGCTACCTTGGCGCCAGCTTCTTTTCGCCGCTCGCGAACCAGCGCGACGATGAGTACGGCGGCACGCTGGAAAACCGCCTTAGATTTCACCTCGAAACGATTGATGCAGTACGTGAGGTATGGCCCGAACGACTACCGCTGACGATCCGGCTCGGCTCGGACGATCTCCATCCCGACGGCGTGACGTTCGACGATTCCATCGCGGCGGTTACTCGGATGAAAGAGCATGGTGTGGACTTGGCCGATCTGAGCCTGGGCTTCAACACCGACGATATGAACGAGCGCCCTTTCAACACGTTGGGTTTCATGGTCGAGCGCGGGGCCCGGCTGCGCCAGCAAGTCGACATACCGGTGGGGATCAGCTGGAATCTTGGGGCGCCGCAGCTTGCAAATCGCATTGTTGAGGATGGGTCAGCGGACCTGGTATTTCTCGGCCGACCTGCACTTGCCAACCCGCACTGGCCGGTTTGGGCTGCGCGAGAACTTGCTCACCCCGCGCCTTTTTCGCTGCTGCCGCAGGACTGGAGCTTCTGGCTTGAGAGCCGCCGCGGTCATGAAGACGCGATAGGCTGGCCCAGGATTGAAGCGCCTGTCGATAACAAAGCAGTCGTTTAATGGCATGTCCGCTACGCGCCCCAACGTCGCGCATAGAAGTCATGCTGTTCCTAAAACCCGCCTGTTTCAGCCCTACGCAGCGCAGCCTCCTATTGTGAACGGCGCTGATCTGCCCCAAGGTTACGTCAAAGGAGCGGCTCAATCATGGCACATAATCCACTACTCGGTCCGGTCGTCGCGTTGATTGCTTGGTCCCTCATAATGCTGATATGGATGGTTCTTACCCGTTTGCCCGCGATGAAAGCTGTCGGGATCGATCTCAGCACGCGCGTTGGCAGCAAGCCCGGAGCGCTGGATGGGGTGGTCGACGAGAAGGCGCAGTGGAAGGCGCATAACTATATCCATCTGATGGAGCAGCCGACGCTCTTCTACGCAATTGTCGTGGTGCTCGTACTGATGGGCGATGACATGCGGCTTAACCTCGCTCTTGCCTGGGGCTATGTCGGCCTCCGCATTGTGCACAGCATCGTGCAGGCGACGTGGAACCGGATTTTGGTCCGCTTCATTCTGTTTGCGCTGTCGACTCTGTGCTTGTTGGCATTGACTATCCACGCCGCGATCGGGCTGCTCATTTGAGCACACGAACGACATCGCCACATCTAGGCCACGTGAACAAACAGAGGGGCATCGGGTGTCAGCCAATCACGACAAATGTGCCGATGCGGTTGGGCGATGACCGAC